>NZ_JABCPZ010000204.1 GCF_013283785.1 Nonomuraea antri
GCGTTAGGGTCCGGCGGGGAGGGGTTACTGGGGGAGGACCAGGAGGGCGTCGCCGATGCCGCGTTCGCGGCCGTCCGACGGTTGGTTGACGACCTTGCCGCCCACCACCATCGAAGTAGACCCGCCTCCGTCCAGGTTGATGGCCTGCGTGGCGCCCAGCCATCGCATCATTCTGGCCGCTTCGAGGAAGTTCGCGCCGACCGTCACTCCGGGCTTGCGGCCGTCGATGGTGGCCAGGATGAGGCTGCCGTTGCGGGTCGTGCCGACGAGGGTGCGCGGGTGGCGGCGGAGGATCATGTTGATCGAGTCGTGCCCGTCACGCTTAGCGGTGATCTTGACCTTGCCGTTGCGTACCAGGCCGACGCCGCCGGCGATGATGTTCAGGTCCGGGGTGAGCTTGAGCGACTTACCGGTCCGTACATCCACCACCTTGGTGTCGACCTTGACCGTCCAGCCTTCCCAGGCGTGCTCGTTCAGCCAGTCGGAGGCGAGACCGGAGCCGTGCAGCACGCGCATGCCGGCCGGGACCTTGCCGCCGGCGGGGACGAGCTTGACGACCTTGCCGTTGGCGTCGAGCACGACGTCCGAGCCGTTGTCGTTCGGCGTCTTGGCCCCGTACTCCTCCGTGTACAGGACCAGTTCGTCGGTGGCGGCGGCGCGGTTGACGCCGTTGACGGCCAGCTTCTCGCCGTCCTGCGAGATGGCCGTGACGGTGGACTTGAGCTCGGTGATGCGGGCCGTGCGGCCCTTCAGGACGATGGCGGAACGTCCGGGAACGGCTTCGCTGAGCAGTTTGCCGCCGACCACGGACGCGCCGACGGGCTCGCCGCGCAGCGCGGGCGAGGTGTGGATGTTGAAGAACCCGCCGTTGACGCCGAGCAGCGCCTGCCGCGCCTTCGCCATCGACGTGACCGTCTCCCGTGCGGCCACGCTGGCGCCGAGCGAGGCCACGTACGAGCCGCGGAACGTCCTCGGGTTGATCATGATGACCTTGACGTTCCACGGGCCGGTGGTCTTGAAGCCGTCGTCGCCCAGGTAGTCGACCTTCACCTTCAGGCCGGCGTCCTTGAGCTTCTTGGCCATCTCGTCGGCCTTCGGCTTGTCCTTGAACGACCAGGCGCCCACCCGCACCATGTACACGATCTGCTGCGGCGCGTCGGCCACCTTGGGGCGTACCACTTCCTGCAGCTCGGCGACCTCTCCGAGCGCCTCGACCTCGGCCAGCTTGGTCTCGGCGGTGGCGCGGGTGCCGTAGTCACGGCCGCTGGGCATCAGCACGGTCACGGTGTAGCCGTCGGTGGACGTGCCGGCCTTCACGTCGAACAGCTCGATCCCGGGCGCCACCGCGGTCACGGTCTTGGTGGGGACGATGGGCTCGCCCAGCGGGAACGTGCCGGTCGGAAAATCGGCGGCCCGTTGCGCCGCCACGGCGACGGACGCCGGGGGAGACAACGAGGTCACCGTAAGGGTTGCGGCCATGGCCAGGCCGCCGACGAGGGTGCGTCGAGACATGAAGATCTCCAGAGGGCGGAAAACGGACCGAACCATCCTGGCGAGATCAAGGTCCCCGAGGCAGCCAAACACGCTAAACGGTTCGAGAGGTTACGAGATTGACATCCCAAACGGATACCATGGGTGTATGACACGCATCAGCATGTGGTGGCGGCCGACAGACGGCCGCTGAATTCCGCATACGCGGGCCGTCCCAGGGGCGGCCCTTTTTCGTGTGCTTCTCCGGGACAGGCGTCGACCTGAATGGAGAAACACACATGAACCACGTCGTACTCACCGGCGACCGGCCGACCGGGCCGCTGCACCTGGGCCACTATTTCGGCACCCTGGCCAACCGGGTGGCGTTGCAGGACGTACACCCGATGTACGTGCTGATCGCCGACTACCAGGTGATCACCGATCGCGACCGGCCCGGTGAGATCCAGCGCAACATCACCGGGCTGCTGCTCGACTACCTGGCGATCGGGCTCGACCCGGCCAAGGTGACGATCTTCCAGCACAGCGCCGTCCCGGAGCTGAACCAGCTCCTGCTGCCGTTCCTCAGCCTCGTGTCGGTGGCCGAGCTGGGCCGCAACCCCACCGTCAAGGACGAGATCGCGCACAGCAAGCAACAGGCGGTCAACGGGCTCATGTTCACCTACCCGGTGCACCAGGCGGCGGACATCCTGTTCTGCAAGGGCACGCTGGTCCCCGTCGGGAAGGACCAGCTTCCGCACCTGGAGCTCACCAGGCTGGTGGCCCGCCGTTTCAACGAGCGCTACGGGCCGGTCTTTCCGCTGCCCGAGGCCATGATGGGCGCGCGTCCGCTGCTCAACGGCCTGGACGGCGGCAAGATGAGCAAGAGCCGCGGCAACGCGATCACGCTGTCGGCCACCGAGGACGAGACCGCCGCGCTCATCCGCAAGGCCCGCACCGACTCGGAGCGGCTGGTCACCTTCGACGAGACGCGCCGGCCGGAGGTGGCGAACCTGCTCACGCTGGCCGCGCTCTGCCTCGGCCGCACGCCGCAGGACCTCGCCGACGAGATCGGGCACGGGGGCGCGGCGACGCTCAAGCGCGTGGTCACCGAGGCGGTCAACGAGTTCCTGCGGCCGATCAGGAGGCGGCGGAGCGAGATCGGCGAGGCCGAGGCGCGCGCGGTGCTCGCCGCGGGGAACGAGCGGGCGCGGGAGCGCGCGGTGCTGACCCTGGACGAGGTGCGGGGCGCCATGGCGATGACCGCTGCCTGAAGGGGTCTCCTGCGGCCGATGGTTCCGGGCGGCCATCGAGGTGACGGTCTGACGGGTCTCCCGTGGCCATCGGGTGACGGTCTGACCAGGGTGCGGGACGGGTGCGGGTCGGTGGTGGGTGCGGGTGATGGTGAGCTCGGTGGACGGTAAGCGATCACCGGCAAGAGGGGCGCGACTCGCCCCAGGCCCGGCAGGCCCGGGGCGAGTCGATGCGTACTACCTGGCCTGGTAGACCTTGCGCAGTGTCTCGTGCACGGTCCAGGTGGTCTTGGCGCCTTCGGCCAGCAGGCACACGTCGCCGGGCCCGACCTCGATCGTGGCGCCGCCCTCGACGGCGATCGTGGCCCGGCCGGACAACACCACGAAGATCTCGTCGGCCTCGACGTCCGTCACCACGCCGGGGGTGATCTCCCAGATGCCGCGGCCGTCGCCCAGCTCGAGCGAGGACGTCGTGGGCGAGCCGGAGACGATCTGGCCGGGGTCGAGCTCGTCCGGGGTCAGCCGCACGTCGTGGACGGGGACGGCGAAGGCGCCCGCGGTGGCGAGCATGCGGCCGAGGCCGGCCGGGTCGGGCATCAGGACGTCAGACATGTCACTCATCTCAGCGTTTCAGCGTATCGGCAGGTCAGCGCTTCGACAGCTCAGCGCTTCAGCAGGTCGGCCAGGCGGCCGCCGTCGAGGCCGTGCGCGGTGACCCCGTTGGCGCCGGTCATCGTGTCCGCCGCCACCAGGACGTTCACGATGGCCTCCTCCGTCGCCTCGACGACCGCGTGGTAGAAGGGGTCGAGGTAGGCGTCGGCCAGCACGTTCACCTGGAACAGCCGGGGCTGCTCGACGCCGACGGAGTTCGACGGCAGGTTCAGGTTCCCGGTGGAGAAGCAGATGAAGCCGTCGCCGCTGGTGGTCTCGCCGGAGCCGCCGGTCCTGGCCACGCCGAGGCCGGCCCGCTGGGCGAGCTTGCGGCACTGGTGGGGCAGCAGCGGCGCGTCCGTGGCGATCACCACGATGATCGACCCAGCCCCTTCGGGAGCGCCGGACTCCGGGAGGCCGGGCTTGGGGACGTCGTCCATGACGACGCGCCGCCCGTTGACCGTCAGCCGGTCGCGCGCGCCGTGGTTGGCCTGCACCAGCACGCCCACCGTGTAGTCGTCGACCAGCCGGGAGGCGGTGCCGGTGCCGCCCTTGAACCCGTGGCAGATCATCCCGGTGCCGCCGCCCACCGAGCCTTCCGCGACCGGCCCGGACGCGGCCTCACGGTAGGCGGACGCCACGTGCTCGCGGTCGACGTGCTGGGCGTCGATGTCGTTGAGCCGTCCGTCCCAGGTCTCGGCCACCACGGGGGTGGACCAGGCCCCGGCGCCCCGGCCGCCGATCTCCAGCGAGACCAGCGCGTCGCGTACCACACCGACGGAGAAGGTGTTGGTCAGCGCGATCGGCGAGTGCAGTTGCCCGAAGTCGGTCAGGTACGGCAGCCCGGTCATCTCGCCGTTGCCGTTGAGCCAGTGGAACCCGGCGTACACCGGCGTGTCGTAGGCCGAGCCCGGGTGCGGCCGCACCACGGTGACACCGGTACGCGCGGTGCCCTCGGTCAGCGTGGTGTGCCCGACCAGCACGCCCGCCACGTCGGTGATGGCGTTCAGCGGCCCGGGCGTGCCGGTGCCGACGACGATGCCGTGGTCACGAGCTCTCAACGGTTCTCCCTTCGGAAGGACTCCAGCGCCAGCAGCGCCACGTGCAGTGACAGGCACGACTCGACGTCGTCCAGGTCGGTGTCGAGGATGCGCTCCAGGCGGCGGAGCCGGTCGTAGAAGGCGGGCCTGGACAGGTGGGCCTTCTGCGCGGCGACGGCCTTGTTGCGTCCGGCGTCCAGGTAGATGCGCAGGATCCGGCTGAGGTCGCCGCCGCGCTGGGCGTCGTGCGCGAGCAGCGCGCCCAGCTCGCGCTCGGCGAACGTCTGCAGCCTGCTGTCGTCGCGCATCAGGTGCAGCAGGCCGCGCAGGCGCAGGTCGGGCAGCCGGTAGAAGGCCCGGCCGTCGGGCTGGCGGACCGCGACGTCGGCCACCTGCTCGGCTTCGAGGAAGCTGCGGCGTACGTCCCTGATCGATTCCACCACCGAGCCGGCGGCGAGCACGAACGCCGAGCCGGGACGCCACAGCATGCGCAGCCGCTCGGTCAGCGTGGTCAGCGCGGGCTCGGCCTGGGTGCGCGGCGGCAGCGGCAGCAGGACGCCGATCCGCTCCTGGTCGAGCGCGCCGACCAGGGCGGGCAGGCGGGCGTCGCGGCAGGCGGCGGCGGTGGCCTCGGCCAGTTCGCCGAGCTGCGCCTGGCCGTCGATGGCCTGGTCGACGGGGTCGGTCGGCCTGATCACCACGCTGATCAGACGGCGTCCGGTGAGCGGGACGCCGACGGCGCGGGCGCGGGCGGCGGCCTCGTCCGGGTCCGCGTAGGCGTGGGTGAGTATGCCGGTGATGATCGTGCCGTGGGCCTGGCGTTCGAGCGATTCCTGGTGGCGTTCGAGCAGGCGGCCCAGGGCGAGCGTGGTGGCGGCGCGTTCGGCCAGCACCATGTCGCGCGGCGACGGCGGGGTCTCGCAGAGCAGGATCAGCCGGCCCCAGTCCTGGCCGCGCGCGCCGACCGTGGTGACGAGCCAGCCGGAGGCCGGGTCGTAGGCGGTGCGCTCGGCCGGGGCGACGGCACGTGACCTGGTCTCCCAGCCGGCCAGCAGGGTTCCCGTGTCGCGGCCCGCGGATTCGCAGGCCAGCACCTGGTGCGCCAGGTTCTCCAGCAGCACCGGACGGTTCGACAGCCGCGCGACCTGCGCCAGCACCTCGGCCGGCGAGGCGCCTTCGACCGACAGCTCGGTGAAGACCTCGTGCAGCTGCTCGGAGGCCCGCAGCTCCTCGAGCTGGATGTCGATGATGCGCGCGTGCACGGACTCGGTGATCTGCACGAACGGGGTCTCGCGGGCCAGCACGACGACCGGCAGCCCGTGTTCCTCAGCCGACTTGATCACGGCCCTGGGCAGCTCGCGGACGAACCTGCGCCCGAGCTCCACGATGAGCCCGGAGGCCCCGACAGAGGAAAGCTCGCCGATGTAATCGGCGAGCTTCTCCGGGTCGTCGGGCAGTGCCACGCCAGTGGTGAGCACGAGCTCTCCGCCGCGTAGCAGGTGGGCGATGTCGGCGATCTCGCCGACGTGCACCCACCGCACTTTGGTATCGAGCCGGTCGGCGCCCGCGACCACGCGCGGGTTGCCCCGGCGCACGGTCTCCAGGGCGAGGACGTCGGCAATGGTGGGCAGCACGGGCAGAGCTTAGCCGATCAGCCTGTAAAAACGGCCATGCACCGATTTACAGTTTGAAACCGACTTCGGGGAAAGTCCGCGCGTTCCTGGGATCGGTGTCAGTCGCGGAACTCGTCCTCTCTGAATTCGCGCCGGGGCTCGCGTACGCGCAGCTCGACGCGGCGGATCTTGCCGGAGATCGTCTTGGGCAGCTCGCCGAACTCCAGCCGGCGCACCCGCTTGTACGGGGCCAGCTCGCGGCGGCAGTGTTCGAAGATCGAGCGCGCGGTCGCCTCATCGGGCTCGTGGCCGGGGGCGAGGGTGACGAACGCCTTCGGCACGGCCAGCCGCACCGGGTCGGGGGCGGGCACCACGGCCGCCTCGGCCACGGCCGCGTGCTCCAGCAGCACGCTCTCCAGCTCGAACGGGGAGATCCGGTAGTCGGAGGCCTTGAACACGTCGTCGGTGCGTCCGACGTAGGTGATGTAGCCGTCGTGGTCGCGGGTCGCCACGTCACCCGTGTGATAGAACCCGTCTCGCATCGCTTCACCAGATCCGCCGACATATCCGGACATGAGGCCCAAGGGGCGGCCATCGTCGAGCGGCAGGCAGATCTCCCCGTCGTCCCCCTGCTCGCCGGTGACCGGGTCGACGAGCACGATCCGGTACCCGGGCAGCGGCCGCCCCATCGAGCCAGGCTTGACCGGTTCGTCCGGCGCGTTCCCGATCTGGGCGGTGGTCTCGGTCTGGCCGTAGCCGTCCCTGATCGTGATGCCCCACGACTTGCTCACCTGGTCGATGATCTCCGGGTTGAGCGGCTCGCCGGCCGCCACCGCCGTGCGCAGCGGCAGCTTCCAGGCGGTCAGGTCCTCCTGGATGAGCATGCGCCACACGGTCGGCGGCGCGCAGAACGTGGTCACCCGCTCGTCGCGCAGCACCTCCAGCAGCCCGGCGGCCGAGAATCGCTGGTAGTCGTGGACCAGCACGGTGGCCCCGGCGTTCCACGGCGCGAACACGTTGCTCCAGGCGTGCTTGGCCCAGCCGGGCGAGGACACGTTCAGGTGCACGTCGCCGGGCCGCAGCCCGATCCAGAACATGGTGGACAGGTGCCCGGCCGGATAGGAGGCGTGGGTGTGCTCGACCAGCTTCGGCTGGGAGGTCGTGCCCGAGGTGAAGTAGAGCAGCAGCGTGTCGTCCGCGCGGGTGACGCCGTCGGGCGTGAAGCGCTCGCTCGCCCCGTAGGCCTCGTGGTACGGCAGCCAGCCGTAGGCGTCGCCGACGGCGATGCGGGTGACGCCGCCGTCGCCGAACTTGCCCGCGTCGGCCGCGTTGGCGATCACGTGGGACACGCCGCCCCGCTCGATCCGCTCGGCGACGTCCTTGCCGGTCAGCAACGTCGTGGCCGGAATGATCACCGCGCCCAGCTTCATCGCGGCCAGCAGCGATTCCCACAGCTCCGGCTGGTTGCCGAGCATCAGCAGGATCCGGTCGCCGCGCCGCACGCCCTGCTCGTGCAGCCAGTTCGCGACCTGTCCGGTACGGGCGGACAACTCGGCGAAGGTGAAGGACACCCGGCCGGCAGCGCCGCCGACGATCGTCAGCGCCACGCCCTCGGGGTTCTCCGCGGCCAGCACGCCGTCGAACCAGTCGAGCGCCCAGTTGAACTCGGCCGGCTCCGGCCAGCGGAAGTCGCGGCGCGCCGTCGCGGAGTCGGCGCCGAGCAGGAAGTCGCGGGCTGCGCGGAAATCGCTCATGCTCCGGATCCTGCTACGTCACCAGCCGCCTCTCAAGGCCATCGAGCACGGAGGCCAGGCCGAACTCGAAAGCCATCGCGCGCATCTCGCCGGGTTCGGCGTCGATCACCTGGTCGGCGCTGGCCAGCAGGTCGGGGAAGTCGGCGGCGGCCTTGATCAGGGCCGAGCGCATCTCCTCCGGGTCGTACTCCCGGTCAGCCATCGTGTTGTTCCAGGCGACCTCGGGGATCGTGATGCCGAACACGTACGCGGTGAGCGTGGAGTTGGCGTAGTCGATCTCCAGCCCGGCGAACCCGGCGTGGGAGAACATCTGGCGCATCTTCTCGGTCAGGCCGAGCGCGTTGGGACCGAGTGCGGCCATGCGGCCGATGAGGTCGGCCGACCAGGGGTGGCGCAGGATCGCCGCCCGCATGCTGCGGGCCAGCAGGGCGGCGCCTTGGCGCCAGTGCGTGGCGGCGGGATCGGGTAGCTCGATGTCGCCCCAGATCTCGTCGTAGACCAGTTCGAGCAGTTCGTCCTTGTTCGCCACGTACCAGTAGAGGCTGGTGGCGCCCGCGCTCAGCTTGGCGCCGAGCTTGCGCATGCTCAGCCCGTTGAGCCCTTCGGCGTCGAGCAGTTCCAGCGTGGCGGCGATGATCTCTTCGCGGCTGCGACCCGGGCTGGTGGTCTTGCGCGGCTCGCGGAGCCAGACGGAGGAGAACTGCTTGCCGGTCATAGCTCCAGATTAAATCCTCTCGCACAGTGTGCGAGTTGTCTCGTACACTGTGCGAGTGAACTCGAACACTGTACGAGCGGAAGCGGGCGTGGAGCGGGACCCCCGCCGCTGGTGGATCCTCGTCGTCCTCTGTCTCGCCCTGTTGGTTCTGGTCGTCGACAACACGGTGCTCAACCTGGCGATCCCGAAGCTGTATCAGGAACTCGGCGCGAACCAGTCGGACATCCAATGGATCATCGACGCGTACGTGCTGGCCTACGCCGGACTGCTGCTCACCTCCGGCAGCCTGTCCGACCGCTACGGCCGCCGGCTCTTCCTGGTGATCGGCCTGGTGATCTTCGGCGGCGCCTCGCTGCTCGCTGTGCTCGTCACCGAGCCGTGGCAGCTCATCGCCGCGCGGGCGCTCATGGGCGTCGGCGGCTGCCTGGTCATGCCCTCGACCCTGTCGATCCTGATGACCGTCTTCGACGAGGACGAGCGCCGCAAGGCCATGGCCGCCTGGAGCGCGGTCGCGCTGGTCGGCATGGTGTCCGGGCCGACGCTCGGCGGCCTCATGCTGCAGAACTTCTGGTGGGGCTCGGTCTTCCTGATCAACATCCCGATCGCGGCCGTCGCGATCGTGGCCGCCTTCGTGCTCATGCCCGAGAGCAAGGCCGAGGGCAGGAAGATCGACCTGGTCGGCGTCGTCCTGTCGGTCGTGGGTCTGACAGCGGCCGTCTACGTCATCATCGAGCGTGAATGGAACTGGCCGATCATCGCGGTCGCCGTGGTCGCGCTGGGCGCCTTCGTGCTCTGGGAGCGCAAGCAGAAGCAGCCGATGTTGCCGCTGCACCTGTTCGCCAACCGCAACTTCAGCGGCGCCTCGTTCTCCATCCTGCTGATGTCGTTCGGCGCCGGCGCGGTGATGCTCATGCTCACCCAGTACCTGCAGTTCGTGCTGGGCTACCAGGCGATGCAGGCCGGGCTGGCGATGCTGCCGTACGCCATCGCCGCCGCCGTGTTCAACGGCATCGGCGCCGGGCTGGGCCAGAAGGTCAGCAACCGGGTGCTGGTCGGGGTGGGCCTGCTGGTGATCTCCGGCGGGTTCGTCGTCATGGCCACCACCACCGGGTACCTGCCCCTGCTCACCGGGCTCGTCATGATGGGCATCGGGGCCGGAACCATGGGCCCGGCCGCCTACGCCTCGCTGATGGGCGCGATCCCGCTGCAGCACGCCGGCGTCGGCTCGGCGCTCAACGACACCGTGCAGCAGGTCGGCATGGCGATGAGCATCGCGGTGCTGGGCAGCGTGCTGGCCGGCCAGTACACCTCGTCCCTGCCCCCCGGGCTGCCCCCGGCGGCCGGTGAGTCGATCGGGCAGGCGCACCTGCTCGGTTACGGCCCGGCCGCCAACGAGGCCTTCACCTCGGCCATGCACGTCGGCTCCTGGGTGGGCGCCGCCTTCAGCGTGGCCGCCGCGCTGCTCGCGGTGATCGTGCTGCGGCCGGCGGCGCCCGCCCCCGTCCAGGAGCCCGTCAAGGTCTAGCGGACGCGGGGCTCGCGCATGCTCTCCAGGCTGTCCAGCTTGTGCATCCGCTCGTCGTGGCCGATCTGCCGGAGCAGGTCGGCCACCGAGCGGTAGCGGCCGTACTCGTCGGCGTACGTGCCCGGGTCGGGGACGAAGTCCAGATCCGGGTTCTCCGCCACGAACGTCATGTACTCGTGCTCGGCGTGGTCCTCGAACTCGGCGTTGAGCCGGTAGCTCCAGTCCGGCCTGACCAGGAACAACACCCACGAGACGTGGTAGTAGAAGAACGCGATCAGCCAGGGCGCCGCCTTGTGCAGCAGCCAGTTCTGTCTGAGCCCCTGCCGCTGGATCAGGTCCTGCATGATCAGCAGATGCCACTGCTCGTTGTCCTGGTCGGCGCGGGCCTCCACGATCCGCTCGAAGACCCGCTTGGCCAGCACGGAACGGCCGGCGTGACGGTGCACCGCCCAGTAGCCCATGCGCTCCCAGGCCTGGTAAGGGACCCGGGCGATGATCTCCAGCATGGCGAACTTGGTGAACGAACCCCGCTTGCCGTACATGACGTCCACCGGCTTGAACATCATCTTGGCCAGCAGGCTGTACTTCATGCGCGGCGTGTCGAGCGTCTCCTGCTGAGCCATGCGCAGCTCCTCGCGGTCGAGCTTCGGCGGGCCGGCGGGGGCTTCGGGACGGGGGGCGACGGTGAAGGTGGCGGTGCTCATCTCGGATCTCCTCGTTCTCGTGATGATCCGATGGTGGCCGACCGCCACCCTCCCGGTCGTCGCCCGCCAGTGGTCATCGTCGATGCCTCTGGCGGCGTAGCGGCGGTGAGTCCCGTACGCCGCCAGGCGCACGGGACATCCCCTAGGGGACTTACCGGCGATCCCCCGCCCGGTCGACGATCGCGCTGGTGATCTTGGCGAACGCCCACTGGCTGCCGGCCCGGAAGATGAGCTTGGGCGCCTTGTCCTCGGAGCCGGGCCACCATTCGTCGCGGTGCCACACCGTACGCTCGCCGAGCAGCCGGTACGTCTGAGGGTCGAGGACGAAGTAGCGCGTCGAGACCCCCTGGCCCTTCGGCTCGTAGTAGATGGCCAGGCCCTCCCGGTCCATCGCGTCGCGCACGCCGGTGGCCACCTTCACCCCCGGGATCCTGGCCAGCGCCCGGTAGATGGCGGCCTCCAACCTGGGCGGCATGACGGCCTGCTGGCCCAGGTAGAGCGTGAGCACGCGGAACGCCCGCTCGTCGTTCGGCTGCCTGCTCGGGGCCTCCTCCTTGGGGTAGTCGATCCAGTGCCGGTCCTTGGTGACCTTGGCCAGCAGCTTGACCGGGTCGGTGGGCAGGGCGAGCAGCTTGTGGTGATACTGCTGCGGCGACAGGTCGTCGTCGCCCGGGTCGGGCGGTACGTCCTCCACCCTGAGCTGCCCGGTGCGCGGGCTGACCCTGGCCAGCTGCTTGCCGTCGTACCTGATCCAGCCTTCCATGATCGACTCAGCGCCGTCGGCGGGCTGGATGCTCTTCGTCCTGGTGTAGACCCACTGGTCGGGGCGGGGCGCGGAGAAGGAGCGCCGCTCGGCCACCAGGGCCGCCTGTTCCAGCAGCGTGATGGAGCCCGGCCGGGGCTCGGCCACCGCCGTCGACGGGGTGCCGCCGGGCGCGGGTTCGGTGGCGTCGGGCGCGGTCAGCAGCACCGCGGCCGCGACGGCCGCCGCCAGCGCGCCGCTGAGCAGGGCCCGCCGGGCGAACGGGGCGCGCCGGCCGGCGGACCTGGGCGCGGGTGCGCCTGGGGCAGTAGCCGTAGCGGTGGTGGTGGCGAGGCGGTCGCGCAGGGCGGCGAGCCGCGCGGCGTCGGGCTCGGGCGCGTCGCCGCGGAACGAGCGCAGCGCCTTGATGTCGTCCACGAGGTCATTCACCGGCGGCCTCCTCACTGAGCGCGGACGGGTCGACGCCGCCCAGCGCGGCGCGGGTACGTTTCCTGGCCCGGTGCAGCCGCGACCGGACCGTGCCGACCGGGACGCCGAGCGCGGCGGCCACCTCCTCGTAGCTCAGCTCGGCCCAGGCGAAGAGCAGCAGCACCTCACGGTCCTCGGCCGACAGCCGGGCCAGCGCCCTGGCCAGGGACCGGTGCGCGGCCGACGCCGACACGCGGGCCGCGACCCGGTCGGCGTAGCTCTCCGCCACCTCGTCCACGCCGGTCCTGGCCAGCGCCCGGTAGTGCCGTTCCTCGGTACGGCGGTGGCCGCCGATCAGGTTGGCGGCGATGCCGTACAGCCAGGGACGGGCGTCGGCGCGCCCGAGGTCGTAGCGGTCGCGCTTGCTGAAGGCGGCCAGGAAGGTCTCCGCCACGATGTCGTCGGCCAGCGAGTCGCCCAGCCGCCGGGCGACGTAGCGGTGCAGCGCGGGCGCGTGCCGGTCGAACAGCGCGGCGAAGGCCGCCGGGTCCTCCCGTGAGCGGCGGATCACCGCGGCGTCGTCCAGGCCGCGCGGCGCCCTGGCCGGGTTCGTATCCAGGACCAACTCAGCTCCAGTGGTCGGTGTCGTCACTCTTGTTCAGCCGAAGTGCGTCACCGAGTTCGCGACTATTTCCATGATGTAAGGGGATGTCGTCTTATGCCGACATCTTGGAGGTGGGACCAGCGGTGCGTGGACGGGATACTCGAAGCATGTCGGAGCTTCTCGCGCGCCACCGGGCGGTAATCCCCAACTGGGTGGCACTCAACTACACCGAGCCCATCGAGATCGTCAGTGGTAAGGGCAACCGCGTCATCGACGCCGATGGCAAGAGCTACCTGGACTTCTTCGCCGGGATTCTCACCAACATGATCGGGTACGACGTGCCCGAGGTGCGCGAGGCGGTCGAGCGCCAGCTGGCCACCGGCGTGGTGCACACCAGCACCGTCTACCTGCTGCGCGGCCAGGTCGAGCTGGCCGAGAAGATCGCCAGGCTGTCCGGCATCCCGGACGCCAAGGTGTTCTTCACCAACTCCGGCACCGAGGCCAACGAGACCGCGCTGCTGCTGGCCACCTACGCGCGCAAGACCGACCAGGTGCTGGCCATGCGCCAGAGCTACCACGGCCGCAGCTTCGGCGCGATCAGCGTCACCTCACACCGGTCGTGGAAGAACAACTCGCTCTCCCCGCTGAACGTGCACTTCCTGCACGGCGCCGACCGGCACCTCGCCCAGTTCAAGGGCATGTCCGACGCCGAGTACATCGCCGCCTGCGTGGACGACCTGCGCCACGTGCTGGCCACCGCCGTCTCCAACGACGTGGCCGCGCTCATCGCCGAGCCGATCCAGGGCGTGGGCGGCTTCACCGCGGCGCCCGACGGCCTGTTCGCCGCTTACAAGGAGGTGCTGGACGAGCAGGGCATCTACTTCATCGCCGACGAGGTGCAGACCGGCTGGGGCCGTACCGGCAGCGCGTTCTTCGGCATCCAGAACCACGGCGTCACCCCCGACATGATCACGTTCGCCAAGGGCATCGGCAACGGGTTCGCGGTCGGCGGCATCGTGGCCCGCGGCGACCTCATGGACGCCCCGCACGCGGTCGGCCTGTCCACCTTCGGCGGCAACCCGATCTCCATGGCCGCCGCCAACGCCACCCTCGACTACGTGCTCGACCACGACCTGCAGGCCAACGCGGCCCGCACCGGCGCGATCATCATCGACGGCCTGCGCGCGGCCGCCACCCGCCTGCCGATCGTCAAGGACGTGCGCGGCCGTGGCCTGATGTTCGCCATCGAGCTCGAAACCCCCGCCCAGGCCACGCGCTTCATGGAGGAGACCAAGAAGGCGGGCCTGCTGGCCGGCAAGGGCGGCCTGTACGGCACCGCCATCCGCATGGCCCCGCCGCTCACCCTGACGATCGACGAGGCCACCGAGGGCCTGGGCATCATCGTCAACGCACTCGAAGTCATCAACGCAGAGGCAGCATCGCAGTGAAGTCCGTCAAACACTGGATCAACGGAGCTCTCGAGGACGGCGACAGCCGCACCGCCGAGATCTTCAACCCGGCGACCGGCGAGGTCAGCGGCACGGTCGCGATGGCCTCGGCCGCGGACGTGGACGCGGCGGTGGCCGCCGCCGTCGCCGCGTTCCCGGCCTGGCGCGACGCGTCGCTGGTCAAGCGGGCGCGGGTGTTGTTCCGCTTCCGCGAGCTCATGTACGCCCACCGCGACGAACTCGCCGCGCTGATCTCGGCCGAGCACGGCAAGGTGCACTCCGACGCGCTCGGCGAGGTGGCCCGCGGCCTGGAGGTGGTGGAGTTCGCCTGCGGCATCCCGCACCTGCTCAAGGGCGGTTTCTCCGAGGGCGTCTCGACCCGGGTCGACTCGTACTCGATCAGGCAGCCGCTGGGCGTGGTGGCCGGCATCACGCCGTTCAACTTCCCGGCCATGGTGCCGATGTGGATGTTCCCCATCGCGATCGCCTGCGGCAACGCGTTCATCCACAAGCCGTCGGAGAAGGACCCGTCGGCGTCGCTGCTGATGGCGCGGCTGTGGCAGGAGGCCGGGCTGCCCGACGGCGTGTTCAACGTGGTGCAGGGCGACAAGGTGGCCGTGGACCGGCTGCTGGCGCACCCGGACGTCAAGGCGGTCTCGTTCGTCGGCTCCACCCCGATCGCCCGCTATGTCTACGAGAGCGGCACCGCGCACGGCAAGCGGGTGCAGGCGCTCGGCGGCGCCAAGAACCACATGCTGGTGCTGCCCGACGCCGACCTGGACCTGGTCGCGGACTCCGCGGTCTCGGCCGGCTTCGGCTCGGCCGGCGAGCGGTGCATGGCGATCTCGGTGGTGCTGGCCGTCGACCCGATCGGCGACGAGCTGGTCGACAAGATCGTCGAGCGGGTCGGCAAGCTGGTCATCGGCCCTGGCGACGACCCCAAGTCCGAGATGGGCCCGCTGGTCACCCGCGAGCACCGCGACAAGGTCGCCTCCTACCTGGACCTGGACGAAGGCTTCAAGGTCGTGGTGGACGGCCGCGAGACCAAGGTGCTCGGCGGCGGCAAGGCGGCGGAGACGCCCGGCTTCTGGCTCGGCCCGACCGTGCTCGACCACGTGCCGGCCGGTTCCCGGACGCACACCGAGGAGATCTTCGGCCCGGTGTTGTCGATCGTGCGCGTCTCGTCGTACGAGGAGGGTCTGCGGATCATCAACGACGGCGTGTACGGCAACGGCACGGCGATCTTCACCAACGACGGCGGCGCGGCCCGGCGGTTCCAGAACGAGGTCGAGGTCGGCATGGTCGGAATCAACGTGCCGATCCCGGTGCCGATGGCCTTCTACAGCTTCGGCGGCTGGAAGGCGTCGCTGTTCGGTGACACGCACGTGCACGGCACCGAGGGCGTGCACTTCTACACCCGCGGCAAGGTCGTCACCTCCCGGTGGCTCGACCCCTCGCACGGCGGCGTGAACCTGGGCTTCCCGACGAACAGGTGACGGCGGCGGGCGGGGAGCGGCGTCGTTCCTCCCCGCCCGGGTTCCCCCGGTAGGCTCCAGGCCAGGGATAAGGGGGACACCGTGGAACGCCGTCATCAGACCGTCATGGCGCTCGCCGTCGCGGCGCTGGCCGCCGGCACGGCGCTGGTCGTCGGCGTGGGCACGTCGGCGCCGGCCCCGCAGGCCACCACGATGGCGAAGGCAACCACCGCGAAGGCGACCGACACCGCGAAGGCGACCGACACCGCGAAGGCCACCGACACGGCGAAGCCCAGCGCCACGGGTTCGCCCACCCCGGGCACGCCCAGCGCCACGCCGACGCCCGACCCGGCCAAGAGCGACGGCACGCTGCAGATCCTCACCTATCGCGGCTACGCCGAGTACGGCGGCATCAGCGCCGACGCCAACTGGGTCGGCTCGTTCGAGCGCGACACCGGCTGCCGGGTGGCCCGGCTCGACACCGTGCAGACCGAGGCGGAGATGGCCGACCGGTTCGACGACCGGCCCTACGACGTGGTCTCCGCCGGCCCGGTGCTGGCCGGTCACCTGATCAAGACCAAGCAGGTGCAGCCGATCGACCCGGCCAAGGTGGCCGGCTACGACGACCTCGCCGAGCGTTTCCGCGACATGTCCACGGTCTCCGGCAAGGCGTACGGGGTGCCGTTCCTGTGGGGGTTCAACGAGTTCGTCTACGACTCGTCCAAGGTCAAGGGGGGCGATCTGAAGCAGGTGTTCGCCGCCGACCGGGTCGCGCTGCAGGACACCCCGATGACCATCGCCGAGGCCGCGCTGGCCGACGAGAGCGTCAAGAACCCGTACGAGCCCACCGCCGAGCAGTTCGACCGGGCCATCGCGCTGCTCGGGCAGAACAGGGAACGCACGTACTGGAAGAACCCGATCGACCTGCTCAAGGGCTTCTCCACCGGGTCGCTCGACTACGCGCAGACCACCCCGTACTACCGGTTGCTGCTGCAGGCGGCGAAGCTGCCGATCAAGACGGTCCGCACGGCCAGGACCACCGGCTGGGTCGACTCCTGGATGCTCGGCGCGAACGTCCCGGACACCGGCTGCGCCTACCGCTGGCTGAACTGGATGGCCGAGGCCGACCACCAGCGCGAGGCCGCGGCCTGGATGGGGCTGGCGCCGGCCAATCCCAAGGCGTGCAAGAAAGACGCCGCCCGCATCTGCGCCGCCTACGGGGCCGAGAAGCCGCACCGGCTCGACCGGGTGGTCTTCGCCCAGCGTCCGCCGGGGGATTGCCGGCCCGAAGACGGGGAATGCACTATTTACACCACTTGGCAGAAACCGTGGAGCGGTCTCGCGGAGTGAGTCGGGCCTGATGGCCGCCTGACCGTGCCGCGGGCGCGCGCCCGTCCCCCCGCTGGGTGCCCGCCCGCAGAGACGCCCTGGGCCTTCCCCCTGTCCCGGGGCGTCTCGCGTTTGTCCAGGTCTTCCCAGGTCACGAGTTTCGACTGAATGACCAGTCAGGTTAGACTGAATGACCAGTCAGTGAGTATGGTCTCCCCATGAGAATCCTTCTGGTCGGCGCCGGAGGCGTCGGATCCGCCGTCGTGCCCATCGCCGCTCGCCGCCATTTCTTCGAACACATCGTGGTGGCCGACTCCCAACAGAGCCGGGCGGCCAGAGCCGTCGCCGCCGTGGACGACCCGCGCTTCAGCGCCATCGCGCTCGACGCCGCCGACCGTGACCAGGTCGCGGCCGCACTCCGGGAACACCGATGCGACGTGCTGTTCAACGCCGTCGATCCGCGCTTCACGATGCCGCTGTTCGAGGCCGCGCTGGAGGCCGGCGCGCACTACCTGGACATGGCCATGTCGCTGTCCAAGCCGCATCCGCGCGAGCCGTACCGGGTGCCGGGGCTCAAGCTGGGCGACCAGCAGTTCGAGCGCGACGGCGCGTGGCGCGAGGCGGACCGGCTCGCCCTGGTCGGCATGGGCGTGGAGCCCGGGCTGGCCGACGTGTTCGCCCGCTACGCCGCCGACCACCTGTTCGACACCATCGACGAGATCGGCATCAGGGACGGCGCCAACCTGGTCGTCGACGGCTACGACTTCGCGCCCACGTTCTCCATCTGGACGACCATCGAGGAATGCCTCAACCCGCCCGTGGTGTGGGAGGACGGCCGGTGGCGCACCACCGAGCCGTTCAGCGAGCCCGAGGTGTTCGACTTCCCCGAGGGGATCGGGCCGGTGGAGTGCGTGAACGTCGAGCACGAGGAAGTGCTGCTGGTGCCCAGGTGGATCCCGGCCAAGCGGGTGACCTTCAAGTACGGGCTGGGCGAGGAGTTCATCGGCGTGCTCAAGACGCTGCACAAGCTGGGACTCGACAGCGCCGACAAGATCAAGGTGGGCGGGGCCGAGGTGGCGCCGCGCGACCTGGTGGCCGCCAGCCTGCCCGACCCGGCCACGCTCGGGTCGCGCATGCGCGGCAAGACCTGCGCGGGCACGTGGGTGAAGGGCACCGGCAAGGACGGCGCACCCCGCGAGGTCTACCTGTACCACGTGGTGGACAACGACTGGTCGATGCGCGAGTACGGCTCGCAGGCCGTCGTCTGGCAGACCGCGATCCACCCGGTCGTCGCGCTCGAACTGATCGCCACCGGGGCCTGGCGGGGGACCGGCGTGCTCGGACCCGAGGCGTTCGACGCGGTGCCGTTCCTGGACCTGCTGCGCGAGTACGGCTCACCCTGGGCGATCAGGGAGACGGTCGCCGCCTGAGCCGCCTGAGCCGCTCTGAGCCGCAGAGCCGCGGTCGATCTAGCGGGCGGGGAAGGCCACCACGGTCGCCAGCGGCGCGGGCAGCAGCGCGTCGGCGCAGTCGGCGCAGGCCAGGACCGCCGAGTCGTTGGGCAGCCGGCCCACCCGCACGCGCGGACGCGGCCACCGCTTGTGGCAGACGACGCAGGCGTCGCCGTCGCGCTGGGCCCACGTCAGGCCTTCCGGGTCGAACGTCAACATGCCTCGCGCCGTTCTGGTCGGACCCCAGTTCATCACGCTCCCCGCCGCCATGGCCCACCCCTATGTCGGATCCGTTATAACCCTGACCGAGGCTGTGATCGTCTAGCTGAGCGTCAAGTCAGAGTGAATTCTCTACCCGCATGGCGTGAGGAAAACCAACAAAATCGGGCATCCAGCCGCAAGCTGGATGCCCGATTCGTTAGGTTTTCTTACAGGTCGGCGATGGCCTTCTCCAGGATGCCGAGCCCCTCTTCGAGCAGGTGCTCGGGCATGACCAGCGGCGGCAGGAAGCGCAGCACGTTGCCGTACGTGCCCGCGGTCAGCACCAGCAGGCCCTCGGCGTGGCAGCGCTTGACGACCTCCTGGACGGCGGCCGGGTTCGGGTTCTTGGTGCCCGGCTCGACCAGCTCGATCGCGATCATCGCGCCGCGGCCGCGCACGTCGCCGATCACCGCGTGCTGCTCCTGCAGGGCCTTGAGCCTGGGCAGCATGATCTCGCCGATCCTGCGGGCCTTGGCGACCAGGTCCTCCTCCGCGATGGTCTCCAGCACGCCCAGCGCCGCCTCGCAGGCCAGCGGGTTGCCGCCGTACGTGCCGCCGAGCCCGCCCACGTGCACCTGGTCGAGCAGGTCCGCGCGGCCGGTCACCGCGGCCAGCGGCAGGCCGCCCGCGATGCCCTTGGCGGTGCAGATGATGTCCGGGACGATGCCCTCGTCCTCGCAGGCGAACAGGTGGCCGGTGCGCGCGAAGCCGGTCTGCACCTCGTCGGCCACGAACACGATGCCGTTGGCCTTGCAGAACTCGGCGATCCTCGGCAGGAAGCCCTTGGCCGGCTCGATGAAGCCGCCCTCACCGGCGATCGGCTCGATCACCACGGCGGCCACGTTCTCCGCGCCGATCTGCTTGTTGATCATGTCGATGGCCTGCGCGGCGGCCTCCTCCGCGCAGTTCTCGGCACCCGTCGGCCAGCGGAACGGGTAGGCCAGCGGCACCCGGTACACCTCCGGCGCGAACGGCCCGAAGCGGTGCTTGTACGGCATGTTCTTGGCCGTCAGCGACATGGTGAGCAGCGTGCGGCCGTGGTAGCCGTGGTCGAACACCACGACGGCCGGCCTGCCCGTGGCGTGCCTGGCCACCTTGACCGCGTTCTCCACGGCCTCGGCGCCGGAGTTCACCAGGAACGTGCGCTTCTCGTGGTCGCCGGGGGTCAGCTCGTTGAGCTTCTCGCACACCTGCACGTACGACTCGTACGGGGTGACCATGAAACAGGTGTGGGTGAAGTCGGCGACCTGCTTCTGGACCCGCTCGACCACCTTGGGCGCGGCGTTGCCCACGTTCGTCACCGCGATGCCGGAGCCGAAGTCGATCAGCGAGTTCCCGTCGGCGTCCTGCACCACGCCGCCGCCGGCGCGGGTGACGAAGACCGGCAGCGTGGTGCCGATGCCGGGCGGGACGGCGGCCTGCTTGCGGGCCAGCAGCTGCTGCGACTTGGGGCCTGGGATCGCGGTCACGACGCGCCGCTCCTGGGGAATGCTCATGGCTCGACGCTACGTTGGGCTCCCACCTGGGCCGATACGTCGATATGTCACACTGAGGGTGCTCACCTTTGCCGGAATGGACAACTCGTATGGCGCCTTCGCTGCGGACCGTGGCGCGACGGATGGGGCTGCGCCCGCTCGCCGGCGCGCTCGACGTCCCCGTGCGCTGGGTGGCGGTCAGCGAGCTGGAGGACCCGACGCCGTTCCTGGAAGGCGCGGAGCTGCTGCTCACGACCGGGATGCGGCTGGAAGGCGACTTTTCTGGATATGTCGCCCGGCTGGTGGCGCGGGGCGTGGCCGGGCTCGGCTTCGGCGTCGGGCTCTCGCACGCGGCCGTCCCGTCCGCGCTGGTGTCGGCAGCCTCGGCCGCCGGGCTGCCGCTGCTCGAAGTGCCGCGCGAGACGCCGTTCATCGCGATCGGCAAGGTGGTCAGCGAGTTGCTGGCCGCCGAGCAGTACGACGAGATCGCCCGCGCCTTCGCCGCCCAGGGGCGGCTCACGCGCGCGGCGCTGCGTCCCGAGGGCATGAACGCGGTCATCGACCGGCTCGCCAAGGAGATCGGCGGCTGGGCGGCGCTGCTGGACGAATCCGGCGAGGTCCGCCACGCCACCCCCGGCGCGCACACCGAGACGGTCATCCCGGAGCTGGCGCGGCTCCGCCCGGGCGGCGACCCGGCCAGGTCAGGCGGGGCGGCCCGCGCCCAGCGGCTGGACGATGACGTGCTCGTC
>NZ_JABCPZ010000205.1 GCF_013283785.1 Nonomuraea antri
GAGACAGGCTCCCGCCCGGCCCCCGGATCGTGCCCCGCCGCCGCGTCCTCCCCATGCACCGGTTCGTCGAGTTCGGTGCAGAACCTGTGGAGCGCGGCCGCGTCCGGCAGGCGTTCCGGGTCGTCCAGGTATTCGTCCCAGGTATTGGCCAGGTCAAGGGCGACAAGCCCGGTCTCGGCGTACTGGCGCATCCGCTCACCCCTTGCTACTGTCACGACTATGAGCACTATAACTCCTGACAAGAAGATCGCTCTACTAGACGCCCCTTCCAACCTCGGCCTGCGTCCGCCCGCCGACGACGTCGTCCCCGGTTGCTACAAGGCGCCCTGGGCGCTGCGCGACCTCGGGCTGCTCGAACGGCTCGGCGCGACCGACGCGGGCGCCGTCGTGCCGCCCCGGTACGTGGCCACCTGGAAGGAGGGCGACGGCGTGCGCAACGGCCCGTCCATCGCCGCCTACGCGCGCAGGCTGGCCGACCGTCTGACCGCGATCAGGCAGTCCGGTGCGTTCCCCGTGGTGCTGGGCGGCGACTGCTCGATCGTGCTCGGCCCGGCGCTCGCGCTGCGCAAGGCGGGCAGGTACGGCCTGGCCTACATCGACGCGCACGCCGACTTCCGGCACCTGGGCAACTCCCCGTACGTCGGCTCGGCCGCCGGCGAGGACCTGGCGCTGGTCACCGGCAGGGGTGACGACTACCTGGTGGACATCGACGGGCTGCGGCCGTACGTCAGGGACGAGGACCTGATCGTGCTCGGCGTCCGCGACGACGAGGACCTGGGCGACATTTCCGGGACCGGGCTGGCCTACCTCACGCCCGACGACATCTCCCTTGAGGCCGCCAGTAAGGTACTCGTCCGGGATGAACTGGACGGCTTCTGGATCCACGTGGACGCCGACGTCCTGGACCCGCGGGTGCTGTCCGCCGTCGACTCGCCGACGCCGGGCGGGCTGAGCGCGGCCCAGCTCACGGACCTGCTGCGCGGCCTGGTCGGGTTGCCCGGGGCGGCCGGCATCGAGCTCACCATCTACGACCCCGACCTGGACGAGGACGGCTCCCAGGCGGCCGTGCTCGCCGACATCCTGGTGGCCGCCCTGACCTGACCGACCCGACCCGACCGCCCTGACCACCCGACCGACCCGACACGACCGCCCTGACCTGACCGCGCCTTCCGAGCGCCGGTCAACCGGACGGCATCGCGTACGCGCTGGTGCTGCTGTGCCCGGCGGCGTTGGTGGCGGTGATGGAGGTCCACGCCGCCCGCGGCTCGTAGGGCGCCCAGGCGGTGTCGAGTCGTCCTCGTTCGTACCATTCCTGCGGGACGACCACGCCCCGCTCCCCCGGCGCGGCGAACGTGAACGTGCCGCCGCGCAGGTTGTGCCCCTCGATCAGGATCCCCGGCCGCCCGCCCCGGACCTGCCTGGACGCGCCGACGATGATCGGCTGCTGCCATCCGGCCGCGATGTCGTCGCTCAGCGAGGTGGCGTCCGGCGCGGACTGGCAGGTGAAGAACGGGTCCCAGCCGTAAGAGATGATCTTCACGGCGTGCCCGCCGGCGCCCATGATCTGCTGATCGAGCCGGCTCTTGCTGGTACGCCCGCGCAACGGCAGCGGATCGATCCGCCCGCATTCGCCCGGCACCGGAGTGGGCTCGAACGCCTCCACGTTCACCCACAGTTCGACCCCGGGCAGCCGGGGCCGGGCGGCGGCCTCGATGTAGACGCTGGTCGGCCCGTAGTAGCCCTGGTCGTTGCGCACGTCGCCGACGACGGGCGCCAGCCGGGGCCCGACCGGGGCCGCGGCCTCGTCGCCCCGGTGGACGGGGACCTTGCCGGTGCCCCGGCCGTCCTGCACCGCGATGGCCATGGGCGCGCCGGCCCGGGTGCCCGCGATGTCGGCCATCCCGTCGGCCACCTGCTCGGGCGGGAACCCGCGTGCTCTCCTGCCGTCGATGTACGGGCTGACCAGGATCATCTTCCCCGGCAGCACGGACGTGACCACCGCGTGCTGAGCCGCGTACAGGTCGATGATCGGGTCCTTGTCACCACGATCCCTGACAGCCAACTCAAAAGACTGATAAATCCCACCAAACGCCGCCGACCCGCCATATTTCGCCTGATAGTCGGTGAGGACCCGCTCGGTGAATCCGTTCAACGCGTCCAGATGCCCGAGATCAGGCTCCCACGGCTTGGCCGCGACCTGCGGAGCCGCCGGCAACCCGGGGAACACCCGCATCCCGTACGCCGCCGCCTCCGACATCAGGTTCCCCAGCCCGTCGCCGTCGGAGGCGATCAGCACCAGGTCCTGCTCCCGAGCCGCGCACGACGCCCCGAGCAGAACCCGGTAGTACGTCCGCGCCCCGATCTCGACCCGCCGATCGGCACCCGGGCACCGCAGCACCCCGTCGCCGAACGCCTCACTCGTCGTGTACGAGTAGACCCGCCTGATCACCTTCCCCGGCACCTCGGCGCACGGCCTGCCGTCGATCACGCAGTCGCCGAACTCCGGCTCGACGCCCACCGCGAACCGCGGCCCGAAGGTGACCAGCGTGTCGCCGCCGATCGCGTGCACGGCCTCCACCATCCGCCGGGTCACGCACCGATCCGCCCTGGGCATCACCCAGTATCCAGTGATCGCGTACGGAGCGGGAACCCGCAGGTCACGGGCCGGACAGCCGTCGCCGGCCACCGGGCTGAGCACCGGGCCGCCGCCGTCGTCGTCGGGCACGAACGCGCCCGCCAGCACGGCCACCACGACCAACACCCACAGGACCCGGCGCACAGGCCAAGCCTACGCAGCCGCGCCGGGAACGGCGGAGTAGCTCGAATCGGGGAGAAGGAGTGGCCACTCCTGGGGGATGTGGCGGACGGGGCGCCCGGAGACCCTGAAAGCATGAGCTTACGAACCGTGAAACCCCTGGCCCTGCTGCTGGGCACGCTCACCCTCGTCCCTCTGGCGCCCGCCCAGGCGAGCCAGGCGCACGCCCGGACGAGCCCGGCGAACGCCCAGTCGCGTCCGGCAAACGCCCTGGCACGGTCGGCAAACGCCCTGGCGCGGCCGGCGATCGCGTGGCGGGCGTGCCCGACGTACTCCGACGAGGTCCTGCGCTCGATGGGCCTGCCCGGCGACAAGCTCGCCGAGTTCCGCCGTCTCATGAAGCGCCTGGAGTGCGGCACGCTCGGCGTCCCGCTCGACCATGACCGGCCGCACGGCAGGCAGATCACCATCGCCCTGACCAGGCTCAAGGCCACCGACCGCGCCCGCAGACTCGGCGCTCTCGCGCTCAACCCGGGCGGCCCGGGCGGCAGCGGCCACCTCATGCCCCTGCAGGTGACCTTCGACGGCCCGCCGCTCAACGACCGGTACGACCTGATCGGCTTCGACCCGCGCGGCGTGGGCTACAGCAGCAAGGTCGACTGCGCGCCGGGCAAGCTGGAGCCCCCGCCGCCCGGCCCGCTGACCAGGCAGGAGGCACGGAAGATCCACGACGCCATGGCGCGTGAGATGGCCGCGTGCGCGCGCACCGACCCGGCCTTCCTCGGCCGGCTCACCACCGCCGACGTGGCCAAAGACCTGGACCTGATCAGGCTCGCCCTCGGCGAGCGCGAGCTCGGCTTCCTGGGCGTCTCGTGGGGCACCTGGCTGGGCGCGGTCTACCGCAGCCTGTTCCCCCGCAGCGTGAGCCGCATGTGGCTGGACAGCCCGGCCCAGCCGGTGACCAGGCAGGACGAGTTCACCGAACGCCGCGCCGCGGCCGCCGACCGCAACTTCGGCCGCATGGCCGCCTGGATCGCCGCCCACCACGACCCCTACGGCTTCGGCGCGACCAAGGACGAGGTGGTCTCGGCACTGACCCGGCTGCGCGAGGCGTACGACGCGAAGCCGGTGACGTTCGAGGGCATCCCCATGCCGGTCGACGGGCGAATGATCGCGCAACTGGCCACCCAGGACAGCGTGGCCTGGCCGCTGATCGCCCAGGCGCTGCGCGAACTGCGTGACGCGACGGGCACGGAGACGCCTCCGACGCTCAAGAAGATCTTCGGCGACCGGCCGCCGCCCCCGCCCGCCGACGCCCCGGAAAACGACAACCAGACGGCCAACCTGGCCTTCCACTGCAACGAGGACGCCGGGTCACGCACCTTCGAGTCCGCCTGGGACGCCTACCGGAGCCGGCTGGCCCGCTTCCCCGTCACGGGCGCGTCGAGCGACTTTTTCGCCCGCTGCGCCGGGTGGCCGCTGCCGGTGCGGGCCACGTCGTTGCGCCGCACCGGCGGCTCGCTGGTGTTGTCGGGGCACCTGCACGAGTCGATGTCGCCGTACGAGTGGACCACGCGTATGCGCTCGCTGACCGGCGGCACGGTGACGACGATCGACGACGACATCCACGCCTCGGCGCTCAGGACCCCGGGCTGCCGCACCAAGATCGTGACCTACTTCGAGACCGGACGCCGGCCGCGTTCCTGCCCGGGCGTCCCGGTCCCCACCTCCACCGACCTGCCCGACCCTGGCGAGGACCGGCCGGGCGGCTGAGTCCGGCGGGCCTCAGCCGTTGCTGATCGCCCCGGCGCCCCGGTCGATCAGGACGGGCACGATCGTGGCGGCCGCCAGCCCCGCCCCGATCCACGGGATGGCGGCCACCCCGGCGCCCGCGTCGAGCACGGCCCCGGCGAACGCGGGCACGAGGCTGATGCCGAGCTGGAACGCCGAGACGGTGACGGCTCCGGCCAGCGTGGGCGCGCGCGCCGCGATGGAGAACACGCGGCCGTAGATCGCCGGGTTCAGCACGAACCCGGCGACCCCGAGCAGCAGGACGAGCGGCACGACCGCCCAGGCGTACCGTGCGAGCACGGCCAGCAGCACCGAGCAGACCACGATCCCGATCGCGCCCGTCAGCAGCGCGCGCGTGGGCCACCGGTCGGACATCCGGCCCCCGATGGACAGCCCGGCGAACGCCCCGACGCCGAACAGCGTGAGCACGCCGGGCACCCACACCTCGGCAACCCCGGTGACCTCGGTCAGGAACGCGGCCAGGTAGTTGAACGTGACCATGTACGCGGCCGTGCTCAGCAGCGTGACGGCGTAGACGACCCACAGCCGGGGCCGCCGCAGCGCACGCAGCTCGTGCCGCACGCCGGACGCCACGCCCGCCCGTCCGGTCTCGGGCACCGCGACGAGCGTCAGCACCGCGGCGGCGACGGTGAGCCCGGCCACCACCCAGAACCCGCCGCGCCAGCCGGTGAAGTGGCTGATCAGCGCCCCGGCCGGGCCGCCGGCGAGCATCGCCAGGCTGAGCCCGCTGACCACGACGCCGGAGGCGCGCGCGGTGCGCTCCGGCGTGACGAGCGCGATCGCGGTGACCGCCGCGACGGCCCAGTACCCGGCGTAGGCCAGTCCGGACAGGAACCGGGTGGCCAGCAGCACCGCGTAGTCGTCGGTGAGCAGGCCGATCGCCACGCACGCGGCGAAGGCGGCCTGGGCGGTCACCAGCGTCGTACGGCGTGGCCAGTGCAGCGTCAGGATGGCCAGCGGCGGCCCGCCGACGACCACGCCGACGGCGAAGGCCGCGATCAGCGCGCCCGCGGACGACAGCGTGATCCGCAGGTCATGCGCGATCGCCGGCAGCACCCCGGCCAGCAGGAACTCGGCGCTGCCCATCGCGAACAGGCTGAAGGACAGCAGGTACACCCCGGCGGGCAACCGCCCGCGAACCGTGGGCGGGGCGGACGACGTGAGTGCGGACATCGGCGGTTCTCCTCCTCGTTCGGCCGCCGCGATCGCGACCGGCCTCGGCCGCTGTGATCGCAACCTGACCCAGCCGCCGTGATCGCGACCCGGCTCAGCCGCCGTGATCACGGCGGGCCCCGATGGTGCACCGCCACCCGCCGTCCCCGACAACCTTCGTTGCCGTTTCCGGGACGCACCCGCCGGCCACTCCTTTCCTGTCACTGATTCATCAATCGCCACTCCCACATCAATGCATTTGCACGTGATTGTGGATCATGTTAGATGGAGGGGAAAAGTCTGACCGCCCTCTTTTTTGATCATGCTCCGGAGAGGACCGGGCACGGTGACGCTGATTCTCGATGGCGTCCGCGTACGACAGCGCGGGGAGACCTGGCTCGACGACATCCGACTGGCATTACCAAGTGGAATGACAACCCTCGTCGGCCCGATGACCGCGGGAAAGACGACTCTCATGCGCGTGGTGGCCGGCCTGCGGCCACCGGATTCCGGCCGGGTGCTGGTCAACGGAAAAGACGTCACCTCGGTTTCCGTGCGAAAACGTTCGGTGGCCTTCGTCTATCAGCAATTCATCAATTATCCGTCGCTGACGGTCTACCAGAACATCGCCTCACCGCTGCGCCTGGATACCGCATTCCCGAAACAGGAAATCGACGCGCGGGTACGTGAGGTCGCCGAATTGATGGGCATCGGCGGCCTGCTCGGCCGGCGTCCGTCCGAGCTGTCCGGCGGCCAGCAGCAGCGCACCGCGATCGCCAGGGCGCTGGCCAGGCCGGTGGACGTGCTGCTGCTCGACGAGCCGCTGGCCAACCTCGACTTCAAGCTCAGGGAACAGCTCAGGGCCGACCTGAAGAGCATGTTCCAGGACTCCGGCGGGGTGGTCCTGTACTCCACCGCCGACCCGAACGAGGCGCTGACGTTCGCCGCGCCGACCGTGGTGCTGGGCGAGGGCCGGGTGCTGGAGTTCGGCGACGTGGCCGACCTGTACGCGGCCCCGCCGACGCTGGCCGTGGCCGCCACGCTCAGCGATCCGCCGATCAACCTGCTGCCCGGCGTCGTACGCGACGGCAGGATCGACTGCCTGGGCGCGTCCTTCCCGGCCCCGCACGCGCACGAGAGCGGGCGCGGCGTGGTGCTGGCCGTGCGCCCGCACCAGGTGCGGATCGAGCGCGACGGCGTCGACGGCGCGCTGGAGTTCCCCGCCGAGATCCGCCTGGCGGAGGTGACGGGCAGCGAGACGTTCCTGCACCTGCTGCTGCCCGGCGAACGCCACCTGGTGGCCCGGCTGCCCGGCGCCCGGCTGCACACGCCGGGCGAGCGGACGCGGGTCTTCGTCGACCCGGCGCACCTGTTCGTCTTCGACGAGATCGGCGGGCGGCTGCTGGCCAGGTCCGCGGCGGAGGTCGACCTGCATGGCTGACATTCACCTGGAAGGCGTCGGGCACAGCTACGACGGCGGCGAGACGTGGGCGCTCAAGCCGATGACCTGGACCTGGCAGAGCACCAGGGCCTACGCCCTGCTCGGCCCGAGCGGCTGCGGCAAGACGACGCTGCTGAACATCATCTCCGGCCTGATCACGCCGACCGTGGGCCGGATCTGGTTCGACGACGTCGAGGTCACCGGCGTGCCGACGGCCGGGCGCAACATCGCCCAGGTCTTCCAGTTCCCGGTGCTGTACGAGGGCATGTCGGTCTACGACAACCTGGCCTTCCCGCTGAAGAACAGGAAGCTGCCCAGGAAGGAGATCGACGAGCGGGTACGCCGGGTCTCGCAGCTGCTCGGCCTCGACAACGTGCTCAAACGCCGCTCGCGCCGGCTCGACGCGGGCCGCCAGCAGATCGTCTGCCTGGGCCGCGGCCTGGTGCGCTCGCACGTGGCGGCCGTGCTCCTGGACGAGCCGCTGACCGTGGTCGACCCGGCGCTGAAGTGGACACTGCGCAGCAAGCTCAAGGAGATCCACCGCGACACCGGGCACACGCTGATCTACGTCACGCACGACCAGACCGAGGCGCTGACGTTCGCCGACGAGGTGGTCGTGCTGAACGAGGGCGCGATCGTGCAGGCGGGACGGCCGGCCGAGCTGTTCCTGTCGCCGGCGCACGAGTTCGTCGGTCACTTCATCGGCTCGCCGGGCATGAACGTGCTGCCCGCCGAGATCACCGGCGACGGCCTGGTCAGAGTCGGCGAGGCGCAGATCGGCCGCGCGGTGGGCGAGGCGGAGGCCGGCCGGGCCGTGGGCGGGCTGCCGCCCGGTCCGGTCAACATCGGCGTACGGCCGGAGTTCGTGCACCTCACCGGCGCGCGCACGTCGCCCGGCGCGGCGGCGACGGTGACCGGCGTGGACCGGATGGGCGCGTTCAACCTGGTGCACGCGCGGGTCGGCGAGCACCCGGTGGTCGCCAGGACCGGCGCCGAGTCCGGGCACCGGCCGGGCGACGCGGAGTTCCTGCACTTCGCCGCCGAGCGGACGTTCCTGTTCAGAGACCAGGTCAGGTGCGGCTCGATCGCGCCCGTGAACGGAGGGGACGCGGCGTGAGCGAGCAGACCACGGTCGCGGGCAGCCAGGTGAGCGGCGAGGTCGTCACCGCGGGCCCGCCGCGCGAGGAGCAGGAGCCGCAGCCCGATCTCAAGCCGAAGAACAACCGCGCCTGGTGGCTGGTGCTGCCGGTGGTGGTCTCGGTGGCGTTCACCGCGGTGATCCCGCTGATGACCGTGGTGAACTTCTCCGTCCAGGACGTCTTCAGCCCGAACGACCGCATCTTCGTCGGCCTCGACTGGTTCCGCTCGGAGTCGCGCAACCCGGAGAACCGCGCCGCGTTCCTGCGCACGCTGCTGTTCTCCGCCCAGGTGCTGCTGATCGAGATCCCGCTCGGGGTGGCGCTGGCGGTGGCGATGCCGAGGCGCGGGTTCTGGGTGTCGGTGGCGCTGGTGGTCATGGCGTTGCCGCTGCTCATCCCGTGGAACGTGGTGGGCACGATCTGGCAGATCTTCGCACGCAACGACATCGGGCTGGGCGGCTGGGCGATCAACAACCTGCTGGGGGTCAACTTCAGCTACTCGCTCGACTCCACCGACGCCTGGATCACCGTCCTGGTGATGGACGTGTGGCACTGGACGCCGCTGGTGGCGCTGCTGGCCTACGCCGGGCTGCGGTCGATCCCCGAGCCGTACTTCCAGGCCGCGCAGATCGACGGCGCGTCGGCCTGGTCCACGTTCCGGCACATCCAGCTGCCGCGGCTGCGCGGGGTGCTGACGATCGCGGTGCTGCTGCGCTTCATGGACAGCTTCATGATCTACACCGAGCCGTTCGTGGTGACCGGCGGCGGCCCGGGCAACGCGACCTCGTTCCTCAGCATCCTGCTGTCGAAGATCGCGGTCGGGCAGTTCGACGTGGGCCCGGCCGGGGCGTTCTCGCTGCTCTACTTCCTCATCGTGATGATCGTCTGTTACGTGTTCTTCACGGTGCTCACCAGGGTCGGGAGGTGAGCGGCATGAGACGTCTCCCGTGGGCCCGCACCGTGTTCTGGCTGTACGCGGCCACGCTGATGTTGCCGCTGCTGTGGATGTTCGGCATGTCGATCCGCCCGAACGAGGACATACTCGGCAGCTTCTCGCTCATTCCGCAGCGGGTGACGTTCGAGAACTACGCCACGTTCTTCAGTGAATCGTCCTGGTACTCGAGCTATCTGAACTCGATCGTCTACACCTCGATGAACGCGGTGATGTCGCTGATCGTGGCGCTGCCCGCGGCGTACGCGTTCTCCAGGTTCAGGTTCGCCGGCGACAAGCACCTGTTCTTCTGGCTGCTGACCAACCGGATGGCGCCGCCGGCGGTCTTCCTGCTGCCGTTCTTCCAGATCTACCAGAGCGTCGGGTTGTTCGACACGCATCTCGGCGTGGCGATCGCGCACATGCTGTTCAACGTCCCGCTGGCGGTGTGGATACTCGAAGGCTTCATGTCGGGCATCCCCCGGGAGATCGACGAGACCGCGGCCATCGACGGCTACTCGCTGCCGCACTTCTTCGTGCGCATCTTCCTGCCGATGATCCGCTCCGCGATCGGCGTCACGCTCTTCTTCTGCTTCATGTTCAGCTGGGTCGAGCTGCTCATCGCCAGGACGATCACGTCGGTGAACGCCAAGCCGATCGCGGCCACCATGACCAGGACGGTCAGCGCCGCCGGTGTCGACTGGGGCCTGCTGGCCACGGCCGGCGTGCTCACCATCATCCCCGGCGCCATCGTCATCTGGTTCGTCAGGAACTACATCGCCAAGGGGTTCGCGCTCGGAAGGGTCTGAAAAGCACATGCAATGGATGGTCTGGACCCTTCCCACCGCACTGGTCTTCATCGGGCTGGCGTTGCTGCTGATCGTCATGGCGGTCTGGGCGAAGATCTCGCCGCCGGTGGCCAGGCGCGGATTCCTGCGCATCGAGACCGATCGGGGTGACCGGCTGTACATCGGCCTGATCAGCGCGGCCGTGGTGCTGGCCGGATGGATCGCGATCACCGACCTGTCCATGTGGCTCGCGCTCGGCTGCGCGCTGCTGGTGCTGGTCGTGATCGGGATATGGGGCTAACAGAGGAGGAGTCAGGCGATGAGGCATCGGACAGGCAGGTCCGCAGCGGTTGGTCTGGCCGCAGTCGTCCTGGTGGCAACGGCCTGTGCGCAGGGCACGGGCGACAAACCCAAGAGCGACTTCCGCGAGGCGGACGGCAAGGCCGCCGCGCAGCGGTGGGTGTCGCAGGAGTTCACCCCGAGCACGCTGCCCAAGGATCAGCAGCTCGCGGAGATGGACTGGTTCACCAAGGCCGCGGCGCCGTACCGGGGCATGGAGATCAACGTGGTGTCGGAGACGATCACCACCCACGAGTACGAGTCGCGTCAGCTCGCCAAGGCGTTCACCGAGATCACCGGGATCAAGGTCAAGCACGACCTGATCCAGGAGGGTGACGTCGTCGAGAAGCTCCAGACGCAGATCCAGGGCAACCAGAACATCTACGACGCCTACGTCAACGACTCCGACCTGATCGGCACGCATTCGCGCGGCACGTACGTGTTCCCGCTGTCGGACTACATGGCCGGGGAGGGCAAGGCGGTCACCTCGCCCACGCTCGACCTGAACGACTTCATCGGCATCAGCTTCACCACCGGCCCGGACAAGAAGGTCTACCAGTTGCCCGACCAGCAGTTCGCCAACCTCTACTGGTTCCGCTACGACTGGTTCACCGACGCCGAGATCAAGAAGCAGTTCAAGGCCGCGTACGGCTACGACCTGGGCGTCCCGGTCAACTGGGCGGCCTACGAGGACATCGCCGAGTTCTTCACCACCAAGGTCAACGGCAACGGCACGATCGACGGCAAGAAGGTCTTCGGCCACATGGACTACGGCCGCAAGGACCCGTCGCTGGGCTGGCGGTTCACCGACGCCTGGCTGTCGATGGCCGGCAACGGCGACCCGGGCATCCCCAACGGCCTGCCGGTGGACGACTGGGGCATCAGGGTGGAGAACTGCCGCCCGGTCGGCTCGTCGGTCACCCGCGGCGGCGACACCAACGGCCCGGCCTCGGTGTACGCGCTCACCAAGTACGTGGACTGGCTGAAGAAGTACGCGCCGAGGGAGGCGGCGGGCATGAACTTCAGCGAGGCGGGCCCGGTCCCGGCGCAGGGCAACATCGCCCAGCAGATCTTCTGGTACACCTCGTTCACCGCCGACATGACCAAGGAGGGCCTGCCGGTCGTCAACAGCGACGGCACGCCCAAGTGGCGCATCGCGCCGAGCCCGCACGGCGCGTACTGGAAGGACGGCAACAAGCTCGGCTACCAGGACGCCGGTTCCTGGACCCTGCTGAAGAACACGCCGAAGGAGCGCCGCGCTGCGGCCTGGCTGTACGCGCAGTTCGTCACGTCCAAGACGGTGTCGCTGAAGAAGTCGATCGTCGGGCTGACGTTCATCCGCGACTCCGACATCAGGAGCGAGTACTTCGAGAAGAACGCGGCCAAGTACGGCGGCCTGATCGAGTTCTACCGCTCCCCCGCGCGCAAGCAGTGGACGCCGACCGGCACCAACGTCCCCGACTACCCCAAGCTGGCGCAGCTGTGGTGGCAGAACGTGGCGACCGCGGTGACCGGCGAGACCACCGCACAACAATCCATGGATAACCTGGCCAAGCAGCAGGACGACATCCTGGCCCGCCTGGAGCGGCGCGGCTACGGCGGGAACTGCGCGCCCAAACTGAACCAGGAGCAGCCCGCGCAATACTGGCTCGACCAGCCGGGCGCCCCGGCGCCGAAACTGGCCGACGAGCGCGGCAAGCCGGAGACGCTCGACTACGACAAGCTGCTGGCCACGTGGAAGGCGGGCGATTAGCCGGCATGCTGGTCGTGACACCCGCTATCTCCTTATAATCATATAAAACGATTATTTGGAGGAGCGTTGATCGTCTACGGCGGAGACTGGAATCCCGAGCAGTGGCCCGAAGACGTCTGGCCTGAAGACGTGCGGCTCATGCGCGAGGCCGGGGTCACCCACGTCAGTCTCGGGATCTTCTCCTGGTCGATGCTGGAGCCGGTCGAGGGACGGTTCGAGTTCGGCTGGCTGGACCGGATCATGGACCTGCTGGCCGAGAACGGCATCAAGGTCTACCTGTCCACGCCCACCGCCTCGCCGCCCCCGTGGTTCGCGCACACCTACCCCGAGGCCCTGCCCGTGGACTTCGAGGGCCACACCCTCTACCACGGCAGCCGCCAGGCCTTCTGCCCCAGCTCCCCCGTCTACCGGGAGAAGGCGCTGGCCATCGTCGAGCAGCTCGGCCGCCGCTACGGCGGCCACCCGGCGCTGGCCATGTGGCACATCCACAACGAGTACGGCTGCCACAACGGCCGCTGCTACTGCGACACCTCCGCCGCCGCGTTCCGCACCTGGCTGCGCGACCGCTACGGCAGCCTCGACGCGCTGAACGAGGCGTGGGGCACCGCCTTCTGGTCCCAGCGCTACAGCGACTGGGAGCAGATCCTCACCCCGCGCATCACGCCCAGCTTCACCAACCCCGGCCAGCAGCTCGACTACCGCCGCTTCAGCTCCGACGCGCTGCTCGACCTCTACCGGGCCGAGCGCGACCTGCTGGCCAAGATCTCCCCGGACGTCCCGAACACCACCAACTTCATGTCCGGCCTGTACTGGGACGCCGACTACTGGGCCTGGGCCGAGGAGCTGGAGGTCGTCTCCACCGACCAGTACCTGGCCGGCGAGCTCGGCGACGAGGCGCACATCGACCTGGCCTTCGCCGCCGACCTGACCCGCTCGTTCAAGCCGGGCCGCCCGTGGCTGCTCATGGAGCACTCCACCAGCGCGGTGAACTGGCAGGGCTACAACCGGGCCAAGCAGCCCGGCGAGATGCACCGCAACTCCGTCCAGCACCTGGCCAGGGGCGCGGACGCGATCATGTTCTTCCAGTGGCGGGCGTCCAAGATCGGCGCGGAGAAGTGGCACTCGGCCATGTACCCGCACGGCGGCAAGGACACCAAGATCTGGCGTGAGGTCGTCGCGCTCGGCGAGCTGCTGCGCGACGCCTCCGACGTGGCCGGCACCACGGTCAAGGCGGACGTGGCGATCCTGCTCGACTTCGCCAGCATCTGGGCCCAGGACCACCCGGCCCAGCCGAACACCGAGCTGAAGCCGATCGAGATCGTCAAGCAGTGGCACGCCGAGCTCTGGAAGCTGGGCATCACCTGCGACTTCGCCCACCCCGGCGCCGACCTGTCCGGCTACCGCGCGGTGCTGGTGCCGGCGCTCTACCTGGTCGACGACGCCGGCGCGGCCAACCTGGAGCGCTACGTGGCCGGCGGCGGCCGGGCGCTGGTCGGCCCGTACAGCGGCATCGTCGACGACCGCGACCAGGTCCGCCTGGGCGGCTACCCGGGCGCGTGGCGCGACCTGCTCGGCGTGACCGTCGAGGAGTTCTTCCCGCTCAGGTCCGACGACGCGATCGAGCTGACCGGCGGCGGCAGCGGCCGGCTGTGGAGCGAGGTGGCGCACCTCACCGGCGCCGAGGTGCTCGACACCTACCTCGACGGCCGCCCGGCCTGGACGCGGCACGCGTGGGAGCGCGGCGCCGCCGACTACCTCACCACGCTGCCCACCGGCGAGGCCCTGGCCAGGGTGCTGACCGCGGTCTGCGCCGAGGCCGGCGTGACGGCGACGGGCACGCCCGGGATCGAGGTCGTCCGCCGCTCGCACCAGGACGGCCGGGCCTTCCTGTTCGCGATCAACCACACCGCGGCCGACGCCGAGGTGCCCGCCACCGGCACGACCCTGGACGGAACCGCCGTCGACGGCGTGCTCACGGTCCCGGCCGGCGCGGTCAGGACCGTCAGGGAAGCCCGCTGACCTGACCCGGACCCGGACCTGGATCCGGGCCGTCGGCTTCGTCCGGCGGCCCGGATCCGTCCGCCTGGGTGGCGCGCAGCCAGCGCAGCGCCCCCCGTGACAGGGCCATCAGCACGTCCGCGGCCTCCTCCAGGTCGGGATAGCGCCCTTCCAGATGCCCGATCGCCAGCGCGTTGGTGGCCGCGTTGATGCCTTCGGCGATCATCTCCAGCCGCCGCCTGTCGTGCTCGTCGTCGGCCGTGTACCCGAGCGCCGCCAGGTCGGCGGCATGGTGTTCCCGATAGGCCGCCGCGCTCTCGATCGCCAGCTCGCGCAGCGACGACGCCGGGTCGTGCCTGGCGCGCAACTGGATGCGCAGCAGCTCGGGATGCCGGCAGATGGCCTCCAGCGGGATGCGGAACGTCTCGCGGTGCCGCTCGTGATCGTCCGGCGACTCCCGCGCCTTGCGCCTGGCCTCGCGCATCGCCGCGCGCAGCCGTTCGCCGCCTTCTTCGCCGAGCACCCGCAGCAGGTCCTGCCGGTCCTTGAAGTGCACGTAGAAGCTGGACTGCGCGATGCCGGCGGCCTTGGCCACCGCCACCGTGGTCAGCCCGGGCTCGCCCTCCCTGTCGAGGATCGACAGCGCCGCGCGGATGAGCCGGCGCCTGGTCGCGTCCTTGGCCTCACTCCTGGTACGGGTCACGGCCACCTTCTTTCCCATCGGCCGATGATCCCCCGAATAACGATTGGCGCGGGCCCTCTTGTGCGGAATTTCACCGATTGTACTATCGGTGAAATTGCTCTCGGGGGCCGACCGGGAGGAGGCGTGGATGAAACGCTGGAGAACGCCGGCGACGTTGTCGCTGGCCTGCGTGGTCATGCTGGCCTGCAGCGGGCAGCGGCCACCGGAGACCGGCCCCGCACCCGCCACCTCGGCCACGGCGACCGGGCCCGTCGCCGGCGGCCGCCTGGTCTACGGGCTCAGCGCCGACGCCAACGGCTTCAACCCCGTCACCGACCAGTTCGCCGCGCAGAGCTACAGCATGGTCGGCACCATGATCGAGCCGCTGGTCGGCGTGGACGCCGCAGGCGCGTGGAAGCCGTACCTGGCCCAGTCCCTGACCCCGAACGCGACGTTCGACGAATGGACGATCAAGATCAGGCCCGGCGTCAGGTTCTCCACCGGGCTCAACCTGACCGGTGAGATCGTCAAGGCCAACCTGGAGGCGCAGAAGGCCTCACCGCTGACCGCCGCCACGCTCGTCCCGGTCAAGTCCTTCGAGCTGACCGACCCGATGACGGTCAAGGTCGCGCTCAGCCGGCCGTGGGTGGCCTTCCCCTACTACCTGGCCACCCAGCTCGGCATGATCGTGCCGCCCACCTCGCTGAACGACCCCAGGACGGCCAGTCTCAAGCCGGTCGGCACCGGGCCGTTCATGTTCAAGGAGTACATGCCGGACAGCCGCCTGGTGGTCACCAGGAACCCGCAGTACTGGCGATCCGGGCTGCCGTACCTGGACGAGATCGAGTTCAGGATCCTGCCCGACAGCCAGACCCGCGCCCAGACGCTCGAAGCGGGCGGCATCGACGCGATGGGCACCAGCCGCGACGACGACGTGATCAAGTTCGGCAAGCTCAAGGACGACTACACGGTCGACCGGGCCCAGGGCATGGCCGTGCCCGAGGCCATGATCATGCTCAACACCGCCGTACCGCCGCTCGACGACCTGCGGGTGCGCAAGGCGCTCGCGTACGCCATGGACCGCAAGACGGTGATCTCCACCCTGCGCTCCGGCCTGACCCAACCGGCGGACGGCCCGTGGGCCAAGGACTCCAAGTGGTACGCGGAAGGCGGCTACCCCGACTTCGACCTGGCCAGGGCCACCGCCCTGGTGAAGGAGGTGGAGGCGGAGAAGGGCCCGATCTCCTTCGAGGTCCTGTCCACCCCCGACCCGAACACGATGCAGGGGCTCGAACTGGCCCAGGACATGTGGCGCAAGGCCGGCATCGACGTCACCATCAAGCAGGCCGACCAGCCCGACCTGATCAACCGGGCCGTCACCGGCAACTTCGCCGCCACCATCTGGACCCAGTTCTCCGCCGCCGACCCCGACGGCGAGTACGTCTGGATGCACCAGGCGTACGCCAAGCCGGTCGGCGCGGTCTCACTGAACTTCTCCCGGCTCAAGGACGAGAAGCTCAGCCGGGCACTCGACGTCGGACGCGGCGACCCCGACGAGAGCACCCGCGTGGCCGCCTACGCCACCGTGCAGGAACGCCTGCGCGAACTGGTCCCGTACGTGTTCATCGACCACCTCGACACCGGGGCGATCATCGCCAGGACGAAGGTGCGCGGCATCGGCGAGCACGTGCTGCCCGACGGCGAGAAGGGCCTGCCGCTGACCGGCTCGCCGGTGCCCTACCACCCGTTCTCGCAGCTCTGGATCGCGCCGCGGTGATCGTCGTCCTGCACCGGCTGGTCCGGCTCCTGGTGGTGCTGCTCGTCGTCACGTTCCTGTCCTACGCCCTGCTCACGCTGCTGCCCGGCGACCCGGTCACGCAGATCCTGGGCCTGTCGGCGACCGAGGAGACCCGCGCGGCGCTGCGCCAGGAGCTGGGCCTGGACCGGCCGCTGCTGGTGCGTTACGGCGACTGGCTGGGCGGCCTGCTCACCGGCGACTTCGGCGACTCCTACATCTCCCGGCTGCCGGTCGCCGCCGAACTGGCGGAACGGCTGCCCGTCACGCTCGAACTGCTCATCGCCGCGCAGGTCATCGCGCTCGGCCTGGCCGTCCCGCTGGGCGTGGCCGCCGCCCGTCACGCCGGGCGCGCGCTCGACCAGGTGCTCACCGCGGTCAGCTTCGCGCTGCTGTCCACGCCGAGCTTCGTGCTCGGGGTGCTGCTGATCCTGGTGTTCGCCGTCACCTGGCAGGTCGTGCCCGCGACCGGCTGGACGTCCATCTCGGTCGACCTGGGCTGGAACCTCACCTCGGTGCTGCTGCCCGCGATCACGCTCGGCTGCGGGCTGATGGCCGTGTACGCGCGGCTGCTGCGCACCGACCTGATCGCCACGCTGCAGGAGGACTACATCACGCTGGCCAGGGCGCGCGGGCTGTCACCGCGGCGCATCATGTGGCGGCACGCGCTGCGCCCGTCCGCGATCACGCTGATCACCTCCGTCGGGCTGAATCTGGGCGCGCTCATCGGCGGCGCGGTGATCATCGAGACGCTGTTCGGCCTGCCCGGCATCGGGCGGCTCATCGTCGACTCCATCTTCTCCCGCGACTACCTGACCGTGCAGGGCGGCGTCGTGCTGATCTCGGTCGGGTACGTGCTGGTCAACTTCGCGGTGGACCTCGTGTACGCCGCCGTCGACCCGAGGATCCGTCGTGCGTAGCCGCCTGGGGCCCGGGTTCTGGATCGCCACGGCCTGGATCGGCCTGGTGCTGCTGGCCGCGCTGCTGGCCGACGTGCTGCCGATCCCCCGCTACGACGAGACCCTGGTCGGACCGCCGCAGTCCGGCCCCAGCGCCGCGCACCCGTTCGGCACCGACGGACTCGGCCGCGACGTGCTCAGCCGGGTCGTCCACGGCGCGCGCGTCTCGCTCGGCGTCGGCGTCGGCGCGGTGCTGCTCGGCCTCGGCCTGGGCGCGCCGCTCGGCATCCTGGCCGGCTACCGCCGCCGCGCCTGGGACTCGGTGATCATGGCGGTCAACGACGTCGCCCAGGCGTTCCCGGCGCTCGTCTTCGCGCTGGCCGTGGTCGCCTTCGCCGGGGCGAGCCTGCGCAACGTGCTGATCGTGCTCGGCGTGCTGAGCGTGCCGGCCTGGACTCGGCTGATCCGCGGGGCCACGCTGACGTTCGCCGACCGGGAGTTCGTGCTGGCCGCCCGCGTGCTCGGGGTGCGCGACCGGCGGATCCTGTGGCGCGAGATCGTGCCGAACGTGGCCGTGCCCGCCGCGTCTTACGCCTTCGTCGGCATGGCCGTGATCGTGGTGGCGGAAGGCAGCCTGGCCTTCCTCGGGCTGTCGGTGCAGGCGCCCACGCCGACCTGGGGCGGGCTGGTCAACGAGGGCCGTACGGTGATGGAGAACGCGCCGCACGTGGTGCTCGCGCCGTCGGTCGTGATGTTCTTGACCGTGTTGTCGTTCAACCTGGTCGGAGACCGGCTGCGGGCGCTCAGCGACGTGCGGCGGAGCGGGCTCGAACCGGTCGGGCAGGTCGCCGCGGCCGTCACCGCCGCGCCGCCGCACGCCGTCCGCGACTGCCTGCTGCAGGTCGAGGACCTGCGCACGCACTTCGTCACCCCGCGCGGGACGGTCAAGGCGGTGGACGGGGTGTCGTTCACGCTGGAGCGCGGCAGGACGCTGGCCATCGTGGGCGAATCAGGGTCGGGCAAGTCGATGCTGATCCGCTCGATACTCGGCCTGCTGCCCGGCACCGACGTGGTGCGCGGCGGCCACGTCTACCTGTCCGGCGACGACCTGACCGGCTACGGCCCCGCCGAGATGAGGTCGGTGCTCGGCCCCAGGCTCGGCACCGTCTTCCAGGACCCGATGACCGCGCTCAACCCGGTCCGCACCATCGGCACGCAGGTCGCCGAGCCGCTGCGGGTGCATCTCGGCCTCTCACGCGCCGCCGCCCGTAGCGAGGCGGCACGGCTGCTGGCCTCGGTCGGCATCCCCGACCCCGAGCGGACGCTGCGCCGCTACCCGCACCAGCTCTCCGGCGGGATGCGGCAGCGGGTGACGATCGCGATGGCGCTCTCCTGCGGCCCCGACGTGCTGTTCGCCGACGAGCCCACGACCGCGCTGGACGTCACCATCCAGGACCAGGTGCTGCGCCTGCTGCACCGGCTGCGCGAGGAGCGGGACATGGCGGTGGTGCTGGTCAGCCACGACCTGTCGGTGGTGCGGCAGTGGGCGGACGAGGTGATCGTGATGTATGCCGGGAAGGTGGTGGAACGGGGGCCGGCCGAGGAGGTGTTCGCCCGGGCCAGGATGCCGTACACCGAGGCCCTGCTGCAGGCCGCGCCACGGCTCACGGACCCGGCCCACCATCGGCTGCGGGTCATCCCGGGGCGCCCGCCGGACCTGGCGGCGCTGCCCGAGGGGTGCGCGTTCCAGCCGCGATGTCCCTACGCACGGGACCGCTGCGCGACGGAAGCGCCCCCGCTGTCCCACAACGGCCACTTCCACGCCTGCTGGTACCCCATCGAGACCGAGACCGGCGATCACTACGCGAAAGAGGCGGACAGCGGTGGCAGGTAGCGGAAACGCGCACCTCAGAGCGCCCGGCGAGGTGCTGCTGCGGGTGGAGGACCTGGTCGTGGAGTTCCCCGGCGGCCGGGGCAGGACGGTTCTCGCCGTCTCCGGGGTGAGCTTCGACCTGGCGCGCGGCGAGACGCTGGGCATCGTCGGCGAATCCGGGTGCGGCAAGTCGAGCACGGCGCGGGCCCTCGTCCAGCTCCCGCCGCCACGCTCCGGCTCGGTACGCCTGGACGGCGTCGAACTGACCCGCCTGCGCGGCGAGGCCCTGCGCCGCACCAGACGGCGACTCCAGATGATCTTCCAGGACCCGATCTCCTCGCTGAACCCCCGCCGCCGCGTCCGCGACATCGTCGGCGAGGGCCCGCGCGTGTGGGACCTCGACCCCGCCCGCGAGGACGAAGTGCTGGAGGCGGTCGGCCTCGACCCGGCCACGGCGGCCGAGCGCCGGCCGCACGAGTTCTCCGGCGGCCAGTGCCAGCGCGTCTCCATCGCCCGCGCGCTGATACTCGACCCCGAGGTGGTGATCTGCGACGAGCCGGTGTCGGCGCTGGACGTGTCGGTGCAGGCGCAGATACTCAACCTGCTGGCGGACCTGAAGGAGCGCTACCGGCTCACGCTGGTCTTCATCGCCCACGACCTGGCGGTGGTGAAGAACGTCGCCGACCGGATCCTGGTCATGTACCTGGGCAAGACCTGCGAACTGGCGGCCGGCGACGACCTGATCGGACGCCCCGCCCACCCGTACACCCGGGCGCTGATCGCCACCATCCCCGGCGGCGCGCTGGACCTCCCGCCGGCCGACCAGCTGATCAGCGGCGAGCCGCCGTCGCCGGTGAACCCGCCGAGCGGGTGCCGCTTCCGTACCCGATGCCCGCGTGCCGCGCCCAGATGCGCGGACGAGGAGCCTCTCATCCGCCCGATCGGGCAGGACCACTGGGTGGCCTGCCACTACCCGAACCACGAGAACTGAGGATCACCATGGCCATCGACTTCACTCTCGCCCCCGAGCACGAGGAGATCCGCAAGCGGGTGCGCACCTTCATCCAGGAGACCGTCATCCCCACCATGGCGGACCTGAAGGAAGGCGACAGGGACGAGTACCTGCGCACGATCTTCCGCCTGCGCACGGAGGCGAAGGCGGCCGGGTTGTGGCTGCCGCACATGCCGCGCGAGTGGGGCGGGATGGGGC
>NZ_JABCPZ010000206.1 GCF_013283785.1 Nonomuraea antri
GCCCGCATCCGGGTGATTCCCGGAGACACACCGAGCACGGACACACTTCCGCAGACACTCACCGCTTAACCTGCAGAAACAGGATCACACGGAGATCGATTCATACACCACGTCCGTGGACGTGACCGTCATCCACAGCCTGTGGGTAACTGCCTGTGGATGAAGCCCGCCCTGGTCGGGGCGGGCTTTCTGGCTGTGGATAACCTGCTGGATACCCGCTGGACACCCGCCGGGCGCCCGCCGGGCGCCCACGAGCCGCCAACGAGACGCCCACGAGGCGCCCACCGGACACCCCGCCGAGCACGCCGGGTCAGGCCGGGTTGGCCTCGCCCTCGATCTCGATCTTGACCTTCTTGCCCACCAGAACGCCACCGGTCTCCAGGGCCTGGTTCCAGGTCAGGCCGAACTCCTCGCGGTCGAACTCGGTGCTGATGGAGAAGCCCCAGAGCGCCTGGCCCCACGGGTTGGTGCCGGCGCCGCCGTACTCGACGGTGAGCTCGACCTCCTTGGTGACGTCCCGGATGGTGAGGTCGCCGACGACGGTGAACTCGTCGCCCGAGTGGCCGACCACGCGGGTGCTCTTGAAGGTGATCTGCGGGAACTTCTCCACGGACAGGAAGTCGTCGCTGCGCAGGTGGTTGTCGCGGTCGGCCATGCCGGTGGTGATGCTGTCGGTCTGGATCGTCACTTCGGCGGTGGACTCGAGCGGGTTCTCGGCGATCGTGACGGAACCGGCGAACGACCCGAAGTTGCCGCGGACCTTGCTCACCATCATGTGCTTGACCACGAACCCGATGCGGGTGTGTGCTGCGTCGAGGTTGTAGGTGCCGGCGGCGGGGATGGTCAGGGACTCCCAGGTACGCGTGGCGGTCATGGGGTTCTCCTCAGAAGTCGGAAGGTTGCTGTGCGGATGTTTGCGACAACAAATGTCTACCTGAGGAATATTCCGCGCGTCAACTATCGTCGGCTAGGGTATGAACGTGAAGTCCTTTGATGATCCCCGACTGACGGCCATGGGCCTGCTGTCGGAGGTCTATGCAGGTCTGTCGGCCAGGATGCAGCCGGTGTTCGCGGCTGCCGGGCTGTCAGAGATCGATTTCGAGACCCTGATCCGCCTGGCCCGTTCGCCGCGGCAGCAACTGCGCATGACGGATCTGGCGGCCCAGACCGAACTGTCCACCAGCGGCGTCACCAGAGTCGTCGACCGGCTCGAACGCGAGGGCCTGGTCGCCAGGCTCTCGTGTGCCACCGACCGCCGGGCGTCCTATGCCACGCTGACCGAGAAGGGCCGGGAACGACTGGAGAGCGTGCTGCCGGACCATCTGCGTGACATCGACGAATATTTCATGAACCTGCTCGATCCCGAGGAACTGGGAACGTTCCTGGCCACCCTGCGCAAGGTCCGTGACGTGGTCAGACCCTGCGCTACGGCCGGGGCGATTGAGCTGGAATCCCCAGCGCACCCCTGAGCTTGGCCATGGCACGTGACACCGTGCTCTTGACCGTCCCGACGCTGATGCCCAGGGTTCTGGCGATCTCCGGCTCGGTCATGTCCTCGTAGTACCGCAGGACGATCGCCGCACGCATCCGCTCGGGCAGCTCCGACAGCGCCTGTTCGAGCCGTTCGTGCACGTCGCCGCAGGCCACGGACTCCGTGATGGTCATCTCCGGCAGCTCGTCCGACGGGTACTCCTCCAGCTTGCGCCGCCGCCACTGCGAGATGTTGATGTTCACCATGGCCCGCCGCACGTAGCCGTCCAGCGCGCCGTGGTCCTCGATCCTGTCCCATGCCTGGTACGTCTTGGTCAACGCGTTCTGCAGCAGGTCCTCGGCGTCCAGCGGGTGCCCGGTGAGCTGTCTGGCGGCACGCAGCAGCGACGGCCCGCGCGCCACCACGTACTCGCGGAACTCCTCTTCCCAGCCTGCGGTCTGCATCGTGGCCAGAATCGCAGCCGGATGCCCTATTGGGGCTGAACCCGAATTCAGGTTTCGGCCCTCCGAGGACAAAGAAGAGTCAAGGTCGGTGGCAGTTTCTTCGACGCTGGGTGTCAGCTTCCTGCCCCGGGGATGCGTATTTTGCTCCCGTCCGGCCTGAGCGGCGTCGTCCGCCTCGAAGTCGTGTGAACCTAGTACGGCGACGAGGGAGGGCGCATGGGGTATCCGAGCGTCGAGCGCCGGCGGGTGCTCGCGGCCGCCGCGCTGGGCCGCGAATCCGGCGTTCCCGGCCCTGACCCGGACAACGGCGAACCTTTACGCGCCGTCGCCGGGGAGATCCTGGACATCAGCCCGCACCTGGCCATCATCGAGACCCCGGGCGGCACGGAAGAACGGCTCGTCATCGCGCCGTGGGCCACCGCCTGGCACGGCGGCGACGTTCCTCCCGCCGATCTGCCGCCAGGGACGATGGTCGTGATGCGCACCAGGCGCGAGGGCCGGGTGATCGAGAAGATCTGGGCCGACACCACGCGCATCACCGGCACGATCCTGTCCATCGAGGGACGTAAAGACCTGACCGTCGAACTCGACTGCGGGCCGCATCGCGGGCACCGCACGATCGTCATCCCGTATCGGGCCACCGGGCGGCTGCAGGTCCGCCACCCGCAGTTCGAGCCCGGCTACCTGTTCGACGCGATCGGGGTCAGGCGCGACGGCATCGGCCACGCGCTGCTGCCCGCCACCTCGCAGCCGGCCTACCCGGCGCGCGCCGTGCCCGCGCCGCCCCCCGCCTACGCCGGCCTGCAGGCGCGCATCTCCGGCACCGCCACCTGGTCGGACGTGTTCGACGAGGAGGAGCACGGCGCCGCCTACCCGATGGTGGAACGCTCGGACGCCGGCTGCCCCGACGCCGAGACCTCCTGCGTCGGCCTGCCCTACCTGGCCATCGGCTCGCTGCTCCAGGTCAGGAACCTGTGCGCGAATCGCTCGGCCAACGTGCCGATCGTGGCCTGCGGCTGCGTGGCCGGCCGCTTCTGCGACAGATGCGTCGAATGCGACACCTCCCCGCGCGGGCGGATCGCGGAACTGTCGCCGTACTCCTACGTCGAGCTCGGCGGCGACTTGACCAACGGGTGCTTCAACGCCCAGATCGGATTGGGGTGACGCGGGTGCTGGAATCGCAGCTACCGGTCCTGATCGTGCTGCTCCTCTTCGGGACGGCGGCCAAGGTCGTCACGGCGCGCACCGGCGGCGAGCCCGGCGCGCTGTCGCGGCTGGGCCCCGCGGTTCTGGTGCCTGGACGCATGCAGACCCCGGCGCTGCTCGTCTGCGCGTTCGGCGAACTCGTGCTGGCCTGCGGCCTGCTGTTCACCACCGCGCCGATCTTCCGGTGGGGGACGGTGTGCTTCTTCGCGCTGTCCACGTACGTGCTGCTGGAACTACGCAGACGACGGCCGGACGCCGGCTGCGGCTGCTTCGGCGAGGTCAGCTCGGCCCCCGTGGGCCTGAGATCCCTGGGCAGGACGGTGACCCTGACCGGCATGGCCCTGATGTCCGTCTGGTCACCCGTGCCCGGCTGGACGGCGATCACCCACCCCTCCTGGTACGCGCTCACCGGCGTGGCCCTGCTGGCCCTGCTCTCGCCGGAAATCGAGGAACTGGTCGACCGGATCCGCTACCGCGCCCCCTGCGAGCAGCGCCGCGGCCCGACCGAGGGGGTGACGCTGGCCAGGCTCAGGTCGAGCGGCACCTGGCGGGCACACGAGAGCGAGCTGATCTCCGCCGAGCCGTACGACAGCTGGCGGGAGCTGTGCTGGCGCTTCTTCGTCTTCCAGAACCGCGACCAGCACGACGTGGTCTTCGCGATCTACCTGAGCGGACGCCGCCCGGCGGTGCGGATGGCCGTGGTCAGCGGCGAGGACAGCGACTCTCTGCCGGAATATACGCCAGTATCGGCCTGACGCTAGACAGGCCTAGATTTCGCTCGACAGGCATGACGATTCAGCTCTATTGGGCTGTCTAGCTTCCCCACTAGACAGCCCAATAGAGGGCTAGGAGTGCCGACTAGATCGGTTGCGCACGCAGGAACCTCCCGAAATGCGGCACGGTGAACGCGATCAGGCCGCGTTCGGCGCTGTAGATGAGACCCTTCTTGATCAGGCTGTCGCGAGCCGGCGACAGACTGGACGGCTTGCGGCCGAGCGCCTCGGCCACCTCGGCGGTGGCCACCGGCTCGTCGCCGATCTGCGCCATGGCGTGCATGTAGTCGCGTTCGGCCGGGGTGGCGCGCTCGTAGCGGCTGCCGAAGAAGCCGACCGCCAGTTCCTCCTCGGCCTCGGGCGCGGAGACCTTGACGTCGTCGATGGTGATCGGGCTGCGCAACGCGAGATCCCAGGCCACCTTGCCGTACGCCTGCACGAAGTACGGATAGCCGTCGGCGGCCTCGTAGAGCGCGTCGAGCGCCTCCTGGGTGAACTCGACCTCTTCCTCCCTGGCGGGCAGGATCAGCGCGAGATCGGCCGCCTCACGGTCGAGCTTGTCGATGCGCGCGTAGCGGAAGAGCCGTTCGGAATAGCTCTTGCTGGCCGACAACACGCTGGGCAGGTGCGGCAGCCCGGCCCCGACCACGATCAGCGGCCCGCCCGACTGCGACAGCTCGTGGCAGGCGGCGCAGAGCGCCGAGACGTCGGCGGCCGGCACGTCCTGCATCTCGTCGATGAACAGCGCGATGCCCACGCCGAGGTCGGTGGCCACGCCCGCGGCGTCGACGAACAGCTCGGTGAGGTCGATCTCCAGATCGCCGGAGTCGGCCCGGCCACGGGAGGCGGGCACCTCGATGCCCGGCGACCAGTGCGAGGTGCCCTTGGCCGCACCGGGGTCGCGCATGGCGAACGCCTTGAGCACGCCCAGGAACTCCTCGATGCGCTCGGGCGCGCGATGGCGCGGCGCGAGCTCGCGGATCGCCATGTGCAGCGCGGCCGCCACCGGACGCCTGATCGACTGGTCGGGCCGGGCCTCGATCTTGCCCGTGCCCCACAGCCGCTGCATGGCCATGGACTTGAACGTGTTGAGCAGCACCGTCTTGCCGACGCCGCGCAGGCCGGTGACGACCATGCTGCGCTCGGGACGGCCGCGGGCCACGCGTTCGAGCACGACCTCGAACTGCTGCAGCTCACGATCACGGCCGGCGAGCTCGGGCGGACGCTGCCCGGCTCCGGGGGCGTAGGGATTGCGCACAGGGTCCACGCTCTCGGACTTTATTGCCGGATATAGCGGCCGTCTTAGATTTGGGAAGAAAGTGCTACGGCGTGTCCGGGCAGGGGCGTCCGCGAGCACGGTCATCGGACACACCCCCTCTCACCAGGCCGAACCCATGTTCGATTCGATACCCAGAACTGTAGCGCGGACTCGAACACCTATGCGATGGTTTCGAGTAAAGATCTTCGCAACAGAACGAGCCGGCCATGCGTCTCGGTGATGTGGAGTTCGAGGATTTCGTCCGGACGCGCGGCCCGGCGCTGCTCAGATACGGCTACGTGCTGACCGGCAACCCCGACGACGCGGCGGATCTCGTCCAGGAGGCGCTGCTCCGGCTGAGCGACAGCTGGCGCCGGGTGCGCAACAAGGACAATCCCGAGTCGTACGTCCGCACGATCATGGCCCGCCAGCACGTGAGCTGGTGGCGCAAACGGCGCAGGGAACACGTGACCGCCGAGCCGCCCGAAGGCTCCTACCTGGACGATCCGGCGTCCGACGGGCTCTGGGACGACCTGGCCGCACTGCCCCGCCGACTGCGGGTGGTGCTGGTGCTGCGGTACTACGAGGACCTGTCCGACCAGGAGATCGGCGACATTCTCGGCATCAGCCGGGCGACCGTGCGCAGCCGGGTGTTCCGGGCGCTCTCCGTACTCAGGGTCGACCCTTCCGTACTCGAGAGGAAGCAGGCATGAGGACAGAAGAGGACCTGGCCGGCGTGCTGCGCCAGGCGGCGCGGCGCGCGCCGGACAGCGACCTGCTCGCCGGGGTGCGCGCCCGTCGGCGCCGGCGGGCCGGACGGCGGGCCCAGGCGGCGGCCGCGCTGGCCGTGGTCGTGGTGGCGGGCACGGTGGCCGTTCGTGGCCTGTTCCTCGACGTCCCCGACGCGTCCGGCGTTCGCGGGGGCGACGTCGGGGGCGCGCGGCCGCCCGTGATCGCCACCCCCGCCACGACCGGCAGGGTCGATGTCGAGCTGGCGAAACCGGTGCGGGAGGCCTGGCCGGAGGCGACGTTCACGATGTCGGCCAGGGCCGCGGACGGCGGGCTCCGCCGGCCCATCACCGCGCTCAACGCCAGAGAACTGCTGGTCCACGTGGGCGCCACCACCGGGACCGGCTCGGGGACCACCGCTGGGGCCACCGCCGGGACCGACTCCGGGACCGACTCCGGGACCGACTCCGGGACCGGCGCTGGGACCGACGCTGAGGCTCGGCTGGAGGTCTACGATCTGGGCGCGAAGACGTCCAGGCCGGTGGCGCGGATGCCGGCGGGCACCGCACGGCTGCCCACGTTCACTGTGAACGGCGAGCGGATCGCCTGGCACGTCGCGCCGACGCAGGAGATCCGCGAAGTGTGGACGGTGCCGCTGACCGGCGGCGAGCCCCGGCTGCTCGCCAGGTTCGCCGGCACGCACCTGGGCATGGACACGATCGCCGTCACCGGCGAGCACGTCGTCTGGTCCGAGCGGGGCGGCGGCGGGCTGTGGCGGGTGCCGCTGACGGGCGGGCCGGTCGAGCAGGTGCCCGGCGCCGACGGCCTGAGCCTGATCGCCTGGCCGTGGGCGGGCGACGCCCCCGCCGACCGCGACGCCAACCAGACCAGACTGGTCAACCTCGAGACCGGCGAGACCCGCAGGCTCGTGATGCCGCCCGACACGAGAGGCCTGCGCTGCGGCCCCCGGTGGTGCTCGGCGCGGCACGGCGCCAGCGGCTTCGTCCAGCGCCCCGACGGGAGCGGCTACACCGAGTTCTGGCGGATCGGCTTCGGTTCGCTGCCGTTTCCGTACCTGGTCGGCGACCGGTTCCTGAACCTGCTGTCCCTGGTGTACGACACCGCGAACGGCGCCCTGGTCCGCGTCGACCTCCGGACGGGCAAAACGCTCGGCGCCGGAGCCACGTCCGAGCCCAGCAAGGTGCTGTACTGGGAGACCGACCGGCGCGACGAGTACCAGGTGCTGAACTTGGCAGCCGTCCCACCGGCCCAATAGCGTTCGCACCATGCGGACCTTCGCGAATGTACAGGAACTCAAGGCGGCCGTCGGCGAGACGTTCGGCCCCTCCGAGTGGCGGACGATCACTCAGGAGCGGATCGACCTCTTCGCCGACGCCACCGACGACCACCAGTGGATCCATGTGGACGTGGAACGGGCCAAGGAAGGCCCGTTCGGCGGCACCATCGCGCACGGCTACCTGAGCCTGTCGCTGCTGCCGTCCTTCATGTTCGAGCTGGTCAACGTCGAAGGCATCGCGATGGGCGTGAACTTCGGCCTGAACAAGGTCCGCTTCCCCAGGCCGGTGCCGGTCGGCGCGCGCGTCAGGGCGACCGGCGAGCTGACCGACGTCAAGGGCACCCCGGCCGGATATCTGTCCAACCTGAAGATGACGATCGAGATCGAGGGAGAAAAGCGGCCGGCCTGCGTGGCGGAGACGCTGAGCCTGTACGTTCCGGCCGAATAGGCTTTTCCCGCTTCTCGTGCAACAGAAGCACCCGCTCGACCATCCCTGGGTTCGTGGACCAAGCGGCTGATTTCGACGAGCTCGTCCCGACTCGGGGTGATGCGCTCCTCCGGTACGGCCACGTCCTGTCCGGCAACTCGGAGGACGCGGCCGACCTCGCGCGGGAGGCACCGGGTCGTCTCCGCAACGCCGGGTCTCCGCGACGCCGGCTCGTCTGGACGACGCCTGGCCTCGCGTGCGCACGGTACGGCCACGTCCGGTCCGGCAACTCGGAGGACGCGGCCGACCTCGTGCGGGAGGCACCGGCTCGTCTCCTCGACGCCGGGTCTCCGCGACGCCGGCTCGTCTGGGCGACGCCTGGCCTCGCGGGCGCACGGTACGGCCACGTCCTGCCCGGCAACTCGGAGAACGCGGCCGACCTCGTGCAGGAGGCACTGGCTCGTCTGGCGACGTCTGACATCGCGTGCGCAAGCAGCGCGATCCCGAGGATGCGTGCGCACGACCATGGTCAGGCCGCACATATCCGCCTGACGGCGGCGACGCAGGGAGGACCTGGTCGCCGCCGTCTCCGACCACGGCCACCTCGACAGGTACGGCAACGCCGACCTCTGCACCCGCCCCGTCCTCGACCCTCCCTACACCCCCTCCGAGTAGTAATCGGAGTAGTAGATCGCAGCCTGCACCCGGCTCTTCAACCCCAGCTTGTTCAGCAACCGGCTGACATGCGTCTTCGTCGTCGCCTCCGCCATGTCCAGCTCCCGCGCGATCTCCGCGTTCGACAACCCACGCCCGATGCAGGCCAGCACCTCACGCTCCCGAGGCGTCAGCCCCTCCCCCTCGGCCAGTTCCCGCCGAGGCCGGACCTGCTCGGCGAACGCCGCGATCAGCCGCCGCGTGACCCCCGGCGAGATCAGCCCGTCCCCCCTGGCCACCAGCCGGACCGCCTCCACCAGGGCATCGGCGTCGGTGTTCTTCAACAGGAAGCCAGCCGCCCCGGCCCGCAACGCCCCGAAGACGTACTCGTCCACGTCGAACGTGGTCAGGATCAGCACGTCCGCCACCCCGGCCAGGGCCCTGGTGGCGGAGATGCCGTCGAGGCGGGGCATGCGCACGTCCATCAACACCACGTCAGGACGCAACTCCCGGGCCATGACGATCGCCTGCTCCCCGTCGGCGGCCTCTCCCACGACCTCCATGTCGTCCGCGCCGTCGAGGATCAGCACGATCCCCGCCCTGACCGCCGCGTGATCGTCGGCGACCAGCACTCTGATGGTCATCCCGCCTCCGCCCAGGTCTCACAAACCGTCATCCCGCCCGCTCACCTTCCCTGGCCCCGAACCACCCGCACCCAAAGCGCCCACACCAGCACCGCAAGCACTACGGGCACCACCACCAGCAGTGCCGGTACCTCCAGCACTGCCGGCACCAGGAGCACGGTCAGCACCCGAACCATCGAACCGACCTAAGCGATCACGCCCCCCACGCTCCCCCTCGGGTGACCCATCCGGCCGCTCCAGCCCCTCCGCCGCCTTACGCTCAGCCATCTGGCGTGCCGCCTCGCTCGACGTCGGCAACGTCGCCGTGACCCGCCAGCCGTCCTCCACCGGACCGGCCGCGAACGTGCCCCCCACCAGCCCGGCCCGTTCCCGCATCCCGATCAGCCCCACGCCGGAACCGGGCAGCCTCGCAGCACGTACCCCGACCGGGTTGTCGACGGTCACGGTCACCCGCCCGGACTCGTACACAACGGACACCCGCGCAGGCCGACCGCCATGCTGCTGCTGACCGCCGTGCTTGAGCGCGTTGGTCAGCGCCTCCTGCAGAATCCGGTAGCCGGCCAGGTCGACCGACGCGGGCAGCTCGCGCGGCTCACCGTGAATCCGCAGCTCGGTCGGCATGCCCGCGCGTCTCGATCGCTCGATCAGGCTCTCCGCGTCGGCCACCCGCGGCCTGGTGGCCTCCGCCTCGTCGCCCTCCTGCCGCAGCAACCCGATCATGCTGCGCATCTCGGCCAGCCCTTTGACGCTGTTCTCCCGTACGGACTCCATGATCTTCCGTACGGTCGCCGGATCCAGATCCTTGCGCGACAGCGCGGCCGTGGACTGGATGGCGATGGCGCTGAAGTGATTCGCGATCATGTCGTGCAGCTCGCGGGCCATGCGGGTGCGTTCGCTGGCGATGGCCGCCTGTCTGTCGAGCTCGGCCAGATGGGCCACTTGCTCGGCCCGGATCCGCTCCGCGGCCGCCTTGTCGCGGTGCTCGCGCAGCACCAGAGCCGTGGTCACCGGTGTCACCAGCACCAGCGCCACCTGCACACCCGCCAGGACCAGCGTGCGCCAGTCGCTCAGGATCCAGCCGATGGCACCGGCCGTCACGGCCAGCGTCGAGCTGATCGCCAGCAGCCAGCGAGCGAACCGCGCGGGCCCGTACAGCGCCGCCGCGTAGATGTTGTCGGTGAAGATCAGAATGGTGCCCAGCGACGGCCCCACGAACCCGTCCACCGTGACGGCCACCACCCCCAGCCCCAGCGAGAGCAGCGGCGCACGGTAACGCACCAGTATCCCGGTGCACGCGATCGCCACCGGGATCACCAGCAACCACGTGGGCGCGTCGCGCTCGAGATGGGCGCCGCCTGCGATCAGCAGCAGCCCCATCACGAAGGCCAGCAAGGCCCACAACACCACGCGCTTCATGGATCCCATCCCACCACCCCCCGCGACCGAACTCCTCCTCCGCGGGTCCGCCTGTGGATACACCCTTCGATGTATCCACAACCTCGTTTCCCCCGACGAGGTACACGCCCGACGGAGCCAGAACACTGGAAGGGTGATTGTCGCCATCCTCATCGCCTGCGAGATCGGCTTCTGGATCCTGCTCGCCCTCGGCCTCGCCAGCCGCTACCTCTGGAAGCGTCGCGGGCTCAGCACCGTCCTGCTGCTCAGCGTCCCCCTCCTGGACGTGATCCTGCTGGCGGCCGCGGTCATCGACATCCGCGCCGGCGCGACGGCCGACTTCAGGCACGGTCTCGCCGCCGCCTACCTCGGCTACTCCGTCGTCTTCGGCCACAGCACCATCCGCTGGGCCGACGCCAAGTTCCAGCATCGCTTCGCCGGCGGCCCGCCTCCGTGGAAGCCCCCGCACGGCGGCCCGGCCCGCATCCGCCACGAGTGGACCTTCTGGCTCCGCCTGCTCCTCGCGTACGCCATCACCTGCGCCCTGCTACTCACCCTGACCTGGCTCATCAACGACCCACCCCGCACCCAGGCCCTGATCGACTTCATGGTCGGAGCGGTCAAGATCCCCTTGATCGCCCTGCTCTGGCCGGTCAGCCACACCCTCTGGCCCCGCACGCCGGAGCCCGTGAGGACATGATTCAGCAATCCGGTTCGAGGCACTGCTCAGAACCCGCTATGCTTGCTTACGCAGCGAGCGGCCGTAGCTCAATGGATAGAGCATCTGACTACGGATCAGAAGGTTAGGGGTTCGAGTCCTCTCGGCCGCGCACAGCAGAAAGGCCCTCCGGGATCATCCTGGAGGGCCTTTTTCGTGGGCGCACAGCAGCGCCGTACAGCGACGTCTACGGATTAGCGTTCTGATCCCGTAGGGAATCGCCGACCGCGTCTGGCCCTGCTCAGGTAGTAGATACGGTCGGGTCGCGGGTGATGGTGCGAGACGGTGTTGCTGTACGCGACTGCCGTACGCCACTTCACTGGACGCGACCCGCTTCACCGGGTGAGCTTCACGGCGAATACAGGGAAGGTGTGCTCGACCTGCTCGTCCGGACCGGCGTCCTCCTCGGCGGCGACCTCCCGCAGATCAGTCCACGGCACCACACCCGGCAGTGCGTCCGCGGTCATCAGTGCGAGCACAGGTGCGGGACTGTCCGCAGGCCGAAACCTGCCCCCGAATGGCAGATCGCTCGGCTCGACAGAGGCCGCCGAACACCGTAGCTGGCCGGTCTGCTCGTCGTACCAGGCATAGAACGTCACGGGCCCGGCGACATCGGCGAACCGCGCACGGAGCCGCTCGCCGACCACGATGAGAGCCTGCTCCACGAGTTCCGCGTCAAAGTCCTCCGGGGCGAAGCCGAACGCCATCAGATTGCCCCGAGCCTCCACGTTCACATTTTCCCGGTCGAGAATCAGTTCCTCGTCCACGAAGGACAGCACAAGCCGCGCGACACTTTCCGACACTCACCATCTCCGATCACCGACATGATCTCCGCACCACGGCGACTCTTTCATGCTCCGGACCACCGGAGCCCTCCACCAGATCAAGGCGATGCGTACGGCTGCTTACCCGCCAGCCGACCCCCGCTCCCCCGTGCACGCTGCACCGGCCAGTTGCCGAGCCCTCGCATCACTTCTCGCTGATTCCGGCACTCCCACGGAACGGCGACGGAACACGAGCAGATCTTGGACGCTGCTGCGCAGCGGTGAAACCAAGTTGGGCAACATCATGGCCGGCCAGTGCAAGATCCAGCAGGATAGCATCAGCGTGTCCCGTCTACCTCGTGCCAAGGACGTCGATGCCCCGCCTGCTCGAACGCATCCTCGACAGGATCACGATCCGGGCCTTCAGCTTCATGGTCATGGACCTCGATGGAGCCAACGGGCAGCCAGAAGGCGCCGAGGACCTCTGGGATCTCGCGAACCGGGCGAGCATGACCGACTGGTTCCTCACCACCGCGAACGTTGCCATCATCACCAGCCAAGCGGACTCCTGGCACACCGTCGACGTGACCCTGGAACTCTGGGACGGCCGGCCACTCGCCGACGACGCTCAATGGGCCCGAACCGAGACGGCACAGATCTACTCCAGTTCGGGCAAGCTCCAAGTCGTGGGCACCGAAGGCCATTCCTCCGGCAACGTCCTGGACTTGCGCGGTCGAGCATGCCACTGGTCCGTAAGCGCCGGCGTCCGCCCCGGCTCCAGTGCCCGCTATCACGAAGAACGTCCACCTGAAGGGCTGGAGACGTACCGAGTGCAGTTCTGGCCCGCAGATCTCTGACCTTCTGTTTACAAGGCAGGTCTCGGGGCTCGGGATCCGGGTGTAGATGCAGACCTGTGGGTGGCGCAGGATGCGCATCGCCACGCGCGGGTGGACATCGAGCGAGGCACCAGTGTGCCGGGGGCCGTCACCCGGATGCGCGACATCGGCTCGTCGACAATAGCTGAGGCCGTGACGGAGCATATGACTGCGATCACTGGGAGCTGGGTGCGACTCCGCACTGGTAGGTCGACTGTTCCAGCAGTTCCGGCGTCACCTTGACCCCGGTCAGGTACTCGGCCATCGCCAAGAACGACTCACTGCTGTGTGCGGCGTCGAATTCGACATGCCGCGCGATCTCGGCGAATTCCTCTTCCCATTTGGTGAAGGAGTCGATGTCGGAAAAGCTTGGCTCCAAGGCCAGGCGCTCCTGACCGTCTTCCATCCAGAGGAAGTCTTCCTGCCCGTTGACATTGAGGTAATGGGAGACCAACCGGGTTCCTGCCGACAATCGTCCGGCCATGCCGGGTTGAACGCCCATGAAGCCGTTGGGTTCTACGATGAACGCCCAGTCATCGACGGGTACGATCCCGAAGAAGTGGCTGTATCCGGAGCGGGGTCTGCCGAGGTCGGAAACCCCTGCCCCGATCAGCTCTTTGAGTCCCATGGGTGGAAGGCTTTCTGCCCCGGTCCGGGTCAGGACCTGCTCGGGTGTCAGCCCGCGAACGAGGGTGAAGCAGTATGCCTCTCGAAGATCGGTGTACTCGTCGTAGATGAATCGGCCGAAGGTGAACCAGGCGTAGTCAGCGGCAGTCGCGATCACGCCGACATGTTGCCAGCCGAGAATGACAAAAAGGCGACACGGGTGGATGCGTCGAGTGCGAGCGCTGGATTATTCGGCGGCTTCAGTGGCAGAGCTGCATCGGCCTCCTGCCAGGTTCTGGCGGCCGGGCCAGGAGAAGACGCTTTCACAGAAGTGGGTGCCTTGGGCGTCTCCGAAGAAGATGCGTACGGTCACCTGGGAGGAGCCGGAGCCGAGGCAGTTCCAGCCGGACAGGTTGTAGTAGTCGCCGTAATCGACGAGGTGGCCGCGACCGCAGTCGTAGCGTCCATCGGCGGAGCGTCCGTCGGCGTGCGCTGGTGCTGCCGGCGTGAGGAGTGCCAGCAGCGCTGCGCCGACGATGGTGGCGAGGCGTTGGATGGTCATGCCCCGGCGGTATAAGCGGCCGGGGAGTGGTCCCCGATGCGGGTCAGCACCGCTGCCGACGTGTTTCGCACGAGGAGGAAGACCCGTCTGGTGTCCGGCCATCTGTCTTCAGCCCTGGATCTGGAAGCAGTCGGTCGCCCACAACGAGCGGGTCGCAGCGTTGGTGATCTCCGCGGTGCGGCAGAAGTGGTAGGCCTGCGAGGCGAAGATCGTCACGTCGGTGCTGCCTGATCCGCGACACCCGTAGGCGGACAAGTCGTAGTTCAGCGCGAGGGGCGGGAACGTCTGGCCGCCCAGCAGGCATACGTAGTCGTAGGTTCGCGCGTGTGTCGGCGCCGCGAGAGTGCTGGCCGCGAGCAGCGCGGAGCCGACCAACGCGGCGAAGCGGTTGAGAGGGGACATGCCCTCAACGTAGGAGCGCGGGACAGGCCGGCCTAGTCGCAGTTGTCACCGGGAGACGTGCGTTCCTCACGGACGGAGGCAGCCGCCCTGGCCGGATCCGGTCAGGGCGGGGCAGGGGTGAACCCGCTGTGATTCCCAGGCGTCTCCTATGTCTCCCCCACCGCTGGAGGTGCCTGTGCGCCATTCCGTGCACGACGAATCCGGGACACAGCGGGCGCGCCGCGGCCGCAGCCGGGATCGGAGCGTCGCGATCGCCGCCGTACTCGTTGCTGTGATGGCCACGCTGGTGGCGGTGGTCCTGGCCGTCGTGCTCCTCACTCGACCCTCGACGAGCACATCGGCGAGCACATCGGCGACGTCTCCCGCCGCAACGCCACCGGCCACCGCCTCGGCCATTACGCAGACGAAGAAGCCCGAGCAGCCGCGTACCGCCGCGGCCGCTCGCCGGGCCGCGGCCAAGGCCTTCGATGCCTACGCGGCCGGTGACTACGGCGAGTTCTGGGACGGCTGGACGAGGCAGGCCCAGCGAGTGGTGACTCGCAAGGACTACGTTCGCCGGTTCAAGCTGTGCCCGTCGGTCGCGACAGGGATCCGCTGGCAGATCCAGAAGGTCACGCTGACAGGCGAACGGGCCACCGTACGCGCGGCGCGGGCGATTCTGGTGGAGAACTACACCCTGGTCCACCAGGGCGGCCGGTGGCGGTTCCAGCCGCAGGCCGAGTCGTTGCAGCCGTACCGCACGATGACGATCGAACAGATCGTCCGCCAGGAGCGGGCGGAGGGTGGCTGTGGTTGAGCGGTCGAAGTCGGCGTCCGTTACCCCTCCCGTCTACCCGTCCTGAGCCCGTCCTGAGCCTGGCGATTGATGCGATCATGCGTGGCGGAACGGACGCACGATCGGCTGAGGAGTTCGGTGAAGCACTGGTTATGGCGGGTGGCGGTGGCGGGCGTCGTGGCGCTCTCGGGAATCACGGCCGGGACCGCCCACGCGGCCCCCGCCGATCCCGCGTCCCCCGAGGTCGGCATGCTCGATGAGCCGGAGATCGCGGTCTTCCTCTGTGTGCCCGGTCTGCCCGGGTGCGGCAAGCGGTACGCCACGGCCGGGCAGCGGCGGGACGTCGAGGCGCGGCTGAAGGCCATCCCGGAGGTGACCGGGGTGCGGTTCGTGAGCCGAGCCGCGGCCTATGCGAGCTTCCGCAAGGAGTACGCCGGGCGGACGGTGCTGGCGAAGGTACGCGCGAAGGACATGCCGGACTCGTTCCGGATGCGGGTGTCCGGAATCGCCGACCGGGACAAGATCGTGGCCGCTGCGCGCCGGGGGCCGGGCGTGGGGGTCGTCATCGATCAGGTGGAGGTCCGCGTCGCCGAGGTGGCGCGGGCTCAGGATGCTGATCTGGTTGTGTTCCTGTGTCGCAGGGACGATCTCTCGAAGGCGTGTCACCGCGGCCGGGGCAGGGCGAACAAGTCGGCGGTCACGGCCGGGGAGCGCAAGGCGATCGCGGCGGCCGTCGAGCGGACGTCCGGGCTCGAATCGTACGAGTACCTGGACCAGGCGGCGGCGTACCGGAGGTTCGTCGAGGCGTACCCGGACGACGAGGATCTGCTCTCGGTCATCAAGGTGTCGGACATGCCCGAGTCGTACCGGCTGTGGCTGCGGACGGAGGCCGACAGGGACGCCGCGCGCAAGCGGCTGGCGCGGCTGCCCGGCGTGAGCGAGGTGTACGACTCGCGGTGCACGTGGCGTGAGGCGAAACTGTTCTGGGAGTACGGGCTGTGGGAGTACTGGCAGGGGACGAAGAACTGCGTGTCGACGCGGTGAACCCGGAGTGACGGTCCGCCCGTCATGAGAGCGGGGAACGGGGTCATCGGCCGAGGAGGTCTCGTCGTGCGGCGGTTGCCAACGCGTCTGGCTCTGGTGCTGGTGGTGCTTTTGGCCGGATGTATACCCGCACTCGGCGAGGGCGCGAAGGACACGTTCGAGAGCCGGGCCAGGGAGGTGGCCGCGCGCTGGGCGGGTTCGGCCGACGACCACGCCTGGCGTGACGGGTTCGTCGTGCTCGGGGCGCTGAATCCGTACGGGTGGGCCCACGTCCGTTCGGTCCCGGCTTGGGCGAACCTGAGCGCGCACCACGGCGTCTGGCGGCTGGCCACCGCGCTGCCCTCGACCGCCCCGCCGGACGCCGAGGTGCGCTGGCCGGACGGCCGGGTCTCGCGGCTGCCGCTCATCTCCGCGGCGCGGGCGTACCGGGAGTTCCACGAACCGGCCGACCCCATCGAGGAGGAGTGCCCGGCCGGAGGATGCCGTCCGCTCAGGGTGACCGGCGCGCGGCTGGGCCGGGTTCCCGTGCCGACCAGCCGCGGCACGGTCCAGGTGCCGGCCTGGATGTTCACCGTGGCCGGGGTCGAGCAGAAGAAGGTGCACGTGGCGGTCGACCCATCGGCCGTCAGCCCCCTGCCGGAGCGGATCGCGGAGGGACAAGAAGAGGTGATGGCGTTCGATCTCGTCGCGGGCAGGCCGCGCGAGCTGCGCCTCCGCTACGGCTACGGCGCCTGCGACACCGTGCACGGCGCCCGCGCCTACGAGACGGACCAGGTGGTGGTCGTCGACGTGGACGTGCGAACCATCCACCCCGGCGGGCCGTGCCCCGCGATACTCAAGTCGGCCACGACCACCGTCGCGCTCGCGCGGCCGCTGGGCGGGCGCGTGCTGCTCGATTCGGGTACGGGGGTGCCGGTGTTGCGGCGGTCAGGTATCGAATGAGCCGTCCCACGGGTGGTAGAAGCCGATCTGGTTCGGGTGGAACTCGGCGTGTTCCTCGCCTTCGAAGGTCTCGATGACCAGGCCGAACAGGACTCCGTCGAAGGTGTGCTGAAAGGGGCGGACGGCGATGTCGTCGTAGCGCAGGCCGGGAAGGTCGTCGAGCCAGCCGTTCAGCCGCTCCCGCCCGGCGTTGACGGCCGCCCAGTGCGCGTCGTCGGCCCCGGTGTGCTCGACGCGGGTGGCGAGATGGTGGCCGGCGTCGTCGAAGGTGTGCAGGACGGCGTACCAGCGTTTGTGCGCCTGCCAGTCGTCGGTGCGGGTGTATCCCTCGCGGAAGGCGGCGATGACGGAGCCGAAGAACTGCCCGCCGTCCCAGTGGCCGATCGTGCCGGTGTGGTAGTCGGGCTCATGCATGATGGGGATGATCTCGGGAACCGCCATGCGCCGGAGGCTACCCGGCGCCTACGACATCGTACGGACGGCTCACGTGTTGCCTTCGTCCTCCGGGATCGGCTCGTTCTCGGCGCGGATGTACTCCAGCAGCGTCTTCTCGTCGATGACCTCGTCCGCCGGCGGCGCCGTGATGACCAGGCGGAAGCCCCAGTCGCGGTAGCGCGTGTCGCTCCGCTTGACCAGCGGGTCCGTGCCGCCTCCCGCCGTGTCGGCGGTGTACAGGCGGGTGAGCAGGCCGTCGCGGCCGGTCCAGAGGCGCCAGGACACCGTCCCCTTGCTCTTCGCGGTGATCGGCCGGCCGGAGGTCCAGGCGACCAGGGGGCCCTTGGTGAGCTTGCGCAGGTCCCGGTAGCTCATCGCGCCCCGGTACAGGCGTCCTCCGGGTACGGCGGTGGCCGTGGAACGCTTGAGCACGGCCCGCAGCATGGCCGGGTCGTAGACGTCGATCGGCTGCAGGCTGACGTCCTGGGCCATGTCACGGTTGGCGAGCCCCCGGTGGTGGTTCGGGAACTTGATCCACTTCTTGCCCTCGGGTACCGGGCCCGGGTGCTGGTCGCTGTCGTCGTAGACGTCCTTGCCGACCCTGATCACCCGGTACGACGGCGGCCGGCGCAGGTCACGCCAGGTGAAGTCGGCGGCCACGGGACCCGACGGGGCGAGTTGGAGCTTGCCGCTGATCCGCGTCCCGCTGCCGGAGACCGTGGACTGCCCGCCGTAGTAGAAGCGGGTGGTCTCGGAGACGCGGACGCCGCGCTCGTGCCTGAGCTGCCGGCCGACCGCCCGCACCGGATCGGAACCGCCGCTCTGCACGAGGACCGAGCCGCCGCTCTGCGCAACGACCGGGCCGCCGGCCTGCACGAGGACCGGGCGCGCGAGGGCGGGGACGGCGGCGGCCGGCGTGGACGCCACCAGCGCGGCGGCCGCAGCCAGCGGGATCCATCGCCTCATCCGGGTTCCATCCTCGTCACGGCTCTCGGGTGTGCTGCGATCGTAGGACGCGGCACACCGCTCGCGCCATCCAGGGCTGGACACGTCTCGGGCGTTTCTGTCACCATCGAGACATGATCGTTGGAAAGGACCGCATCACCTTCATCCGGTGAGCGCGCTCGTGCAGCGGGAAGCTGCGACAATCCGCGAAGAATGGCTGGGGCACGCGTTGTCGACGCGTCCGGCCGACCGTCCGGCCGCAGAGGCCGCCATTACCCGGCTCTACCGACTCGTCGGGCTCGCGCCGCCGCGTTTCCACTGGGTCTCCTCGCCGCTCGTGGCGCTGGAGACCATGCCCGCCGGGGTGCGGGCCGGGGCGTCCGAGCGCGTCGATCGGGTGGGCGAGTGGCCCGTGGTGCGGGCGCTCGTCGCCGAACGCACCAGGCTGTGCCTGGAGCTGGAGACCCGGGTCGGCGCGACTCGGCACGGGTTCGGGAACATCGTCCAGCATCTGGTGGGCATCGCGCTCACCCGGTCCGAGCGCGCCGTGTTCCAGGTGCCGCTGCGGCTCGCGCACGGGGCGGACTACCGGCACGCCAGCCCCTGGTACGACGCCCTGTCCCCGTCCTGGATCGCCCGCTACGACGCGCTGCGCCGGGCGGCCGGGGTGCCGTTCGCCCAGGACGAGGTCCGGCGGCTCGGCCTGTGGGCGGACGCGGCCCGCGCGTGCGGGTGGTGGTGGCCCAGGCAGGACGTCTGCGTCGTCGCCGAACGCCCGGTCGAGCTGCGTACCGAGGCCGCGGACGACGACGTCGGCGTACGGCTGCACTGTCCGGACGGTCCCGCCGTCCGGTACGCCGACGGCTGGGACGTCCACGCCTGGCACGGCACCCGGGTGCCCGCCTGGGTCATCACCGGCCCCGACGACGTCTCGCGGATAGAGCGCGAGACGAACGTCGAGGTCAGGCGGTGCGCCATCGAGCGCATCGGCTGGGCGACCTACATCGATCGGGCCGGGCTGCGCCTGGTGTCGACCGCCCGCGACCCCGGCAATCCCGGCTCCGAGCTGCGTCTTTACGACCTGCGCGGCCAGACCAGGGTGCTGCTCGCGGTCAACGGCTCGGTCGAGCGCGACGGACGCCGCCGCCGCTACGGCCTGACCGTGCCCGGCTACTTCGACGACCCGGTCGCGGCGGCCGGCTGGACGTACGGGCTGACCGGCGAGGAGTACTCCCGCCTGGCCCGCAGAACCTGATCCCTCCCCAACCCAAGGTGATCTTCATGACCGTGACTCTCGCGTCCCTGTCCCTGCGGACCGGCCTGGCCGTGCTCGACCACCTCGAGCAGTCCGCCCGAATCCCCGTGGTCGACGGGCTCCAGGCCCAGGGCGACCTCATCGTCATCCCGTTGTCCGTCGTCGATCAGGTCGTCAAGCCAAGCCGGGGCGCCACCTGGACGGACGTGCCGCCGGAAGGCGTCGAGCTGCTGCGCGGCGCGGCCGGCGGCAATCCGCACACGCTGGTCGCCGACCCCGGCACCTGCCGCTGGACGACCTCGGTGCTGGACCACACCGACCTGGCGATCGGCATCTTCAACGCCACGGCGGTCGTCTACCTGCTGCATCCCGAGCACGGCGGGTCCGGCTGCGCGCCGGGCCGCTACGTCGTCCGACGCCAGCGCGAACGCGAAGGCCAGCGGGCACGCCTGGTCGCCGACTGACAGTGATGATGTAGATGAGCGCTTCCCGACAGGGTCTGACCCAGCGACTGACTGACCTCGAGGTCCTCAACGGGATCTGTCGGCCCTGGCCGGGAAGCGCTCGTGTGCACTCACCGGACG
>NZ_JABCPZ010000207.1 GCF_013283785.1 Nonomuraea antri
TCTCAGAAGTGCCCCGCCCAGCCCGGCCCGCGGGACTGAGCGTCGCCGAACCGGTTGTCGCCCCTGCCGTTCCAGATGTAGAGGGTGCCGTCGCGGGTGGCCGCGAGATCGGCGCGGCCGTTGTGGTTGATGTCGCCGGGGGACATCAATGTGCTCGCGTACGGTTCCCAGCCCGGCCCGACGTCCTGGCCGGCGGTGAAGTTGTTGGCACCCCTGCCGTTCCAGATGACGAGAGTGTGGTCGGTCTTCCTGACCGCCGCCAGGTCGCCGATGCCGTCGCCGTTGAAATCACCCCCGATCGGACGGGTGTAGGCGTCCCAGCCCGGCCCGACGGCCTGGGCGGCTCCGAACTGGTTGTCGCCCTTGCCGTTCCAGACGTACAACGTGCCGTTGTGCGTGGCTCCGAGGTCGTCGTTGCCGTCCTGGTTTATGTCGCCGAGCGAGATCAGCGTCGCCTCGTACGGTTCCCAGCCGGGCCCGAGTCGCTGGGCCGCGGTGAAGTCGTTGCCGCCCTTGCCGTTCCAGATGTGGAGGGTGTGGTCGTCCTTCTTCGAGGCGGCCAGGTCGGTGCGGCCGGGTCGGTGCGGCCGTCGCGGTTGAAGTCGCCCGCGACCGGCCGGCTGTAGGCGGCCCAGCCGCCCCCGATCGGTACCGCAGAGGCGAACGTGTTGGCGCCGGTGCCGTTCCAGACGGTCAACGTCCCGGTGGCGGACGAGAAGAGGTCACCGGCCCCGTCACCGTTGAAGTCCGTGTTCGCGCCGGTCATCACCGCGTAGTGCGAGCGGAGTTCGGCCGCCGTGAGTGCGCGATCGTAGATGGCGAACTTCCCGATCGCCCCCTTGAAATACGACTTGAAGTCCCGGGTGCCCACCCGGACAGGGGCCGAGCCGGGCTTGGGCCTGACGATGACCTCGTCGGGCTGACCCGGGCGGTAGGTCAGGTCTCCGGCACTGGCCTGCACGCCGTTCTTGTAGATGCGCACTTTGCCGTAGGCGCCCTCTGAGGTGTCGAACGTGATCGCGACATGCATCCACTGGTTCACCGTCAGCGGGTGCTGGAAGGCGGCGCCGGCCCCGAAGCCGCCGTCGAGGTTCCAGGCGTAACCGGAGACGCGGTTGGGGCGGTCGGGGTGGGACTTGTTGTACATGCGACCGGCCCACTCCCGGTCGCCGCCGGGGCCGGACTTCGTGCCCTTGCCCATCCAGTAGACGTAGCCGTCCTGCTCGTCGTCGGCGAACTCCAGCGTGTGCGGCCTGATCCACGCCTCCACGGTGAACTTCCCGGTGGTGGAGATGTGGAAGGCATTGGCGTTGGGGACCTCGAAATAGCCCGAGGAGCCGTTGAAGACAGCGGCGCCGTCCCTGTTGGGGAGCTGCACCGAACTCGTGACGCCCCGGAAGGTGCCCTTGTGGCCATGGCCGGTGCGGTCGGTCTCCGTACCGGACGACGGGTGGGACAGCCGCCAGTAAGCGGCCGGTTCGTGCGAGAGGACCAGCTGATCGTAGGGACTCAGCCCGCTCTGCTGGGCCGCGGCGGACCCCGGGACGGCCACGGCCGCCGACATCGCCATCATGACGGCGCACGCGCCGATTCTTGTCCATGTCACGAACGAGCACGGTAGGGATCGGCGGTATGCCAGCGGTATGTCGCCGCTGACCGGGTGATTCGCACTCCTGCGGGGCCTGTCCGAGCAGGAGCGGCGAGCCTGCGCGAACGGATCGACCAGTTCGCGCAGGAGGAAACCGGTCCCCGAACGGTAGCTAACGGCCTGCCAGTACCGATTCGGTGGACGGTCGTGAGCCGGCGCGGCCCCCGCGCCCGCCGGTCACATGCCGCTGTCAGACGAGGTGCCGCCGGTCTTCGTGACCTTCTGCTCGATCCAGGGCCGCTTCTCCGACGTGCAGCCCGCGCCCGTGCCGGGGACGGTGAGGCAGAACTTGCTCTGACGCCAAGCCGTGTAGGAGCCCTTTCCAGCTCCGCCGCTGGTCTTCTCGGACTGGATGCCGTGGTATCTCCACCCGGTTGCGATGCTGTCCGCCCACGCCTTCGAGGACGCGGACGTGATCTTCGTGCCGTTGAAGCACCAGGTCACCTTCTGGTGGAACTTGAACAGCGTCGACCCGAAGATGTTCTTCGCGGTCTTGGTGCTCTGGAAGGTCTTGCACTTGACCGCCGGAACGCCCGTACCCGTCGTACCCGGCATGGTTGTCTCCTTGGCGGAGATGACGTCGAATTCGAAGGTGGCCACAGCTGAGTCCGCCGGGATCTCATCAGCAGCAGCCGCAGGTCCCCCCAGCAGAGCGCCGGCGCTGATCGTGACGGCGGCGAGGATACCGAGCTGGTTTGCTCCGCGCATGGAATCTGCCCCTTTATCTGAAGCGGTTTCTGAGACAGGAGAAAACCTAGGGACGCGCGGTATGGCGGAGGTATGCCACCGCGCCTGGCCGACATGTCGCCCAGGCGCGGCCGGTGACCGGCACGATGCTGCGGCCGCAAGACCTGGCTCGCCCGAACGCCGCGCGGCGGTCCCGATGAAACCGCTCCACACTGGCTAGTCACTCCCGGTATTGGCTGACAAGCTCTGCACGTCGCCTTCGTCGCGAGGGCCTCATCCCTGTCCGCGAGCGGGCAGGGCTACTGCACTTCTTCCAGTTGCTTGCTGATCTGATCGATCCGGCGGATCCGGCCGTCTGACGCCAAGTGGCCGAACATGTAGATCTCCGCCGCGAAGGTCTTGCCCTTGCGCAACTTGGTGCGCAAGGTCCACCGAGCGGCGATCCGGTCACCCGAGACCAGCGCCTGGTGGATCTCGACACCAGACCAGTCGTCAGCGGTCATCGCCTCTCTGTCGACATTCTTGCGGACAGGGCGGACATGATCGATCATGCGCTGTCGGTCGATCACGAGTCCGTCGTTGCAGTACTCGAAGTCCGGAACGAAGTAGCGGTCGAGGATCGCGTCAGGCTCCTCGTCGGAGACAGCCATGTCCCGGGTGTAGGTGATCAGAAAGTCAACGAGGTCGCGTTCGGAGCTGATGCCCATGATGTTTCCTTGACGGAGAGAATTGTGCGCCGCGTCCATGCGGCCGCCGAGCTGAAAGCCTCCTCAGCCCAGACGCGCGGGAACTGCTTACGACCTCAATTCACGACGCGTTCCAGCACGTGATCGGTGCCGGTCGTCCGGGATACGTGCGCGATGGCGTCGAACGCCTCGAACACCGGCATGTCCAGGAAATAGTCGGCCATGCGCGAGTGCTGGAAGGACGCCGCGTCGTCGATGTGCGGACGGGCCGCACGCAGATCGGCGAGCGTCCAAAGCCGGTCGGTGGGAAACGCCGCCTCAATGCTTCCCTCGGCGGGCGGCGGAAGCGGCGCGTCGTACCAGGCGCCGTGGGGTCGCTCCGGAGTTGGTTCCCCCAGAGTGGTGGTGCGGCCCAGGCTCGACGTGACACCGATCGCCCGGTAGTCGTCTCCCAGGGCGGCGGCGAGGTGGGCGCCGGTCGGCAGGAGCGGGTTCCCCTGGCTATCGGCCGCCGGTGTGCGCTGGATGTGCCAGTTGTGCGCTGCCAGCACCACGCGTGAGCCGCCCTCCGCCAGGCGCAACACGGTCTCGGCCATGTAGACGTCACGATACGTCGAGGCGGACTCGAAGCCCTCCTGGACGTTGGCGCGGTGGAGCTGGTCGAGATACCAGGCGCCGCGCAGGTGCCACATGGCCGTGTCGTGCTCGGCCCCGTGGCCGTGGGCGCGCTGGACGAGAGCCAGACGCTGCAGGTGCCCCATCAGTCGGCTCAGCGCGCTGGTGAGCAGGTCCTGCTCGCCAGGGTCGAGGGTCTGGTAGCGGCCGAGCGCCGTGAAGGTCACCGGGTCGTCGAAGCGGCGCGCCACGCTGAGCGCCTGTTCCAGCAGCGGAAGCGCCTCCGGGATGACCCGGCGCACGTAGTCGGCCACCTCCTCCAGCGCGGGCAGAGGCGATGCCGCGGCGCCGGGCAGGTCGGTGCCCAGGCACCGCAGCGGCGCTTCTACGGCGGTGCGGTTCCGTTCTCTCATCCAAGTCAGCGCCTCGTGCATTTCCTGGCACTGGCCGAGTGACAGAGCGATACCATCTGCCGCGACCTGCTCCACGGTGCCGGGGCCGCCGCGGACCCAGCGGTCCAGGACCTGGCCCTGGGTGAACGGGGCCTCCAAGGCGTACACCTCGAAACCGCACCGTTCGACCAGGAACCGCAGGATGCGGTGGCGTACCTGGTAGAACTCCCGGACGTGGTGGGAGCTCTCGCCAAGCGCCACGACCCGCGCGCCGCCGACGATGTCGCGCAGCGGCTCGAGGTCGTCCAAGGGGAACTGGAAGTCCAGGGTTTCCAGGGCACGGGCATGATCGCCGACCCAGCCGGCGAAACTCCTCTGGCGGCTCGTTGTCACGTTCATGCCCGACAGCGTTTCGCGGCGGGCCTGCCCTGGTCATCATGCCTGCGAAGGGACTTGAGGGTACGACTGGCGGAGCAGAGGCGTTCCTGATTACGACGTTGGAAGTATCCAGGTGGTCCGCATCCCTCGCTGGAACGCGAATCAAAACGGATGGCGCACGAACACGGCGTCTCGATCGCCACTCAGACCCGGGCCGGGCACTCCGCGCACGAGATTCTCCCGGGTCGGCTTCATCCACCACTACAAGCCCCTGTCCGCCGACGAGCAGGCGTGGCGCGACCTCCTGGCCGAGGCCCGGGCCCACGACTGTCCCCCCGCCGGGTAAGCGGACTAGATTTTTCGAGCGCAGGTGTCGATCCGGCCGGAGCCCGTTCGTAGTCAGGTGACCGGGCCGACAGGGTCCGCCCCTGAGAGGAGCACCGCCATGCCGCACTACCTGCTGTCCGTGCACAGCGTCGAGGGCCAGAGCCGCGAGCCGGTCACCGAACCCAGGACGGAAGACGAGATGCGCCGGTCCCATGGCCGGCTCGGCGCCATCGAGGAGGAGATGAAGACGTCCGGGATGTGGGTGTTCTCCGGCCGGCTGCACGAGGCCGACACCGCCACCGTCGTCCGCACCGCCGGCGGCCGGACCGTGACCACCGACGGCCCCTTCAGCGAGTCCAAGGAGCACCTCGCCGGCTTCTACATCGTCCGGGCCGACGACCTGGATGCCGCGCTGGCCCTGGCCGCGCAGGTCACCGCGGCCATCGACACGCCGATCGAGGTACGCCCGTTCGCCGCCACGTCCGGAGACTGAGCGTTGCCCGTCGACCCCGACGCGATCGGCCGGATCTTCCGCCAGGAGTACGGCCGGTCGCTGGCCGCTTTGATCGGCGTGTTCGGCGACATCGACGTCGCCGAGGACGCGGTCCAGGAGGCGTACGCGCTGGCCTTGGACAAGTGGCCGGCCGAGGGGCTGCCGCCGAACCCCGGCGGCTGGATCACCACCACCGCCCGCAACCGCGCCCTGGACCGACTGCGCCGCCGCACGCGCGAACGGCGGCTGCTGAGCGAGGCGGCGCTCATGGCCGGTGACGGCGGCCCGCTCCAGGAAGGAGGAGTCGTGCCCGACGACCGGCTCAGGCTGATCTTCACCTGCTGCCACCCCGCCCTGGCGCCCGAGACGCAGGTCGCGCTCACTCTGCGGCTGCTCGGGGGCCTGTCCACCGAGCAGGTGGCCCGCTGTTTCCTGGTGGCCGAACCGGCCATGGCGCAACGCCTGGTCCGGGCCAAACGCAAGATCAAGGCCGCGCGCATCCCGTACCGGATCCCCGCCGGCCATGAGCTGCCCGACCGTCTGCCGCCGGTGCTGGCCGTCGTCTACCTCATCTACACCACCGGCCTGTCCGGTACGGAGCGGTCGGTGCTGTGCCCGGAGGCGATCCGGCTGGCCCGCGTGCTGGCCGCGCTCATGCCCGACGAAGGCGAGGTGGCCGGCCTGCTGGCCCTGCTGCTGCTCGTCGAGTCCCGCCGGGCCGCCCGCATCCGGCCGGACGGGGGTCTGATCCTGCTGGCTGAGCAGGATCGCGGCCGCTGGGACCGCGGCCTGATCGCGGAGGGACACGGCATCGTGCGCCGTTGCCTGGCTCGCGACCGGCCCGGCCCCTACCAGCTCCAAGCCGCCATCAACGCGGTCCACGCCGACGCCCCGACCGCCGCCGACACCGACTGGAGCCAGATCGTCGCCCTCTACGACCATCTCTACAGCCTGGCCCCCACCCCGGTGGTGGCGCTCAACCGCGCCATCGCGATCGCCGAGGTACGCGGACCCGCCGCGGGCCTGACCCTCATCGAGGAGTTGGAGGCGGAGCTGGACCAGTACTACCCCGTCCACGCTGCCCGGGCCGAACTGCTGCGCCGCCTGGACCGGCCGGGCGAGGCGAGTGCCGCCTACCGGCGAGCCGCCGCTCTGGCGCCTCCCGGCCCCGAGCGCGACTTCCTCCGACGCGGTGGCCGCCTGCCGCATGACTGAACCGGTGGAGCCTTGCACACGGGTGACGTCCGCAGGAAAGGGAGCCGATCCGCGATGTCCGGCCGGGCCGGCGCCGGAATCGATGTGCCGTGGTTCTAGATCGGTGCTCGGCTCCATCGTTATGGTCGTCTCATGGCGATCGACGACGAAGCCCTTGTAGCCGAGCAGATCACCTACTACCGGGCCCGCGCGAGCGAATACGACCGGGTCTACGACCAGCGCGAAGACCTGCGCGAACTGCTGAGCGTGGCCGGCGACCTGCCCATCACCGGAGACACGCTGGAACTGGCCTGCGGAACAGGACAGTGGACCCGGGCACTCGCAGCCCGAGCGCGCACGGTCACCGCCGTGGACGCCTCGCCCGAGGCGCTGGCCATCGCCCGCACCCGGGCCACATCGCCCAACGTGCAGTTCCACCAGGCCGACCTCTTCGCCTGGCAGCCGGCGCGCCGCTACGACAGCGTCTTCTTCGCCTTCTGGCTCTCCCACGTCCCACCCGCCCGGTTCGCTGCCTTCTGGGCCACCGTCGCCGCCGCTCTCGCACCGCGTGGCAAAGCGGTCTTCATCGACGAGGGCCCCGCCGAGGCCGCACGCGAGGACGTCGCGGCCACGGTGCGCCGACTCGACGACGGCAGCAGCTACAACATCGTGAAGATCTTCCACGACCCCGAGCAGCTCACCACCGACCTCGCCGACCTGGGCTGGTCCGCTGACATCCGGTTTCGCGGGAACTTCCTCGTGGGCGTCGCCGAGCCACGTACCAGCACTCACTGAAGGGGTCATCGCCACGGTGGCGGCGTCTGCCGCAGACCGAAACCAGCGACTTCTCCACGGTGCGGAAGCCCACGTTGTGCTTGCTCTGGATGGTCCGGATGGACAGCCCCGATCGAGAGCCGCGGCGGATCGCCGTGTACGACTCGACCTTGGACGTGGGCTGCACCAGCGCCACCTCATCCCGCGAAGCACATCCTTGTCACCGATAGAACCGATCAAGGGCTGCTGCTTGCTCATACCGACCGATCGCCATCACATCGGTGGCTGTCTGCCGGACTGCGCACCGCGCGACGGACTCGTGCGGCTCGTTCAGCAGGTGTTTCCAGTCCCATGGTGATCTGGCTGGTGCGCCTGCCTGGGACGTCAGCGAGAGACGGTCATGCCGGCGAGGCGGAGAACTGTGTTCGTACCTCTCGCTTCCGCTGGGTTCGGTGTCTTCGGCACAGTCATGAGCGTGCCCCTGGACGAGTTGCCGCACTGGTGTCTTGACCATCTGAGTGACAAACCCGCCGACGTGGTGTTCCGGTCGCAACAGGTCTTGATGGTGTTCGGTCTACGGTTGGCCGGTGGCCGGGACGTTGTCGTCAAGGCACGTGCCGACGAGGCCGCTGGTCAGTGTCGGTGTGCTGGCTGTGCACGCTGAAGAGTTCCGGCCCGGCGGCGAGGTGTCGCACGGGGCGTCGCCGGACATGGCCGTGCGTTGCGCGGAGGTATTCGCTCGGCTGATGGCCGAACTCGCCGGTGTGATCGTCACGCCGCCGTTGCCGAATCCGCCCTGGGTGCGTTGGGACGAGACCGGTTCTGCGACATGGCCGGCTGCTGACCGCCGGGCTGCCGTGCGTGCTCGGCCACGCCGACTTCGAGGAGCAGAACCTTCGGTGGCGGGGGCGGCAGATGTGGACGGTGCACGACTGGGACAGCCTGGCCTGGCAGCCGGAGGCGGCGCTGGTGGGAGCGGCGAGCGGGTCGTTCGCCAGTGCAGGGCCGCCGACCCTGGCGCCGATCGAGAGCTCCGAGGCGTTCCTGATGGCTTATCAGGACTTTCGGGGGCGCTTGTTCACGCCCATGGAGCTGGAGATCGCATGGGCGGCCAGCGTGTGCATGGCTGCTTACAATGCCCGGGAGATGGCACTGTGCGGCGGCCCTCCGGCGGGCGGCGACGCGCTGCGGGCACAGGCAGCCGAACGCCTCCGCCGGGCGAAAATGCGCTGTAGCAGTCAGCCGGGTTGTCCGTATCGCTCCACCAGCGGTGCTTCGTCAACGTAGTTCAACCTGAACGCCGTCCTCAGTGAGACACTGCACCAGGTCGTCGAAGGTCACGGCGGGCGCCCAGCTCTTTCGGTCGTAGCCGGGGACCAGGTGGGTGCGTGCGACCTCCGAGTCGTGCCAGATCAGGCGGAAGCCGGGGGTCGCGCCGCCGTCCCCGATGGCATTCTCGTGCAGCCAGAACAGGTCACCGCCGAACCAGCCCCCAGGACCGTTGATCGCCTCGCCGATCGCGCAGTAGAAGGCGTCGTAGTCAGTGATGTGGCGCCCGTCCAGGTGATACACCGTGCCCGCAGGCTTGTCCGGAGCGTAGATCCGGTGGATCGCGGCTGCACGTACCCACAGGTAACGATCGCTGCGATCGAGCTTGGCCCAGAGGTTGGGCTGGGTCGGGCCGCCGGCACGCCACATGTCCCACAGTGGACGGTGGTTGGCTGCCATCGGCGCTGGGATCCGCGCATCCAATACGACATCGACAAGATCGTCACCAAGGGTGGAGGGGCGCGAGGTCACAACGCTTCCGAACACACGTTGTCCCCAGCCCATCGTGTGGGCCGTACCGTCGACGCGCACGTGGGCCAGTTCGGCCTGGAACGATCCGCTGAGTCCAGGACGGCAGCCCAGCAAGGTCAACGGCGGACCTGGCGGCCAGCTTTCCGGCCGCTCGTGGAACAGGCCTGCGATGTCACGGCACTCCCCGGCCGCCGGCATCTCCTCGCTGGATCCGTTCGGCGTCGACCACCACAGCCGGTAACCGGAGACGGTGGGAGCGACGGTGCCACCCTGATTGTTGTCCTCGTGGCAGCGATGGCCTTCGAGGTCGATGTCGAGCAGACCGGATCCGTCTGCGGCGGGGCGGTGGCCGACGACCCGGACGTCAAGCAGTTCCTCCATGATCTCGTAGCATTCCCGGCACTGGGCCTCGCACCGTTCGCTCACCGGTCGGCCGGGAACGTGTGCGCCCTCGGCAACGAGGTTGCCGAACCAGGCAGGCCCCGTGCCGTCGATCGTAGCGAGAAGCGGTCCGGACGGCGCGCAACTCAACAAGGTGTAGCGCTCATACGACGGCTCGATCGGGAACACTCGGTCGGTGAAGAGCCCATCGATCTCGGTGATGTCGGCGAGGGTGACGCCGGTTTCCTCATCAAGTAGCCGCCAGCGCAAAGGGATCGACACGGGTCGACCTTAACCTGATCGGGCGTGCTGCACGACCGGCAGATCTTCGCCCAGCCACGGACGAACAGTCCCAGGCACTGAACGGCGATCGGCACCCGCATCAGCACGACGTCCGCTCATACCGCTGATGGAGCGTCTGGTCGTGCCGCCGACGTGCCCCCACCGCCGGCCCCGGGCGAGCACCTTGGCATGGGTGAGGCGGCCTTCGAAGGCGATCTGGAAGGAGTTCAAGGGCGCCTTCCAGCGCATGGTCCATCTCTTGCGGCCCTTGCCGGTCGGATCCAGGCTCATCAGCGCCATGAACACGCACTTCAAAGCCGCGGACTCATTCGGGAAGGTGGCCACGGGAACGAACTGCCTTCCGGATGCGGGCGTTGACACTCTCGATCGCGTTGGTGGAACAGATGACCTTGCGGATCTCCACGTCGAAGGCCAGGAAGGGCACGAACTCGCTCCAGTTGGTCTCCCACAGGCACACGATCGCCGGGTACTTACGCCCCCAGACCTCGGAGAACTCATAGAAGCTCGGCCGCGGCTGCGCCCGTGCGAGCGCCTCCGCGGGCTCCGGGCCGATGGACGATCAAGCGCGGGACAGGACCACCGTGAGCGCTCCGGTCGTGCCCAGGCCGGAGGGGCCCCGCCGACCTCGACCGGTTCATCGAGGCGATCGAGCGCGAGCGCGAGGGCGAGGCGGAGGCGCGGCGGCTCGCCGACCGGGGAGTCAGGCTCGCGCGCACGGCCGGCTGGAACGCCGAGCCGCCGGTGCGGCGCGCCTACGGCGGCGAGGGACTCTACTTCGCGCAGCTTGCGCAGGAGATGGACGCCGATCTGGTCATGGTGGGCTCTCGCGGGCTGGGTGGCGCCCAGGCGGTGCTGGGCAGCGGTCGGACATGGTGGTGCATTACACCCCCCGCCCGGTACTGGTGGTGCCGCACCCGTTGCCGACCGTCGAGCAGGAGGCGCTGGCCGGTGGGCCGGTGGTCATCGGCTGGGATGGCTCAGCGGGGGCCGAGGCTGCTTTCGCGGCGTCGCGGGCGCTGTTCGCGGGGCGGGATCTGGTACTCGCGTCCGCGGATCCTTCGGTCGAGTCCACCCGATCGCCGGTCGAGGGTGTCGAGCGGGTGGATCTCGCCCGCGGCTCCGGCGCTCCTGGACGGGCGGTGGCCGAGGCGCTCGGCGCGTACGGTCGTAAGCGCGGTGCGGCTGCGCTGGTGGTCGGAACGCGGGGACGCTCCGCAGCGCGGGAGATCCTCACCGGCAGCGTGACGATGGCCGCGCTGCACCACGCCCACCGGCAGGTCACGGTCGTGCCTGGCTCCCGGGAGGGGCATCACGGGCAAGGCCCGGCGCAAGAACCCCCGCACCGCCATGCGCTACGTCAAACCCGGACCCGAAGCCATCGCCAAGGTCACCGAGGTCCTGGCGCCTGCCCAACAACTTCACCTACGTCTCCGAAAGACAGGCCGCGGAGTCCCAAGAGAAAGGAAGTGACGTGGACAGCGACTTTAATGTCCACGGATGCTCTCCTCTCGGCAACCACGCCTCTCTCATGAACATCAAATGGACCATGACCAAGCTGCCATTCCTTGTCATGCTGGTGTCCATCGTGTCGATCACCCTCGCAGCCTGCTCCTCGGCAGCAGAACCGCCCCTGATTTCGCCCTCGGACCCAGAGGTGGAGAAACTGCGGTTCACGGCAAGGCAGGCGCTGAACAGCCGTCTCAATCAGACGGCCAAAGCCGCGGGCCTGGCCAAGGAGATCAGCCACAGCGAGCTCGATCGGTGCAGGAAGGGCAATGACGATGCCAAGAACATGGAGAACTTCTCATCCAAGTGCACGCTCAGCCTCTACCGCGCCTACGTCTGGAACGGAGACATCGAGGGCCTCCTGGATCGGTTACCCGACTGCCCAGGAGCCGAGCTCAGGGATTATTGGCGTGAGTTCGGCGGCAAACCAGATCCGCAGGACGCCTGCGCATCTACGATGTCGGCGACTTGCCCGACCTCGACTGCGCCGGCTTGACGATGACCTTCACCACGCCCGCTCATAGCAAGGACCCGGGGTTCAACGACGTCATGCCGGGTGCCACAGTATGGGATCCGGACGGCGGCATGCATAACGCCTACTACTGGGCGCCGGAAGGGAAACCGTGGCTCGACATCTGGCTGCGGAACCAAAAGCGATACCGGTTCCTGGTCGCCATGGAGGCGTCCGAAGACTACGCACTGATCAAATCGTAATCATCACGAAAGATCGTGGTCCACCCGTCCGAGGCGACCGGACGAGCAACGTGGGAGGAGTTCATCGCCCTCGACGAGATTCCCTTCCACGTCGGCGGTCGGGCCGACGAACGCCTGGCGTTCCAGGCATCCTTCCCAATCCACAACTGAAAGCCGGGCGACAAACCATGACGATGAACTCCGGCGCCTTCGGTCGGGTACCTCGGATTCCGCCGAAGCCCGAGCTTCCCGATCTCGCCGCTGCCCGCAGGCTCGGCCCGGCGGAGACCGTAGAGGCGCGCTGGCAGCAGCAGCTGCTCGTCTGGCGCTGGTATCACGAGCGGTTCGAAGCCTTGCATCCCGGCAACGACTACCCGGGCATTGTGGCTCTGATCGAGGCTGCCGGTGCGGAACCGAAACTCCGGCAGCTCTATCCCTTCACCAGCCATTTCAGGCTGCTGTTCAGCAGCTGCACGAGATACCCGTGGTCGGTCCAGGCGCCGTCGATCGAACCGCTACCTGACGGCCGGTTTCACGTCCGTCGTCCTCGAAGCTTCGAAGACATCGGAGTCACCCACACCGCCGGCACCGCAGTGGCCCTCGCCGTCGACAACCTCCCAGCCGGGCTCGGCCCAGCTGTCGACTCCCAAGGGGACGGCAGCCGGGGTTGAGGAGAATACGAAGCCGCGGTTCCTGATCTCGCGTGACTACGGCACGGGCGGTTCGTGGCGGTGGGTCCGCGCCCGTTCGGCTCGAATCCCACTGCCCGCTATGTGTGTCAGATCACCATCGGTGCACACCAGGAGACCAGAGGTCAAATCACAAGCTGAGGCGGGTGATGTCACGCTCGCCGAGCCGGATCCCGCCCAGGCCGACATGGCCTGGGCGGGATCGGGGGGATCAGATTCTCAGTGGTTCACTTCACTTCCAAGGCGCATAGCGCCGCTTTCTGCCCGAGCCGGCCGCCTACACCGCCAGGTGACTGGCAGCCGAGGCCGAGCGGCGCCGATGCGCGCGCGAACGCGAGAGCGAACCGCGCCTCGTCGGCGTTCTTGACCGACCTCGTACAGCTGATCGGCCGCCACTACGGCAACGGGGATTCGGGCCCGACGCCAGGAGATGAGGCCAGCGGCCTCAGGCCGGCGCCCACACACGCCGGCCGCCAGCCTGAGGTGGGCGTCCACGCGGCCGCCGCATAAAGGCCGGTGCCATATGTCCTGTTACCGTGCGCTGGCCCCGTGAGGGAGGGGCCAATTTGTCGCCCCTGCCTCACCAGGTCAGCGCGTCATCGCCGCATCTGCGGAATGTCAGTCTCAAGCCGAAGGATGCACCCCTGAACGATGCCCCTGCCCTGACCGCGCCGGCCGACGAGACGCGGTCGGTGCTGCCGCGGGAGGTCCGCGACCAGGACCTCAGCCTGCGCGACGCGGCTCGCCGGAATGCCGGCGGCCACCCCCTGGTGACCATCCTGCGCGAACCCGATGGTCAGGGACCCGAGCCGTCAGTGCTGATGGAGGGCTGACCAGGTGTCTCGCCGAACCTGCGGGTGCGGGCGTTGCTCATACGGTGGTGGTGCCCAGGTCGTGGACGGTCTGGGCGAGGGCGCGGACAAGGTCGTTTTCGGTGTCGGTCTGCCACACCAGGGCGTACGTCAGGGGCGGCATGTCGGGGATGGGCAGCCAGCGGAGGTGGGGCATCGACCAATACCGGGTGACGTGAGCGGGAAAGGTGTGGACGATCTCGCCGGTGCCGACAAGATCGATCAGTTCGTCGGTGTTGGTGATGGGGGCGATGCGTTCGATCGTCTGCCCGCGCGGGGTGTGGAAGGGCAGATAGCTGTCCAGCCAGTAGTCCGGCATGTCGGTTGCGATGGCGTGCTGGAAGTCACCGAGCGCCTCCAGCGGGATCGAAGACCGTCCGGCCGGTTCGTGGGCGCTGGAGACGGCGAGCACCCGGCGGTCGGTGAGCAGCGACGGGCCTACGGTCAGGTCGGGTTCTTCCACGGGCAGCCAGGCGATCAGGATGTCCATCTCACCGTCGCGGAGGGCAGCGAACGGATCGATGAAGGGGGCGCGGCTTAGCTGAAGTTCCCATTGCGGGTGCCGCGCACGGAATTCCTGCCAGTACGGGTGGAAATCGTGGACGTTGAAGGGCAGCATGCCTACCCGCAGGCGCGCGGCGATGCCTCGGGAGGCCATCCGGGCGCGTTCAAGGCTTTGTTGCAGCCCCGAGTAGACCGGCCGTAGGTCGTCGCGCAATTGCTGTCCGACTGAGGTCAGGCGGACCTGACGGCGGTTGGAGCGGTCGAACAACGGGCTGCCGATGCGGCGTTCCTGCTGGCTGATGGCCTGGCTGACTCGGGCCTGGGACACGTGGAGCCGGGTGGCGGTCCGGCCGAAGTGCAACTCCTCGGCCAGAGTCAGGAAGATCTCGATATCCCGAATCTCCATTTAGTCCCCATTTGCATCATAAGTTCCAAGTTATCGAATCATACGGAATCTCACGTTGATGCAGACGTGCGGCCACTCCAAGGTGGGAGACGTCCGAAACCGCCGGAGACGACCCGTGTGGAGAAGGCCGTGAGCACGACGCTCGACATGACGACGATGTACGCGATGCATGACGCGCTGCGTCGCGAGGCCGAGCACCTGGCCAGGGTCACCGCTCGGGTCGACGGCGACCCACGCGCCATCCTGCGCACCGCGACCGGCGTGGCGTCCAGGCCCTGCCTGGACGGCCGGCCGGGCACATGATCAACCATGCACCGCATAACCATCCACACATAAGGAGTAAGACATGAAGGCACACGTCAGCTCGATCCTTCTAGGCGTCCGGGACATGGACCGGGCCAAGCAGTTCTACACCGAAGGACTCGGCTGGAAGATCGGGCAGGACTACGGCATCTCGGTGTTCTTCGAGTCGGACGGCGCCTCGCCCGTCGGCTTCTACGGCCGCGAAGGTCTGGCCGGCCTGGCGGGCACGAGTCCGGAGGGCAGCGGCTTCAGCGGACTGGTGCTCACCTACGTCGTGCGAAGCGAGGCACGGGTGGACGAGGTGATGGCGGAGGCGGAGAAGGCCGGCGCCACGATACTCAAGCCCGCCGGCGCCCTGCCCTGGGGAGGGTACGGCGGCACGTTCGCCGACCCGGACGGCTACATCTGGAGTCTCGGCTACAGCGAGCAGGCCCAGGACCAGCCCTACGCGGAGTAGAGGAGCACGTTGTGAAGTTTCGCACCCTCGTCGAGCCTCCCGAGCCCATGCGGGGATTGGCAGTTCCGCCCGACGTGGTCGAGGCGCTCGGCGGGGGCGCGCGACCGCCGGTGAAGATCACCGTCAACGGGCATTGCTGGAAGAGCCGCGTCGCCATCCTGCGCGGCCGTCATCTGCTCGGCCTCAGCAACGCCAACCGGCAGGCCGCCGGCATCGCGACAGGCGAGGAGGTCGAGGTCGAGCTGGAACTCGACACCGAGCCGCGCGTCGTCGTCGAACCCGTGGACTTCGCCCGAGCCCTCGACGAGGACCCGGTCGCCCGCGCGGCCTACGACGATCTCACCGACAGTCGCAAGCGTGAACACGTGCGTGCCATTGAGAGCGCGAAAAAGCCCGAAACACGCCGGCGGCGCATCGAGAAGGTCATCGCCACTCTGCGGGACTGAACCCCGAACTCCATCGGCTTGCCGTGCCACCCTGAGCCGGATCACCCGCACTGGGGTCACCTTGAATCTCCCGGGGTTCGGTGGAGACCTGATCTCTCCAGAGGATCGAGTCCGTGCCAGGCGGGTCTCCACACGCGGCCGTGCTGCGCCGCCGGGCGGTGCGGATGGTCGCCGAGGCGCCGCCGGGCCACCCGACCGAGTGGGCCACGATCGACGTGGTCGCGACCGGGCTTGCCATCGGCACCGCGGAGACACTGCGCCAGGCCCGGGTCGACGAGGGCAGTGGACGCCGCCAGGGGGCTCGCTGCTCTCCGAAGAGATCAGCGAGCGCCCTGGCGGCGTTCTGGCCAACCGGTGGTTCGCGCTGACGGACGCGCCTTGATCTAGCGGGCGCGGGAACCGCGCGCCGCCTTGAACGTCGAGACGTAGTTCGACCAGTCGGCCGGCCCGTCCCTGCCCGCTTCCGTCATGACCACTCCACCGGCCGCGGCTGACTTCCCGTGCCCGCCCGTGCTGGGCGTCTGCGCCTACGACGTGGACGACAACCTCAAAGTCCGCTACGACGCCGACGCCGACATCACCCCGCCCATCGTCCGGGCCGCCAACTGCAGCAGCACCCCCTGGTGCTTCCACCACTGGTTCGGTTTCGGGGTCGTGTGACTGATTGACGCGGCGGCTGACGGGGGCTCCAGCCCGCGCACCGACGCCACCACCTCCGCCAGGCCGAGCGTCGGTGCGCTGCCCGCACTTCAGTAAGACCGTTGTCGTCATCACCGCGAAGTCCGCCGGGCGCAAGGACTTCGGCCTCGCCACCGAAGGCGTCCGTCTCGCTCGACCTCTCGCGCGTCAGTCCGGCAGCCAGTGCAGCTCGTGCGCCAGGGCTTTCGCGACGGCACGGATGCGGCGGTGCAGTGGCGACTGCTCGCGGGGGAGGACCAGGTGGATCGTCAGGCTGTGCGCGCCCCGCAGCGGTCGCCAGGTGAGGCCGGCCGGTGCTGCCGTGACCGCGGCTTCTCCGGCCGGGGCGAGGGTGACCCCGTCGAGCAGGTCGCGCTGAGACATGTCGAAAGAGACCGCGGACGTGTGGAATCGAGGCTGTGGTCGGATGTCTCGGAACAGTGCGGACAGCTGATCGTGGATCACGGGGTTGGCCGCACGATCCGGGAGTCGCAGCGGATACGCGGCCGCGTCGGCGATCTCGATCTCCGGGTACTCGGCCAGTGGATGGTGCCGCGCCAGCTGGACCCCGACGCGCATACGCCGCAGCAGGAACCGGCGCACGCCACGACCCGGCTGTTCACCGCGGGTGATCCCGGCATCGATGCGGCCGTCGGCGACCGCGGGGGAGATCTCCGGTGTCGCCATCGGGACCGCGCCGACCTCGAGCCCGCTGGTGCCGCGAATCAGCCTGTCCACCAGGGCCGGTGCCGTCTCGGCCCCGGCGCTGAGGCTGTATCCGATGCGCAGCGTGCCCAGTTCACCGGCCGCCGCGCTCCGGGCGGTGTCCCATGCCCGGTCCAGCGCCGCCAGCGCGGGCGGCGCGGACTCCGCCAAAGCCGCACCGGCCGTGGTCAATACGACGCTACGCGTGTTGCGGACCAGCAGGGCCGTACCGAGTTCCGCCTCCAATCGGCGCATCCGGGCACTGAGTGCGGGCTGCGCGATACCGATCCGCGCAGCCGCGCGGGTGAAGTTCAACTCCTGCGCCAGCACCAGGAAGTACCGCAGGCTCACCGTATCCGGCGCCACGTACCCTCCCTGCCGATTGATAACGATCCGTTCTGAGTCTAGCCGGAACCGATCTTTCCCTCGGCCGCACATCAAGCCCTAACCTGCGCATATGACGATTCAACCGGCCGCAGTACCCGCCGCCGTTCGGACGTGTCCGGCCCGACGCAGGAGGTTTCCATGACCAAGGGCTACTGGGTCAGTGTCTACCCCGCCATTTCCGACCCTGAGCGGCTGACCGCCTACGACAAGCTGGCCGGTGCGGCTGTCCAGGCTGGGGGCGGGCGCGTCCTGTCCGTTGGCGGCCGAGTCGTCGCCCACGAGGCCGGAAGCACGCATCGCGTCGTCCTGATTGAGTTCGACAGCTTTGAGCAGGCCGTCGCGGCTTACGAGAGCGAGGCGTACCAGAAGGCGCTGGTGGCCCTCCCCGACGGCTTCGAGCGCGACTTCCGCATCGTCGAAGGCGTCGAGCGCGACTTCCGCATCATCGGCGGCGTCTACTGACCGGCGGGCGATGGAAGCCGAGGGTGAATCGCCTGGTGTGCCCGTCGGGATGGGGGCGTTGAGGGAAAATCCGAATAGACGGGTGCCGATCACCGGCGCCCGTCTCAGCGGGGAACGCGAGCGTCGATTCCGTCGAGCAGGGCGCGCAGGCCGAGGTCGAGCGCGTGCGCCGCGGCCTCGGCCGCGCTGCGGTCGAACCCGCCGTTCAGCCAGGCCTGCTCGATCGCCGGGTATCGCGCCGGGTCGAAGACGGTCTCCCAGAACACCTGGCGGGCGGCCCACCAGTCCTCGTCGGACTGGCCGCTGATCCGCTCGGCCTGCGTGTACTGGGCGAGGGTGGCGGCCGCGCCGTCGACGAACGTGACGATGGCGTCGCTCGCCGCGGACGCTTCGGCGGCCGGCAGCCGGGTCATGGATAGGGCGGCCAGCAGGAAGTTGGACCTGGAGAGCAGCCCCGGGCCGAGGGGCGGCCGCACGGTCGACACCGCGCGCAGCCACGGGTGACGCCCGTGCAGGGTCACGTTCTGCCGCGCGTAGTGCTCGATCTGGTCGCGCCACGAGCCCGATCGCGTCAGGTCGAGTTCCTGCCAGGCGGCATCCACCATCAGGTCGACGAGTTCGGCCTTGCCCGGCACGTGGGTGTAGAGCGTCATCGTGCCGACGCCGAGGGACGCGGCGAGCCGGTCCATGGTCATGGCGTCGAGTCCGTCGCGGTCCGCCACTGCCAGGGCCGCGGCGACGATCTTGTCCAGGGAGACCTTGGGTGGCCGGCCGCGACCCGATCGGGTCTGCGGGGAACGCCAGAGCAGGCGCAAGGTCTCCCGAGGATCTCCGCCACCGCTGCGTTCCATCCGCCCGCCCCCTTTTTTCGTATAGCGTACGGTATTGTTTATCCGTAGGACGTACGAAAAATGGAGGACGCGCATGAAAGTGCTGGTGACCGGAGCGACCGGGAACGTAGGACGGCACGTGACCGCGGGCCTGGTCGAGGCCGGGGTTCAAGTACGCGCGCTGACCAGGGACCCGCGGCGGGCCGACCTGCCCGGCGCGGAGGTCGTCCAGGGAGATCTCACCGAGCCGGAGAGCGTGCCCTTCGACGGCGTGGACCGGATGTTCCTCTTCCCGGAGCCGTCGACGGTCAAGCGGCTCGTCGAACGCGCCGGGGGAGCGGGCGTCCGGCGAATCGTCGTGCTCTCCTCGGGCGCGGTGACCGGCGGCTTCGACACCACCTTCCATCCGCCGGTCGAACAGGCCGTCCGGGAGTCCGGCCTGGAGTGGACGTTCCTGCGACCGGGCGAGTTCGCGGCCAACAAGCTCGCGCTGTGGGGGCCGTCGATCCGCGCCGAGCGGCTGGTGCGGGACGCGAACCCGGACGCGGCCTGGTTCCCCGTGCACGAGCGTGACGTCGCCGACGTGGCGCTGAAGGCCCTGCTGGAGGAGGGACACCACGGCAAGGCGTACGACATCAACGGTCCGGCGTTGATCAGCCTGCGCGAGCAGGTCGAGGCCATCGCCGGCGCGCTCGGCGAAGAGGTCGCGTTCGAGGAGGTCACCCCGGCGCAGGCACGCGAGATCTACCGGAAGATGGGCGGATTCGCCGCCGAGGCCGCGGACTTCCTGCTGGGATTCACCGACTACGACGGCAACCCGGCCGATCCGGCCGACCTCGGCGACTTCGATCCGAGCGCCCTGGGCCCGCTGCCCACCGCCGAGGCCGTGACGGGGAATCCGGCCCGGACGTTCGCACAGTGGGCACGGGACCGGGCCGAGGACTTCCGCTGACCGCGGCGACCGTCCCCCGCGGACATCGGGCCGCGCGTGACCGGCACGCCGGCCTCTCCTGAGGGGAGGCCGGCCGGGGCTACTTGGCGGCGAAGACCTGGGTCCAGTAGATCTGGCCCTGGGCGTTCTTGGCGGCGCCCACGCCGATCAGCGTGTACTTGCAGTTCATGATGTTGGTCCGATGGCCCGAACTGTTCATCCAGGAGGTGACCACCGAGGCGGGGGTGCGCTGGCCCATCGCGATGTTCTCCGCCCAGCCGGTGCCGCCGGTGAACCCGGCCGCCCTGATGCGGTCCATGAACGAGCGGCCGTCCTTGGAGGTGTGGCTGAAGTAGTTCTGCCTGGCCATGTCGGAGGAGTGGCCGAAGGCGGCCGCGCGCAGCCGCGGGTCGTGCTGGAGCGGACGGCAGCCGCCCTTGGCGCGTTCGGCGTTGGTGAGCCGGACGACCTCGTTCTCCTCGGCCGTGCCCACCGTGCCACCGGACGGCGGCGGGGTGGACGGCGCGGACGTGGGGGTGGCCG
>NZ_JABCPZ010000208.1 GCF_013283785.1 Nonomuraea antri
GGCGGTGTGGGTCCTTCGGCGGGCTGGGGTGGAGGCTGGTTCTGGACGGTTCGGTTGGGGGGCATGGTCGCTACTGCTGTGCGACACGGGTTGGAACTCCCAGGACCCGAGCACACAGAGCATCCAGAGCGCTCAGAGCCTCGGAGGCCTCACGAGCCCGAAGAGCCGCGTCGTCACGAAAGTTGGCGGGCTGGCGGGCCTGTCGGAATCGCCTTCCTGGCGCTCCGGCTGGGCGGGTGGTGGCTGCTGGAGGCGCGTTCCGAGGCTCTGGCTGGTCGAGCGGGCTCTCCCAAGGACTCCGTCCTCACCACGCCTGGGCTGGGCTGGGCGGTGTCGGTTGGTGTCGCGTCGTCAAGGACCTACGGGCGGCGGTCTCTGTCAGGGGTGCGTTGTGGCAGGCCGTGGGGGTGGGGTCGGTCGTGTGTGATGAGCTGAGCGGTCACCGCCCGCCCCGATCGGTTCGCCGTCGTCCCGCCGAGCGGAGGTGCCGCACCCCTGCCGACCTCGCCTGCCGCCAACCGGCGCCAGGTGTCGCTAGCCGCCAGTCGGGCACGCGCGTCTCCGGCCGCCAACTGGCTACGGACGTCCCCGGTTGCCTGCCGGGCACAGCGGTTCCCGGCCGTCTGCCGATGCCAGGCGTTCCCGGTCGTCGATCGGAGCCACGCGCCGGCCGCCTCCAGGCCGCAGGCGTTCCTGGCCGTGAGTTGGTGAGGGGCTACTGGGCGGTGGAGTGAATCGTCGGCACGCAGGGCCTTCCCGGTCGGCGGCCGCGGAAGGGCGTGGGACAAAGTTCAATTCTTGTGTCATAGCCGCTCGTCCGAGTTGGGTCCGGGCACTCGGGGGGCTGTAGTAACGTGCGTGCCTGACCCGGGTAACGAGTTTGCAAACGGAGGAGTCGAACGTGCCATCCCCTCGATCAGCGGGTCTGATCGCGGTCGTCATGGCGGTGGCTTCTTTTGTCGTGGGTCCCGCTCATGCTCAGGCCGGAACGGGTCTCGCCGCCGCGATACGTCCGGGCTCCGCGCCGGCGGAGGCTGCCCCGTTGTCCGGGTCTGCCCCGCTGTCTGTGGCTGCGCCACTGTTTGTGGCAGCCCCGTTGTCTGTGGCTGGCTCGCTGTCAAAGGCTGGCTCGCTGTCCAAAACAGCTTCACTGTCAAAAACAGCCTCGCTGTCAAAGGCTGCCTCGCCGGCGGAGGCTCCCGCGCCGACCGAGATTCCCGCCCCGGTACCGCTGCTGGACTCGACGCGGGTCTCGGCGAACGCGGGAGGTGTCGCGGTGTCGGTCGGCGGTCAGCAGCAGGCGGCCGACCCGGGAAACCTGACCGAGCTGCGTAAAGAGGCCGAGCGGTCGGCCAAGGAGCTCGAAGAGGCCACGAAGGCGCTGGAGAAGCGGCGGGCGAACTTCGAGGCGGCGGAGAAGCAGCTCAAGGAGAAGCTGACCGCGCTGCAGGAGCTCGATCGGCGGCTGGCCGTGATGCGGCGGCCGGTGTCGCAGTTGGCCGGGCTGCTCTACCAGCAGCCCGTGGCAGCCGACGGGGTGGTGCCGTTCCTGTCGGGCGACGCGACCACGGGTACGTTGCGGGCGCTCAGCGACGCGTCCCACATCGTGACGCTGCGGCAGCAGGTCGTGGAGCAGACCAGCGTGCTGTATCAGGAGGCCGAGCGGCTGGCCGGCGAGGCGCAGGAGCTCAGGGCGAGCAACCTGCTGGCCGAGGCGCAGATGGCGGCGGAGATCGACACGCTCAGGCAGCGTTCGGACAAGATCGTGAAGTCGTTGACCGCGGCGCTGGTGAAGCTCGGTATCAAGATCGACAAGGTGGGGCGGGCGGCGCTCGGGTGCAATCCGCTGCTGGCGTCGCAGGCCGGTGACTATCCGAACGGGCTGATCCCGAAGGGCATGCTCTGTCCGTTGCAGCAGAAGGGGTTCAGCCTCAGGGCTGACGCCACCATCGCGTTCGTGAGCCTGAACGAGGCCTACCGGAAGCGGTTCGGCAAGCCGATGTGTGTCACCGACGCCTACCGGAACCTGGCCGAGCAGCAGTCGATCTACTACCGGCGGCCGGGGTTCGCGGCCGTGCCCGGCCGGAGCAACCACGGACTCGGGCTGGCCGTAGACCTGTGCGGCGGGGTGGAGAGGTTCCGCTCCGCGGAGTTCACCTGGATGGAGCGGAACTCCAAGAAGTACGGCTGGTTCCATCCTGCCTGGGCCTACAGCAGCCCGTTCGAGCCGTGGCACTGGGAGTACGATCCGTCGATGGACTCGCTGCTCTAGGCCGGGACGACCTGCGCGCTGCAGAAGGCGCAGCGGGAGGCCGCCTTGGGGATCTCCGACAGGCACTCGGGGCAGTCACGCGTGGTGGTCTCGACCTTGGCCGACGTGCGTGACTTGAGATGCGTGTACGGCTTGACGACCAGGAAGTAGATCACCGAGGCGACCATCAGGAACGAGATGACCGCGTTCATGAACTTGCCGTACATGAAGTTGGACTCGCCGATGGTGATCTTGAGTGACGAGAAGTCGGGCAGTCCGCCGAAGGCCGAGATGAGCGGCGTGAGCAGGTCGGCCACGAACGACTGGACGATCGAGTTGAAGGCCGCCCCGATCACCACCGCGACGGCCAGGTCGATGACGTTCCCCTGCATGAGGAACTTCTTGAATCCGTTCATGGCAAAGGATCGTAGCCGAGCGATTACCGTAAGTGAGGTTTGATGGTGATCGACAGGCGGCCGGAGGTCTGGGCGGCGGCCAGATGGCCCGCCTGAGCTGGGGTGGTGGCCAGGACGACCAGGGCGCCGTGGTCGTCTTTCGCGCGTGTCGGGACGCTGAGCACGGTGACGTCGTCCGCGACGAGCTGCGCCGGCTGCCCGTCACCCCAGGACGCCAGCACGCCGATCGTCGAGCCGGCGGAGATCAGATGGGCGGCGTCGGCGTCGGCGATGCGTACCGGAGTGGCGACCGTGCCCGCGGGGAGGGGGAACGTGCGGAGCAGGCGGACGTCGGTGAGCGGCTCTCCTTTGCGCATGGGAGTGGCCAGCACCTGGCCGGCCGCGGCGGAGCGGACGGCGCCGCCGGGCGGATGGGGGAGTGCGGCCGGGCGCAGGTCGCCCGGCCGGAGCACGCCTGGCGACAGGTCGCGGGCCGCCACGAGGACCGTGGACCCCGGATCGGGACGCATGGCGATAAATCCGCACAACACCCCGAAACCGGCCAGCACGGCCGCGATGAGCCTGCGGCGGCGGCCGCAACGCCGTAGCCAGGCGCGGATCACGGCAGCTCGAAGGGCAGCTTGATGCCGTCGAGCGCGGAACCGCAGGCGCACTCGCGCTCCTCGGGCAGCGCCTGGACCGTGTCCGACACCAGCGTGCGCATGCGCGTGACGTTCTGCGCGAAGAACTCCAGCACCTCGTCGTGCGTGACCCCCTCGCCGGCCTCGACCCCGGCGTCGTGGTCGGTGACCAGGGAGAGCGAGGTGTAGCAGAGGGCCAGCTCGCGGGCGAGCACCGCCTCGGGGAAGCCGGTCATACCGACGATCGTCCAGCCATTGCCCGCGAACCACTGCGACTCCGCCCTGGTGGAGAAGCGCGGGCCCTCGATCACCACCAGCGTGCCGCCGTCGACGGTCTCCCAGCCGCCAGCGCGCGCCGCTGACACGGCCACCGCGCGGCCGGAGGCGCAGTACGGGTCGGCGAACGACACGTGGACCGTGCCGTCGATGTCGTAATAGGTCTGGACCCGGCCGGAAGTGCGGTCGACGAGCTGGTCGGGGATCACCATCGCCCCCGGACCGTACTCGGCACGCAGCGAGCCCACGGCGCTCGGCGCGAGCACCTGGCGCACGCCGAGCGATCGCAGCGCCCAGAGATTGGCGCGATAGGGGATGCGGTGCGGCGGAAAGCGGTGATCCCGCCCGTGCCGCGGAATGAACGCCACCGACCGCGAACCGATCCTGCCGACCGTGACGACGTCGCTCGGTGGCCCGTAAGGCGTGGTGAGTTCGATCTCCTCCGCGTCGTCGAGCAGGGAGTAGAAGCCCGAGCCGCCGATGACGCCGATGTCTGCACGAGTGACCATGGCGCCGAGAGTAGCCGCATCGTCGAACGCCCATCAGCCGCGGAACCCGGTTCTGTGGACAACCCCGACTCCGCCGAGTAGCGCTGTGGATACAAAGCGTAGAATCTTCGCATGCGGCACAAAGCGCAGCGCGACACGTGGCGCGACCCACAGCCCGACCCGCGGCAGGCGGGTCGGCGCAAGGGCCTCGGCCTGATCATCGTCGCGCTGATGCTCGGCATGCTGCTGGCCGCGCTCGACCAGACCATCGTGTCCACGGCCCTGCCCACCATCGTGGGCGACCTGGGCGGGCTCGAACACCTGGCGTGGGTGGTGACGGGCTACATGCTCGCCTCCACCGTTTCCACCCCGCTGTGGGGCAAACTGGGCGACCAGTTCGGACGAAAACGCCTGTTCATCGCGGCGATCGTCATCTTCCTCGCCGGGTCGGCGCTGTGCGGGCTGAGCCAGAGCATGGGGCAACTGATCGCGTTCAGGTCGATCCAGGGACTGGGCGGCGGCGGGCTGATGGTGCTGGCCCAGGCCATCGTGGGCGACGTCGTCTCCGCCCGGGAAAGAGGCAGGTACCAGGGCTTCTTCGGCGCCGTCTTCGCGGTGTCCAGCATCGTCGGGCCGCTGCTCGGGGGCTTGTTCGTCGACCAACTGTCCTGGCACTGGGTCTTCTACATCAACCTGCCGCTCGGCGCGCTCGCGCTGGTCGTGATCGCCGCGGTGCTGCCGAGCGACGAAACCCGTACCAAACACCGCATCGACTACGCCGGGGTGGTGTTGCTCGGCGGGGCGACGTCCTGTCTCGTCCTGGTCAGCACGTGGGGCGGCACCACCTACGCATGGACGGATCCGGTCATCCTGGGCCTGGTGGTGGCGGCCGTGCTGCTGCTGGCCGGCTGGGTGCTCGTGGAGCGGCGCGCGGCCGAACCGGTGATGCCGCTCGGGCTGTTCGCGCATCGGGCGTTCACGATGTCGTCGATCGTCGGGTTCGTGGTGGGGTTCGGGATGTTCGGCGCGCTCACGTACCTGCCGCTGTTCCTGCAGGTGGTGCACGGGGTGAGCGCGACCTTGTCCGGGGTGTATCTGCTGCCGATGATGGCCGGGATGCTCACGATGTCGATCGTGAGCGGGCAGATCATCAGCAAGAGCGGCAAATACCGGTTTCTCCCCATCGGCGGCACCGCCATCGCGACCGTCGGGATGTTCCTGCTCTCCACGCTCAGCGAACACAGCAGCATGCTGATGTTCGGGACCTACCTGCTGATTCTGGGCATCGGGCTGGGGATGACCATGCAGGTCCTGGTGATCGTGGTACAGAACGCGGTCGACTTCAAGGATCTCGGGGTCGCCACCTCGGGCGCGACGTTCTTCCGCTCGATCGGCGGCTCGTTCGGGGTCGCCACGCTCGGGTCCGTCTTCACCGCGCGGCTCGGCGAGGACCTGCGTCAGGTGCTGAGCACGTCCAGACTGCCGCCGGGCTTCGACCCGGGGCAGATCCAGAAGGATCCGACGGTGATCCAGCGGCTGCCCGGGCCGCTCGCCGCCGAGTTCCTGCACGTGTACGCCGATTCGATCGCGACGGTCTTCCGGGTGGCCGCGCCGATCGTGTTCGTCGCGTTCCTGTTGAGCTGGTTCATCCCGCAGACGCGGCTCAGGGAGACGACGCGGGCCGCCGACCTGGGCGAAGGGCTGGGCGCCACGTCCGCGGAACGGTCGTCGCTGGCCGAGGTCGAACGGGGACTCGTCCGGCTCGCGGACGCGGACCTGCGGCGCGGCTACTACGCCAGACTGGGCACGCTGGCCGGGCTGTCAGAAATACCCCCGCAAGGGGTCTGGGTGATCGCCAGACTGGGCGGCGAGGGCTGGGTGAAGGCGGAGGACCTGGCCCGCCGCGCGAACGTCAGCAGGGCACACGGGCGGCCGTACGTGGATCAGCTGATCGCGGCGGGATACGTGCGGCGATCGGAGGACGGGGAGTCGCTGCGGCTGACCACGCGGGGAGACGAGGCGGCTCTGCGGATGCTGCGCAGCTCGCGTGAGGGACTGAGCAGGCTGGTGGCCGACTGGGGGCCGAACCCGCAGCTGGAGCAGCTGCTCGACCGGATCGCACCGGAACTGCTCGGCGCGTACGCCGACCGTCCACGCCGCTGACATGGGCCGAGGCCGGGCATGCGGAAAGAGCCTCGCGGCCCGCGAGGCTCTCACGCGAAGGGTGGAGCGCGCTCAGCTCGCCGCGGCGGCGGGAGCGGCGGCCGGCGTGGACGACGACGAGGTCGACTCCGCGGGCTTGCTCTCCGAGGTCTTCGAGGAAGACGAGGACGACGCCGCCGTGGACCCGGACGTGGAAGAAGACCGGTTGTCGGTGCGGTAGAAGCCCGATCCCTTGAACACGATGCCCACGGCCGAGAAGACCTTGCGCAGGTTGCCCTCGCATGCGGGGCACACGGTCAGCGCATCGTCGGTGAACTTCTGAACGACTTCGAGCTGCTCACCGCAGTCGTTGCAGGCGTACTGGTAGGTCGGCACGCGCTCCTCCTTCAGATTCTGGCACTCGAGCGATGCGACTGCTAATGGTAACCGATTCGGTCAAACGCCTATTCCAACCCCCGCTCGCCGAACCATCCGGCGAGCTTGCCGCTGCGGCTCACCGCGCGCAGCCGGCGTTCGACCTGGTCGCGGCAGGCGGCGGTGGTGACGAGCAGAAGCTGGTCCTCCACCCGGACCCTGGTGGTGCTGGTGGGCACGAAGGATTTGCCGTCGCGTACCACCAGTGTCACGGCGGCTCCCGCGGGCAGCCGGAGCTCGAAGATCTCCACGCCGTGCAGCAGCGAGCCAGGCGGGATCTTGACCTGCAGCAGGTCGGCGTTCAGCTCCTCCAGCGGCGCCGATTCCACGGCCAGGTCGTGCGCCTCGCCGGGCGCGGCCACGCCGAGCACGCGGGCCACGAACGGCAGCGTGGGCCCCTGGAGCAGGGTGAACACGATGACGATCACGAAGACCTGGTTGAAGATGTCCTTGGAGCCCTCGACCTCGGCCGCCCAGGGGATCGTGGCCAGCACGATGGGCACCGCGCCGCGCAGCCCGGCCCACGACAGGAACGCCTGCTCGCGCCAGCTCACCTGGCCCAGCCGTACCACTCTGGCCACCAGCGCGCTGGCCATCACGGACAACGGCCTGGCCAGCAGCACCAGCACCGTTCCCGCGATCACGCCGGGCACGACGGCGGCGGGCAGCTCGCTCGGATCGGCCACGATCCCGAGCATCACGAACAGCCCGATCTGGGCCAGCCACGCGGCTCCTTCCGCGAAACCCCTGGTGGCCGCCCGGTGCGGAAGCCGCGAATTGCCCATGATCAGAGCGGTCAGATAGACGGCCAGGAATCCGGATCCGTGCAGCAGCACCGCGCCGCCGTACGACACGAAGGCGAGCGCGAGCACGGCGATCGGGTACAGACCGGACGCCGGCAGCGCGACGCGGCGCAGCGCGTACGCACCCGCCGGGCCCACGGCCAGGCCGACGGCGGTGCCGATGACCAGCTCGACCACGGTTTCCAGCAGGAACGTGCCGAAGCCGGCCGAGGCGCTCGCGCTGCTGCTCAGCAGCATGACCGCGATCACGGCGGGCGCGTCGTTGAACCCGGACTCCGCCTCCAGCACGCCGGCCAGCCGCGGTGGCAGCGGCAGCCTGCGCAGCACCGAGAAGACAGCCGCGGCGTCGGTGGAGGCCAGCACCGCGCCGAGGATCAGCGCGCTTCTCGCGTCGAACCCCAGCAATCCCTGGACGGTGAGCGCGACCACGAAGACGCTCACCGCCACCCCCACGGTGGCGAGAATCAGGGCCAGCGGTACGGATCGCCGCACATGCGACCAGGTCGTGGTCAAACCACCCTCGGCCAGGATCACCGCCAGCGCGGTCAGGCCGATCTGCTGGGCGACCTCCGGGTTCGCGAACTGGATCCCGATCGCCGGATCGCCCAGAACCAGCCCGAAGCCGAGGAACAGGAGAAGACTGGGCAGACCACTGCGATGGGCGACGCGGACGGCGGCGATGGCGGCGATGACGATTCCGGCACCAAGAAGAAGCCAGACATCAAGCGCCATCAAGTCTCCCTCTTGTACCCGCGTTCACCTAAGACTAGTGAGTCCACTTGGAGTCACGGCATAGCGGACCCCGTGGTCGTGGGGCTCGGCGGGCACCCCGTCGATCAGCTCGCCGTCGTGCAGCAGCGCCACGGTCGGGACGTTCGGGCCCACCCTGGCCAGCGCGCGGTCGTAGGAGCCGCCGCCGCGGCCGAGCCGCCCGCCGGATGTCCTGTCGACGGCCAGCGCGGGCACGATCACCAGCGCGGCGGTGCGTACGGCGTCGACGCCGCGACGGGTGTCGACCGGCTCCATGATGCCGAAGCGGCCGGGCGCGAGGGTGTCGGGCCCGTCGTAGACGGCCCAGTCGAGATCGTCGTCGTCCTGGAGCACGGGGAGGATAACGGTGGCTCCATGTTTCCACAGAGCGAACACCAGTCCGTGGGTGCTGGGCTCGGTGCCCGTCGACCAGTAGCAGGCCACCAGACCGGCCATCTGGACCCAGGGTTGTTCGAGCAGGGTTTCGCGAACCTTGGTGGCGTTTGCGCGCAGTTGTTCGGGGGAGAGGGAGGTACGCGCCGAAAGCAGCTCGCGGCGCAGGTTCAACTTGTCCACAGGTACCTCCACTAGGGTCTACTTCATGGCTGACTTCGACCCTGTGACGAAAGCTGTCGTGCCCGCCGCGGGTCTGGGCACCCGGTTTCTTCCGGCGACCAAGGCGACACCCAAGGAGATGTTGCCCATCGTCGACAAGCCCGCGATCCAGTATGTCGTCGAGGAGGCCGCCTCCGCGGGGCTCCTCGACGTGCTCATGGTCACCAGTAAGGGCAAGCGGTCCATCGAAGACCATTTCGACCGCGCCTTCGAGCTGGAGGAGGCCCTTGAGGCCAAGGGTGATGAGCACCGGTTGTCCCAGGTCCGCGAGCCCGCCTCGCTCGCGACGCTGCATTACGTGCGTCAGGGTGAGCCGAAGGGGCTCGGGCACGCGGTGTTGTGCGCCAAGCACCACGTCGGCGACCACCCGTTCGCGTGCTTGCTCGGTGACGACTTGATCGACCGGCGTGACCTGCTGCTGCAACGCATGATCGAGGTGCGCGACACCTTCGGCGGCAGCGTCATCGCCCTGATGGAGGTGCCCAGGGAACAGGTCTCCCTGTACGGCGTGGCCACCATCGAGGCCACCGACCAGGAAGACGTGGTCCGCGTGACCGACCTGGTGGAGAAGCCGCCGGCCGACGAGGCGCCGTCCAACTGGGCGATCATCGGGCGCTATGTGCTGGACCCGGCCGTGTTCGAGGTGCTGGAGAACACCCCGCCGGGGCGCGGCGACGAGATCCAGTTGACCGACGCGCTGCGCACGCTGGCCGGGCGCGGCGGTGACGACGGCGGTCCCGTGCACGGCGTGCTGTTCAGGGGACGCCGCTACGACACCGGCGACAAGCTGGACTATCTGCGCACGGTGGTGAAGTTCGCGGCCGATCGGGAGGATCTGGCGCCCGAGTTCGTGCCGTGGCTGCGGGAGTTCCTCGATGAGATCGGTTGATGCGCATCTGGCCGAGATCCTGGCCACTGTGCGTCCGCTGGCCCCGCTCGAGCTGGAGCTTGAGCGGGCGCTGGGAACGGTGCTGGCCGAGGAAGTGACCTCGCCGGTGCCGTTGCCGCCCTTCGACAACTCGGCCATGGACGGATACGCCGTCCGGGCCGTTGACGTCTCCGCCGTGCCCGTGACGTTGCCGGTGATCGACGACGTCGCGGCCGGGTCCGACGAGCTGCGTGCCGTCGGCCCCGGCCACACCGTCCGCATCATGACCGGGGCGCCCGTGCCCGCCGGGGCCGACGCCGTCGTCCCGGTGGAGTGGACCGACGGCGGCACCGCGTCGGTGACCATCGACCGGCCGGTCGAGGTGGGCAACGCGATCCGGCGGACCGGTGAAGACGTCCAGGCCGGTGAGGTGGTGCTCAAACCGGGCACGCCGATCGGTCCCGCCCAGCTCGGCATCATCGCCGGCGTGGGCCGCCGGCGCGTCTGGGTGCGTCCGCGGCCGCGCGTGGTGGTCATCTCGACCGGCGCCGAGCTGGTCGAGCCCGGCTCGCCGCTGGGGCCGGGGCAGATCTGGGATTCCAACAGCTACACGCTGACCGCCGCCGTGCGCGAGTGCGGTGCCGACGGCTTCCGCGTGGGCGGCGTCGGCGACGACCCGGCCGTCTTCCTCGACCAGCTCGACTCCCAGCTGGTACGCGCCGACGCGATCATCACCAGCGGCGGGGTGTCGATGGGGGCGTACGAGCCGGTCAAGGAGGCCCTGTCGCCGCTCGGCACGGTCCGCTTCGACAAGGTGGCGATGCAGCCGGGCATGCCGCAGGGGTTCGGCGTACTGGGCGAGGACCAGGTGCCGATCTTCGCGTTGCCGGGCAATCCGGTGTCGTCGTTCGTGTCGTTCATGCTGTTCGTCCGTCCCGCGCTCGACAAGATGCGCGGGCTGCCCGCCGCGGTGCCCGAGACCGTGCGGGCGCAGGTCACGGGGCCGCTGCGGTCCCCCGACGGCCGGCGCTCGTTCCTGCGCGGGGTGCTGAGCGCCGACGGGTCCGTCTCGCCGGTGCACGGCCAGGGATCGCACCAGCTCGCCGCGCTGGCCTCGGCGAACGCGTTGATCGTGGTGCCCGAGAACGTGACTTCGGTGCCGGCGGGCGCCGCTGTGGAGGTGATCAGGCTTTGAGCGAGCTGACCCACATCGACGAGACCGGCGCGGCCCGCATGGTCGACGTCTCGGCCAAGGACGTCTCCGTGCGCAGCGCGACCGCCACCGGGCGGGTGCTGCTGTCGCCGCAGGTGGTGGAGCTGCTGCGGTCGGGCGAGGTGCCCAAGGGAGACGCGCTGGGCGTGGCGCGGATCGCCGGCATCATGGGGGCGAAGCGGACACCCGACCTGATTCCGCTCTGCCATCCGATCGCCCTGCACGGCGTGAAGGTCACGCTCGACGTCGAGGACCAGGGCGTCGCGATCACCTGCCGGGTCAAGACGGCCGATCGCACGGGCGTGGAGATGGAGGCGCTGACCGCGGTGACGGTGGCCGCGCTCGCCCTGATCGACATGGTGAAGGCGGTCGATCCGGCCGCGGTGATCACGGACGTGCGGGTGGAGGAGAAGGTCGGCGGCAAGACCGGCCTGTGGACGAGGGATTCCCAGTGATGCGGGCCCTGGTGATCACGGTGTCGAACCGGGCTTCGGCCGGGATTTATGCCGATAAATCAGGGCCATTGCTGGCCGAGTTGCTGGCCGAGGCCGGCTGCGAGGTCGAGGGGCCGGTGGTGGTGCCCGATGGCGAGCCGGTCGAGCAGGCGCTGCGCGACGGCGTTTCTGGGGGATTCGACGTCATCGTCACCACCGGCGGCACCGGGCTGACGCCGATGGACCTGACGCCGGAGATGACGTCCCGGGTGATTTCTCGCGAAATTCCTGGCATAGCGGAGGCCATCAGGCAGGCGAATCGCGACAAGGTGCCTACGTCCGTGTTGTCCCGGGGGCTCGCGGGGCAGGCCGGCCACACGCTGATCGTGAATCTGCCCGGTTCCTCCGGCGGCGTACGCGACGGCGTCGCCGTACTCGGGCCCATCCTGCGGCACGCGGTCGACCAGATCAGAGGCGGCGACCACCCGCGCTGACCATGTTTCGGTCTGCCCCACAGTGATCCGTGGCGACATCCTGCCCGATAGGGGGATGATGAGAGATGTGGATCGACTTCGTGGCTGGCCGGCGACTCTCAACGAAGGCACGGTAGGCCTCCGGCCGCTACGGCTGAGCGACGTGCGGGTCTGGCGCGAGACCAGGCTGCGCAACGCCGACTGGCTGCGGCCGTGGGAGCCGAGCAATCCGGAGACACCGCTGTTCAGAACGGGGCTCGGACCGTACGTCTCCATGGTCGGCACCCTGCGCCGCGAGGCCAGGCAGGGGATGGCGCTGCCCTGGGTGATCACGTACGGCGGCCGGTTCGCCGGGCAGCTCACGATCGGCGCCATCGTGTGGGGATCCGCCCGTTCCGCCCAGGTCGGCTACTGGATCGACGGCGGCCTGGCCGGTCAGGGCATCACGCCGACCGCGCTCGCCATGGCCGTCGACCACTGTTTCTTCACCACCGGATTGCATCGGGTCGAGGCGAACATCCGCCCCGAGAACCAGGCCAGTCGTAGAGTGGTGGAGAAGCTCGGGTTCAGGGAAGAAGGCGTCCGCCGCCGTCAGCTTCACATCGACGGAGCCTGGCGCGATCACATCTGCTACGCGCTGACCGTCGAGGACGTTCCGGGCGGCCTGCTCGTACAGTGGCGTCGCGCTCGTGAGTCAGCCGCTCACGGTGGGTCTCCAGTGGAAGAGGTTTGACGATCTCGCGACACACCGCACCGAATGCTCGTCAATCAGTGACACGCGGTCTTACGGTGCGTGACGTGAGCACATCGAAGACGCGAAGGAGACACACGCGTTTTCGTGCTGCCCGGAGGTGCCCGTGAGCGGTGCTCTCCTCTACCTGGCCATCGTGATCATGTGGCTCTGCGTCCTGGTCCCGATGTGGCTGCGCCGGGACAAGACGAACCTCGCTGAGCTGGCCGAACTGGAAGAGCACTACACCGGCGAACACCAGCTCCCGGACCTCGACAACCTCGACCCGTCCGAGGCGGACGAGGATGACGGCACCCCGCCGACCGAGGTCGAGAAGGTCGACGTCCGGCAGTTCCGCTACCGCCGCCGCGCCATCATCGTCGCCCGCCGCAGACGCCTGCTCTTCTTCACCGCCCTGCTGGTGATCGCCTCGGTGGTGACGGCCGCGGTCAAGATGATCCCGTGGTGGGGCGTGGCGCCGTCCGGGGTCATCATGCTGGCGTACCTGGCGTTTCTCCGTATCGCCGTCCAGGTGGACCGCGAACGTCGCCAGCGCGCCCAGCGCGCCCGCGCGGAACACGCCCGCCGCCTGCGCGAACAACAGCGCCGCGCGGCCGAACAGGCGGAGGCGGAAATCATCGATCTCGCCCCGCTGAACGCCGACATCCTCTTCGACCAGTACGCGGAACCACCCAAGCGAGCGGTGGGGGACTGAAAGGGTGGCGCGAGGACCCCTGGGAGTTTGCTAACCTAGTCGAGGTTGTTGGGGATGTAGCGCAGTCCGGTAGCGCACTTCGTTCGCATCGAAGGGGTCAGGGGTTCGAATCCCCTCATCTCCACCCAGGTCAGAGGCCGTTTCTCCTAGCTGGAGAGGCGGCCTCTTTCGTTTTTGGGAGGATTCTGGGAGAACAGCGGAGTGACCACGCTGTCCCGGTAGACCCCGAGCGCCGCGTCGAGCACCGGCACCATCGAGCGCGGCGACAGCTCGAACCGCCGCTGGAGAGACGACTCCCACAACCGAGTGAAGAGATCGAGCCCCTCTGAGATCATCTCGGCCGTCACGTGGCCGTAGTTGGCCGACATGGACCCGTCAGTGTGACCCATCCGCGAGACCTTGAACGCCTTCTTGAGGCCGCCGTTGTCCATCATCGTCTGATGGCCGTGCCGCGTCCCGTGGAACGTCAGGTCCGTACAGACCGGCGTCCACTGCACCAGCGCGTCAGGGCACGGCCGCACGTACGCGTCCAACAACGCGTCCCGCTTCATGCGCGCCACGATCGCCTCGTCGGCGCCCTGAGCGACCGCGTACGCGGCCAGCGCGGCACGCGCGGACCGGCTGTTGACCTCCTTCGGCCCCCAGCCCTGCCGGTAGAACAGCATCCGGGGACGCTCCCACGGCTTGCCCGCCTCGGGCGTCGGCCACGGCGCGAACGGCTTGCCCTCCTCGGCCGCCGCCCAGGGCGCGAGCGGCACCCCAGGCCAGTGCCGGGACGCATCCGCGAGCACCGGCTTGGCGTCCCGCCCGTACGTGCCGCCGCGCTCCGGGTACCAGCCGTCAGCGGCCGGCCGCAGGTAGAGGCGCCGGAAATCGGAGCGGGAGTGATGCCGTGAGGAGGTGAGGAACAGCACGCGCCGCGATCCGTCGCACCAGGGCGCGAGCGGGTCGTGCGGCTGGTCCTCGGGCACCGTGCACCCGCAGCGGCGTGCCTCGGCCGCGGCGAGCTGGAGCATCTCCCACAGCCACATCGGGACGTGCACGTCGCGGATGCTGCCGTCCTTCGGGCGGCCCCAGTAGAAATCTCCCTCCTCGGTCTCGTAGATCTTCCAATGCAGGTGGACGATCCCCCGGTCCTTCACAGCCTCGGGCGTGACCGCGATCGCCTCCGACCAGCGTGCGCCCGTGTAGAACGCGAGCAGCACCAGCAGGAAATCAGTCCACCTCCCGGACAGGACGGCGACCCGCTCGGCGATGATGAGCGCCTGGAACGGGGTCGGCCACACCTTCTCCGCCTGCTCCCATTCCTCGACGCGGCTCCGCCCCTTCCGGCCGGTGCCGCGCACCCGCTCGGCCGGGTTGGTGTCGATGTGGCCGGCACGCTTCGCGGCGTTCAGGACCGTGATCAGCGTGGCGCGGGCGTCCTTCGCGGTGCGCGGCTTGTACCCGGCTGCGACGATGCTGCGCTCCCACGGGCCGACCATCTCGGGCGCGATGGCGACCAGCGCCAGGTGCCCGAATCGCTTCATGATGTGGCCCTTGAGCATCCGCTTGTACTTCCGCATCGTGGAACGCTCCAGGTCAAGGGAGTCGTACCACGTCTCGGACCATTCCTTGAAGGTGATCTGACCTCGGCGCGGGTCCTTGTACCGGCCCTTGCGGATCTCGCGTTCCTGCTCGTCGCCGTAGTCCTGGGCGGCCTTCTCCGTCAGGAACGGCTCGCCGTGGTCGTCGTGGCTGGCGGAGTCGTACTTGCCCGGCTCCCCGGGCCTCGGCCACTTGACGCGCCAGCGGTCGCGCCCGTGCCGGTCCTTCCCTCTGTACTCGGGATGTGCCATCAGTTCCTCTCGGTTTCCTCTCTGGCCTCGGGTGAGGCCTACAGGCTGGGCGGCACCCCCTTCCGGGGACCGCGTCCGCGGTAGTTGGCGGGAGGCGCGTAGAAGCACAGCAGATCAGCGGCGGCCTGCGCGGCCTGCGCCTCCAGCTCGGCGCTGATCACGTCCTTGGGCAGGTACTCGATGAGCCCGCCGGGAGTGAGTCGCATCTCGGGGGTTTCGGTGTCGGCGTCGACGATGAGCTGGAACGGCGTCGTGGGGTCGGCGACGGGTTCGGGCAGCAGGCGGAAGCCCTCGAACCCTTTACGGACGGCCTTGACCACGCTAGGGATCGCATCGCGCTCGATGTGGTCGATGTGGATCAGGGTCGTCACCCCCTCCTCCTCCGACTTGCTGACGAATACGCTCACCAGTCGGCCCATCAGCTGGTCGGAGGAGGCGAGGACGATTTGGAAACTCTTCACGGGCGGTCCCTAGGAGCTGCGCGTAGTTTGCGCGAATCGTGCGTGATCGTGCGTCTTTTAATCACAAAAGTTCTACATGAGACAGGTATCCGAACACCAGAGCAAAAGAGAGCGCGATCTTTCGGGGGATGCGCCCGGATATCTCAGTCCTCCTGGGGGGGGAGTGTCAAGCCGTCGATCGTTCCGCCTTCCTTGAGTAGCCGGGCGATGTCGCTTGTGAGCCGTTCCGCTTGCTCCTGGACGACTCGCTGGCCGGCGGGGGGCAGCTCGCCCAGCCCGGGCACGATCAGCACGCCGGCCTCGGTGGAGATCCTCGCTGAGCGTTCCCGTGGTGGCGTGGCGGTGCGTAGGCAGTCAACGGGCGTGCCTTTCGTCGCGTCGGTGATGGCTCCTGGGGCTAGTTCGTAGGCGATTTCGATGAGGCGTAGCGTCTCGGGTTCGAAGTTGCGACGCCGGGCTCCTTCAAGGTCGGAGATGACACGGGGGGTCATGCCACGTTCCTCGCAGAACAAGGCTCGGTTCTTGTATCGAGGGTCGATCTCCGCCCGGCGGGCGCGGAGTAGTGTGCCGAGGCGCTGCCACGCCTCGCGTTGCGTGGGGGCGTCCATGTCAGATCCTGGATCCGCTCTGTGAGTCGTGATGTGAGTCCATGACTGTCGAGTAAGAAAACCTTACTCGCTGCCACTTCTTGCAGGTCAATCCATACGCGCGCCCCCATTCCCAGTCTCCGCGCGCCTGGTGCGTCACCGCTGTGAGTCATTTTGAGTCCTACGCGACCAAACCGCAATCGGGACTCAGGTTGCGCCTGAGTCTTCTTGAGTCCTAATGTGTCCTGTGTGAGTCCCGTCACTAACCCTCGCCAAGCGCAGGGCGCACGCATCCGCGCCCTGCGAGAGGCGGCCGGTCTGAGCATGGATGAGCTGGCCGAACGCCTCGGAATCACCAGGCAGCACCTGAGTCACCTTGAGCGTGGCAACCGCGCCACGACGGCCAAAATGCTCAAGGCTCTGGCCGCCGCGCTTGACTCAACTGTGACGCAAATCATTGGCGGCGCCGGTAATACAACTATGGCCCCCGAGCGTCAGGAGCCGCCCCCCTCGTACCGGTGCTACACGCCGGCCGAGGGCGCCGCCCGCATCGGCGGTCGGGCGACCGCGAACCTCCTGGAGGAGCTCGCCACGCGCGGCTACGAGCACACCCTGATCGGCAACAAGGTCCACTACACGGACGCTCAGCTTGGCGCGGTCATCGCCGCGCACGCCCGGGGCAAGACCGTGCTTCCTGAGGAGCCCGCCGAGGACCCGGCCGCCCCGGTTGTCGAGCCGACGCCGCTCCCCGCCACCCGCAGCCGCCGCGCCACGCGCACGGCCGCCGCGAGCAAGACCGACCTGACGGCCACCCCCGGCCGCCGCTACAGCGCCTGAACGGCGCGCGGGCGCCCGGCCCCGCTACGGCCCTGGACGCCCGCTGTCCCCACCGAGAGAGGCAGGACATGACCATCATCGCACCGCAGCCCATGACCAGGGGGGAGCAGTACACCGCCGCCCTGGACGCCCTGGCTGAACTCGCCCGCATCCCTGGGCTTCCCATCCCGGCCGTCTACGAGGTCTTCCCCCAGCCCATGTCCAACGAGCTGGTCACCCGGATTCAGATGCCCGGCGTCGGCTTGGAGAACCGCGACGCCATCCGCGCATACGCCGAGCATCTCACGGAGGTGTCGTGGGAGGTGCTCCGCTACACCACCAGCTTGGGCGGGCAGTTGCGCGCCGATGGCCAGCGTGGGAGCGCTCGCGTGACGGTGTGGCTCGGGTTGGACGCGGAGGACCTGGACGACGCCGAGCTGCTCGCCAAGGCGCTCACGTGATGAGCGTCCTCTCCCGCCTCGTCGGCCGCCGCGCGGCGGCCGACCTGGCCGACCTCGCCGCTCCGGACCTGCCGGCCGAGCTGTGGCTCGACCCGTTCACGTTCGACTGGGCTGACGAGCCCGGCATCCGCGCCAAGACCGGCGCCCTGTTCTTCGCGTCCCCCTACGCCCCCCGGAGCATCTGATGCCGCGCATCTGCTACGTCCCCAAGACGTTCACCCCCGCCCATCAGGCGATCATCGCCCAGGCTGACCGGTTTTGCCGCGACTACGCCATGCAGGGCCTCGACCTGACGTTGCGTCAGCTCTACTACCGGTTCGTCGCCGCCGACCTGATCCCCAACACCCAGCAGTCGTACAAGCGGCTGGGGTCGATCATCAACGACGCCCGCTTGGCCGGTGAGCTGGACTGGTACCACGTCATCGACCGGACGCGCGGCCTGCGAGGGCTGGGCCACTGGGACTCGCCTGACGAGATCATCAGCAGCTCGGCGGCTGGCTACATGACCGACCGGTGGGCGCTCCAGCCGTACCGCGTCGAGGTGTGGGTCGAGAAGGACGCCCTTTCCGGCGTGATCGGCAGGACGGCCCAGCGCTACGACGTCGACTACTTCTCCTGCCGTGGCTACACCAGCCAGTCGGAGCTGTGGCGGGCCGCCCGCCGCATGATCGACCACCAGGAAGACGGCAAGAAGTGCGTCGTCATCCACCTCGGCGACCACGACCCCAGCGGCGTGGACATGACGCGCGACATCGAGGAGCGGTTCGGGCTGTTCGGCGCCACCGTGGACGTGCGGCGGATCGCGCTGAACATGGACCAGGTTCGCAGGTACAACCCGCCGCCGAACCCGGCCAAGCTGACCGACTCCCGCGCGACTGGCTACATCCGGGAGCACGGCCGCTCGTCGTGGGAGCTGGACGCGCTCGACCCGACCACGCTGGATGCGCTGATCTCGGCTGAGATCGAGCAGTTCCGCGACGAGGGCCTGTGGGAGTCGGCGACCGCCGCCATGGAGCGTGACAAGACGCTCCTGCGCGCGGTGTCGGACCGGTGGGCCGAGGTCGTCGACCTGGTCGAGGGCGGTGCCTGATGGCCATCCTCCCCACCGCTAATCGTGATTACGACCCCAAGCGCTACGAGCCCGCCGGCGCTATCTACCACGCTGCCGTCGCTCATCGCGGCGGCCACGAGTACACCGGTGGCCCCGTCGCGTGGGATCACCCCGAGGGCGAGCACCCTGCCTGCCCGGGCTGTGCCCTCTGCCAGGGGAAGGGCGGTGCTTGATGGGCAAGAACACCGACACCACGATCACGACCACCTCGGGCGGTACCTTCCGAGCCGCGAGGACTCCCAACACCGAGGACGGGATCTCCCTGTCTCTCAACGGAAGGACGGGCCGCTTCGTCCGGCGTCAGTTGCCCGAGCTCGTGGCCGCCCTCTACAGGGCCGCTGGCCAGGAGATGCCGAGCGAGCCCTTGGGCAAGCACGCTGACGGTTGCGGCGACGTGCTGAGCGTTCGCCAGTCGAACCACCGTCCCGAGACGGCGTACGTCGAGTCGCAGGGCGTGTATGTCACCCTCGATGACCTGCCCGGCATTGTGGACGCGCTCTACCGCTCCGTCGGTGTCGAGCCGCCGCTCATGCTCGCTCGGCCGGCCTGGTGGAACCACGTGCCGGTCCGGGAGTTCACGCTCGGCGGCGCGCTGACCTTCGTGCGTCGGGGCGACCGCATCGCCGCTTACGGCAGCACCCGCGGTTACCTCAGCTCGGCGGAGATGCTCAGCGCTGCGGCGGTGCTGGCCGCCATGGCGCTCGACGCCGACCCGCCTGCCGAGGCAGTCATGCAGTTGGACGAGCTGCTCGCTGAGGCCCTCCGAGAGCACACGCTCTCGACCGATGTTGCCCGCGCCCTGCTCAAGGCCGGTATCACCCTGCCCACCGAGGAGACCAAGTGACCACCTTCAAGGACGTGCACGGCGACCACCTGGTGATCGAGCGCTCGACAAAGACCGCTGGGGTCTTCATCGACAGCAACGCCGCCCACATGCCCCGCGAGCAGGTGCCCGCGATCCTCGACGCCATCCGCGAGGCCGCCGGCCTGCCCAAGCCCGTCGAGCACAAGCACACCGACGCTGAGGGCGACTCCCTTCGCATCCACCCGTCCGCCGACCTGCCCGACGTGGTGCGCAAGCTGTACGAGGCCGCTGGCCAGCCCGCGCCGATCATCCTCGACCGGCCGAGCCCCGACGTGGTGCGCTCCGAGGGCTGGATCAGTGGCCCCGAGGTCGAGATCAAGGACAAGTCCCAGTACTTCCACCCCGATGACGCCCGCAGCCTGGCCGCGACTCTCGCTGCTGCTGCCGACCTGATCGAGGCCGACGCGACCGAAGCGGACGTGAAGGCGTTGGCGAACGCGATCATCAGTACCGGCGTCAACCCCGAGCTGGCGGAGAAGGCCGCCCGCGCCGCTGTCGCTGCTGGGTTCGCCAGGGCGGCCGAGTGACCGCGCAGGCCATCGCGCCCGCCGCCCCCACCGTGGGGCGGCGGGTCACCCCCAC
>NZ_JABCPZ010000209.1 GCF_013283785.1 Nonomuraea antri
GACAGGGACGGGCGGGAACTCCATCGTGCCGCCCCTGCTGGCGTTGGCGACCGGCGAGCCCGGCTCGGGGATGCGTTTCATCACCGCGTACGGCTCCCCGTCGATGACGTAGACCCGGTAGTCGATCGTGCCGTCTCCCAGGTACGGCTGGACCACCAGCGTGGTGTCGCCGCCCTGCGCCAGGCTGGCCAGGCCGCGGATCTCCTCGGAGTCGCGGGCCAGGTTCACCCCGCCGCCGCCGCACCACCCGGACGGCTTGACGATGACCGGGTAGGTCAGCTCGTCGAGCGCCACCTCGTACAGGTGCTTGCCGATGTCGCGGCCGGTGCCGATGCGCAGCGTCGGGATCGGCGGGATCGGCGCGTCGTGCAGGTAGAGCATCGTCGCCAGCTTGTCGTTGGCCAGCGGCGACAGGGCCGGCGGGAACGGCAGGTAGAAGCCCGCCTGCTGCAGCACGGCGTAGAGCGCGTACTGGTTGAAGATGTCCGCCGACTGGTACGGCAGCGAGTACAGCGCGGTGATGAACAGCGTGTCCTCGGGGGTGACGGGTTCCCTGTCGACGTAGACGCGGGGCTTGCCCGGGTCGCGGGCGTCGACGGTGACGGCGTCGGTGGAGTGCCTGCACCAGGTCAGGCCGAGCTCCTCGGCCACCTCGGCGTACATGTCCCAGAAGAACGGGTGCCAGATCGAGGTGGCCAGGGTGGACTCCCGGTCGGGGAAGATCCAGCACATGCGGCGCAGCGTGCTCATGATGCCTCCGGGTCGGCTCCCTCGCCCGACCACCAGCGGCGGCCGGGCTCGGGCAGGGTGTCGATGGGGTCGTAGAACGGGAACCTCCGCGCCAGGTCGGCCGGCTCGCCGAGGCCGATGCCGTGGCTCTTGGTCCAGTACGAGATGCCGCGCTCCCGGTCGTATCCGTCGACCTGGTGCACCCAGCGCTTGCCGACGTAGGGCACGTCGCACACCAGGCGCGGCGTGGCGTACCCCGGCAGGTAGCCCATGATCGACTCCTGCAGGCGCTGCGCCTCGTGGACCGGGATCCGCCAGTGCTCGGCGTTGGGGATCATGTCGCACAGGTAGAAGTAGTACGGCAGGATCTGCGCCTCGCCCTGCAGCGCGAAACACAGGTCGAGCAGGTCGGCGGCGGTCGTGTTCACCCCGCGCAGCAGCACGCCCTGGTTGCGCACGTCGCGTACGCCGGCCTCGAGCAGCGCCCCGGCCGCCTCGGCGACCAGCGGAGTCACCGAGTTCACGTGGTTGGCGTGGGTGTGCACGGCCAGGTTCACGCCGCGCCGCCTGGCCACCGCGGCGACCCTGGCCACGCCCGACACCACGGCCGGCTGCAGCCAGTGCTGCGGCAGTCCGACCAGCGCCTTGGTGGCCAGCCGGATGTCGCGTACCGACTCCAGCTCCAGCAGCCGCAGCAGGAACGCCTCCAGCCGCGGCCACGGCAGGTTGGCCACGTCGCCGCCGGAGACCACCACGTCGCGCACGCCGGGCGTGCGCTTGAGGTAGTCGAGCATCAGCTCCTGCCGGTCGACCGGCTTGAGTGTCAGCCTGGTCTTGACGACCTGCGGGGTCGATGCGCCGACCAGGTCCATCCGGGTGCAGTGCCCGCAGTACTGCGGGCAGGTGGACAGCAGCTCGGCCAGCACCTTGGTCGGGTAGCGGTGGGTCAGGCCCTCCACCACCCACATCTCGGCCTCGTGCAGGGAGTCGCGCTGCGCCCGCGGGTGGCTCGGCCAGACGGGGTGCCGGTCCGAGCGCACCGGGAGCAGGTAGCGGCGGACCGGGTCGGCCAGGAACGCCTCGGTGTAGCCGGCCGGGCCGGCGCCGGCGTCCCTGGCCATCACGTTGAGCAACTGCGGCGTGATCAGCATCGACATGGTCGCGAAGCGTTCGGCGTCGGCGGCCAGGTCGGCGTAGAACGACTCCTGGAGCAGGTCGCCGGTCACCTGGCGGAGCTGGCGAGGGGTCTTGACGCAGTGGGCGCGCTGCCACTGGGCGTCGCGCCACTGCGCCTCGGTCACGCCGCGCCAGCCCGGCAGCCGCCGCCAGTCCGGCTCCGCGAGCGGCCGGCGCGCGTAGGTGTAGGGCCGGCGGGCGGGCTGCCCGGGGGCGTCGTCGTTCATCGGCAGGCTCATCCGGCGAACAACGCCGCGTGCCGGGTGCGGAGCTCGCGCTTGAGCACCTTGCCTGTGGGGCCGAGCGGGTAGTCCGCGTCGGTCCTGGCGATGACGACGGCGGCGAGCGTGGCCAGGCCGGCGTCGGCTAGCGCCTTGTTCGCCTTCTCGCGCACCTCCTCGGCCGCCGCGCCGACCGCGTCGGCCTGCAGCCGGACCACCGCGATCGGCCGCTGCCCGGCCGGTCCCGGCACCCCGACCACCGAGCAGTCCTGGACGAGGTCCGCGCAGTCGGCGATGAGGATCTCCTCGATCGGCAGGCTGTAGACCGGGCCGTGGGCGGTGTCGATGACGTCCACGGTGCGGTCGAGGTGGTAGAAGTTGCCCTCGGCGTCCCTGCGGGCCACGTCGCCGGTCAGCCAGTAGCCGTTCAGCTCGAAGCTGCGGGTCAGGCGGGAGTCGTTCCAGTAGCCGGGGGTGCGCGACGGAGTGATCACGCCGAGCAGGCCGACCGTGCCGTCGGGGACCTCCGCGCCGTTCTCGTCCAGCACCGCGGCCTTGATCACCGCGGCCTGCGCCTTGCCCACGCACCGGTCGGCGCGCGCCGTCTCCGGCGAGGTGATCTGGCCGAACAGCGCCATCCCCATCTCGGACGAGCCGAGCCCGTCGATGAACTGCGAGCCGGGCAGCGTCTCGCCCGCGGCGGCGCCGGCCGGCAGCAGCCACGACTGGATCAGCCCGGCGGGCCGCTCGCCGAGCTGCACCAGCCGCCTGATGTGCCCGTAGTGCGCGCTGTCCCCGGTGTTGAACCAGGAGTGCACCTTGGCCGCGCCCTTGACCGGCAGCTCGCCGGTGGCCAGTTCCACGAACGTGCGCGGGAAGGAGGCCACCATGGTCGGCTGGAAGGCCTCCATGACCGGCTCGACGACGCTCCGCCGCCAGTCCGACATGATCACGGTGGGCAGCCCGAGCAGGACCGCGGTGAGGAAGTAGCTGAGCCCGCCGGCGTGGGTGTGCGGCATGAGCGACATCAGCCGGTCGTACGGCTCGGCCGGGAAACGTTCCATCCTGGCCTGCTTGCCGTCCCAGAAGCTGCGGTGGCCGAGCGTGGTCGACTTCGGCGTCCCGGTGGTGCCGGAGGAGTGGATCAGCGCCACGATGTCGTCCGGTTCGTGCCGGTACGGGTAGACCTCCGGCAGCCGTCCGGCGGCGGCGTCGTAGGCGCGTACCTCGGCGGCCTGCGCGAGGAAGCGCGGCCGGCTGCGCGGGGCGTTGCGGTAGGCGAACTGCAGCCTGGTGGTGTCGTCGGCGACCACGCCCGCGACGCCCACGTGCTCCAGGTAGCCGACCATGACGTCGGGCCGCATCGCGTCGTTGATCATCGTCGGGATGGCGCCGAGCGCCGTGAGCGCCAGGAAGTGGATGAGCGGTTCGAGCCCCTCGGCCACCACGATGCCGACCGGCTCGCCCGGCCTGACGCCGTTGGCGTGGTACCAGGTGGCGTACCTGTCGCGCAGCGCGGCCAGGTCGGTGAGGCTGTGGCCGCGCAGCACCACCTGGCCGCGGTGGTCGTGGTCGCTGTAGATGAACGGCACGGCGCGGTGCGGGTTGGCCGCGAGCGCGTGGTCGAGGAAGTTGCCGGCGCCCAGGCCGGGTTCGGTCATGAACCCCTGCCGGACCGCCAGGGGGGCGATGGACGTGCTGTCAGACATGGTCGTCCCTCCGTCCGTACGATTTCTTGATCTCTGCGGCCACCCGGTGTCCCGATCGGATGGCGCCTTCCATCAGGCCGAAGAACTCGGTGCTCGTCTCGGTGCCGGCCCAGTGCACCCGCCGGTGCGGGGCGGTGAGCCCGGGGCCGAGGCGCGGCCAGTCGCCCGGCCCGAACAGGGCCGCGTAGCAGCCCCTGCTGTAGTCCTGGTTGATCCAGTCGGTGACGTGGCAGGCGATCGGCGCGGGCAGGCCGGGGAACAGCCGTTCCGCCTGGGCCAACGCCTGGGCGCGCTGCTCGGCGGCGGGCAGCGCGGCGAACCGGTGCGCCTCCCTGCCGGTCACGAACCCGGTCAGCACGCCCACCGCGCCGTCCGCGGGCGAGTCGTCCACGGTGGACAGCAGCGGGCCGTGCTCGCTGACCGACCAGCCGGACAGCCCCTGCTCGCGCCAGAGCGGCGTCGGGTAGATCAGGTGCACCTTGACCGCGCAGCCGGGCGCGACGCGTCCGCCGGAGCGGGGCGCCGGCGGCCCTGGCCGGTGCTCGATGGCGTCGGCGAGCAGCGGCGGCACCGCGATCACCGCGGCGTCGGCACGGAACTCGCCCGTCCGCGCCACCACGGTCACGCCGTCGCCGTCCTGGTGGACGGCGCGCACCGGCGTGCCCAGCCGCACCCGCTCGCCCAGCCGGGCCGCCAGCCGCTCGCACAGCTGGTGCGCGCCGCCGTCGACCCTGCTGTCCTGCGCGCCGCCGGCGAAGGCGTTGAGATAGCGGATCCCGCCGCCGGAGCGCAGGTAGAAGGCCAGGTGCAGGACGGACACGTCGGCCGGGTCCGCGGCCATCATCTCGCCGAGGAACAGCGGGAAGAACAGCCGGGCATCCGGGTGGCGCAGGTGCTCGCCGGCCCAGTCGGCGGCGGTGCGTCCGTCCAGCCGGTCGGCGTCCACCGACAGCCAGGGGGCGTCGGCGCGCACCTGGCGGGTCAGCTCCTCCAGCGACTCGAACAGCTCGCCCAGCGCGACCGCCGACAGCGGCGGGAACCTGCCCGAGCTGGTCCTGTCGCCGTCGCCGCCGAGCGCGAACCTGCTGCCGCCGGTCGTGACCGTCGGCGTGGTCTTCAGGTCCAGCTCGGCCAGCAGGGCGAGCAGGGCGGTGTGCCGGTCGCCCAGGTAGGCCGCGCCGGCGTCGGCCCAGCTGCCCGGGGCGACCTCGATGCCGTGGGTACGGCCGCCGACCCGCTCGCGCGCTTCGAGCACGGTGACCTCGACGCCGGCCGCGACGAGGTCGGCGGCGGCGGTGAGCCCGGCCAGGCCGGCGCCCACCACGACGACGTTCATGCCGCGCTCGCGATCTTCTTGGCCAGCGCGGCCGGGGTGGGGGCGTCCAGGAAGTCGTCGAAGTCCAGCTCGACGCCGCAGGCGGCGGCGACGGCGCTCAGGACGCGGGTGGCGAGCAGAGAGTCCCCGCCCGACTCGAAGAAGTCGGAGTCCGGGCCGATGCCCGGGGTCTCCAGGACGCGCCGGAAGACGTCGGCCAGGGCGTCGGCGTTCATGAGGTCGTCTCCTCCTTCAGCGGGGTGTGCCGGGGCGCGCTCGGCCCCGCGTAGCGGCGGTGGGACGCGGCGCGGTCGACCTTGCCGCTGGCGGTGTGCACCAGCTCGGGCACGACCGTGATGCGCGCGGGCACGAGGTGGCACGGCACGCGGTCGCGCAGGAAGTCCCGCACCTCGGCGACCAGCACGCCGGCCGCGGCCGGTTGGGCCGCCTGGGCGGCGGCGCTGGGCACGATGTAGGCGGCCAGCGTGGTGTGGTCGGCGACGGTGACCCCGGCCACCGCGACGGCGCCCACCCGGGGATGCGCCGCGATCTGGGCCTCGACCTCGCCGGGGTCCACCCGGATGCCGCGGATCTTGAGCTCGTGGTCGAGCCGTCCCTCGTGGACGAGCGTGCCGTCCGCCGACACGCTGACCCGGTCGCCGGTGCGGAACCACCGCTCGCCGCCGAGCTCGGCGAACCGTTCGGCGGTGGCCGCGGGCAGGCCCAGGTAGCCGAGCGCCAGCGCGGGCCCGCCGACCAGCAGCTCGCCCTCGTCGCTGACGAGCTGGCCGACGTGCGGCAGCGGGCGTCCGATCGGCGCCCGGCCTCCGCCGTCCGCCGGGCCGCCCGGGTGCGAGCCGACCGTGCGCGGGCCGGCTGTGCTCGGGCCGGCTGTGCTCGGGCCGATCGTGCGCGGGCCGTGCAGGTCGGCGGCGTGCGTGATCAGCGTGGTCTCGGTGCAGCCGTAGGTGTTGAGCAGGCGGATCGCGCCGGTGCCGGGCAGCGCGCGCCAGTCCGCCAGCCGGGCCGGGCGCACCGCCTCGCCGCCGATGACCACCAGCCGGACGCACCCGGGCAGGGTGGTGCCGGTGTCGGTCAGGTGGCGTACCAGCTCGTGCCAGTACGCCGTGGGCAGGTTCAGCACGGTGACGCGCTGGTCGGCGAGCATGCGCAGCAGGCGGTGGAACGCTCCCGCGTACGCGTGGTCGTGAATGATCAGCGCGGCGCCCGTGGTCAGCGTGGGCAGGATCTCCTCGAAGCAGGTGTCCCAGTTCAGCGAGGCGAACTGCAGCACGCGATCGGCCGGGGTGAGACCGAACAGGGCGCGCAGCGCGCCGGTCACGATGCCGATGGCCCGGCGCGGGGTGACCACCGGCTTGGGCGCGCCGGTGGAGCCCGAGGTGAACAGGACGTACGCCGGCCGGTCCGCCGGGACGTCCCAGGCGACGGGCGCGGGCGGCCGTTCCGGAAGTCCTGGCGCGGGCGGCCGTTCCGGGAGTCCTGGCGGGGTGAGCACGGTCGAGCAGGCGGCGGCCGTCAGCATCGACTCCCGGCGCGCCTGCGGGTGCGCCGGGTCGAGCGGCAGATAGGCGCCGCCCGCCGCCAGGACGCCGAGCAGGGCGGCCACGGTCGCGGGTGAGCGGGCGGCCGGCACCCCCACCGTGCCCGGGTCCGGCCCGAGCCGCCGGGCCGTCTCGGCCACCCAGCCGGCGAGCTCGGCGTAGGTGATGGGGTGACCGTTGTGGACGATCGCCGGCCGGCCCGGGTGACGGGCGACGACACCGGCGAAGTCCTTCGTTACGTCGTGGTGTGCACAGGACAAGGTTGCCTCGTTCCGATATGACACGGCGTATGCGGCGGCGCGCGGACGACCCGGCGACCGCCCCGGTGAGGACCGGTGATCATCGTGGCCCTGGTGGAGCGGTGCCGGCGTTGGCCGCCGGATGGTCCTCTTGATCTTCGGGCCGTTCGTTGTCGAATGAACCCCCGAGATCGCGTTCAGAGTGCCGGACCACGCTGTACGAGGGCTTGGCTCCGGCAGGATTTCGACTGGACTGCGGCTCGTGTCATTCGAATGACGGCCTGTAACACAATGTGTCAGACGGAGAGCCTTATGTCGGACGGACCGAAACTGCGGGGCACGGAGCACGTGGTGAAGATCGGGCTGCTGGGGGCGGTGCGAGCCTGGCGGGGACGCCAGGAGATCCTGCTGGGACAACCGCGGCAACGCGCGGCCCTGGCACTGCTGGCGCTGGAGGCGGGCCGCACCGTCTCCGTCGACCGGCTGATCGAGGGGCTGTGGGGAGAGCGGCCGCCGGCCGGCGCGCGCAGCCTGGTACAGGGGTACGTCTCCCGGCTGCGCCCCGCCCTGACCAGGGCGGGCGTCACGATCACCTACAACCCGCAGGGCTACCTGCTCGCACTGCCCACCGAGCAGGTGGACGTGCACGAGTTCAGGCGCGCGGTCACGTACGCGCGCACGCTGCGCACCGCCGAGGCGCAGGCCGGCGGGCTGAGATACGCCCTGGCCCTGTGGCGGGGCGAGCCGCTGACCGGGATCTCCGGTGGCGAGCTGCTCGATCGGCTGCGCGACACCTTAGGGGAGGAACGGCTGTCTGTCACCGAGGAGTGCCTGACGGCGGAGACGCGGGCGGGCCGCGACGCGGTGCTGATACCCGAGCTGAACGCGCTGGTCGCCGAGCATCCCTTCCGTGAACGGCTGGTCGGGCTGCTCATGCTGGCCTTATGCCGGGCGGGCCGCCGCGTGGACGCGCTGGAGCGCTACGAGCGGACCCGCCGCAGACTGATCGAGGAACTGGGCCTGGACCCCGGGCCCGAGCTGCGCCAGCTTCGCCAGCGCATCCTGCGCGGGCTCGTCCGCCCGGTCGGCTCGCCCGGGCCCGCGCCGTCCGTGAGCGCGGGCTTCGACGGGGACTTCGAGGTGGCGGTGGCCTCGGCGCCCGCGCAGCTGCCGCCAGGACCCGGCCAGTTCACCGGGCGGACGGCCGAGCTGGCCCTGCTCGACCGGGTGGCGACCGGCGGCGCGACGGTGGCGGTCGCGGTGGTGACCGGCGTGGGCGGGGTCGGCAAGACGGCGCTGGCCGTGCACTGGGCGCACCGGATCAGGTCCCGCTTCCCCGACGGCCAGCTCTACGTCAACCTGCACGGCCACTCGGCGCAACGCCCGCTGCGCCCGATCGAGGCGCTCGGACGGTTCCTGCGCGGGCTGGGCGTGCCCACCGACCGGGTGCCGGACTCGGTGGAGGAGGCCAGCGCGGCCTACCGGAGCCTGCTGGCCGACCGGCACGTCCTGGTGGTCCTGGACAACGCGGGCAGCGAGGAGCAGGTCCGGCCGCTGCTGCCCGGCGGCCGCCGCTGCGCCACCGTGATCACCAGCAGGGACCGGCTGTCCGGGCTGGTCGCCAGGGACGGCGCGGCACTCGTCCGGCTCGGGCTGCTGGACCCGGACGAGGCGGTCACCCTGCTGGGCGAGATACTCGGCGGCGAGCACCTGACCGGCCAGCGGGAGGCCGCCAGGGAGCTGGCCGGGATCTGCGGGCACCTGCCGCTGGCGCTGCGCATCGCGGCGGCGGGCATGCTCGGGCGTCCCGGTGACCTGGCCGGTCAGATGCGCAGGCACATCGGCAGCCGGTTGTCGTCGCTGACGGTCAACGGCGACCCGCACGCGGCCGTGCGCGAGGCGTTCGACCTGTCCTACGACCGGCTCGACCCGCCCGCGCAGCGGCTGTTCCGGCTGCTCGGCCTGCTGCCCGGGGCGGCGTTCACCGCCGAGTCCGCCGCCGCGCTCGTCGGGACGGGCGCCGCGGAGGCCGACGCCGTGCTGGGCAGGCTCGCCGCCGCGCACCTCATCGAGGAGTGCGAGCCCGGCCGCTACACCTTCCACGACCTGATGCGCGAGTACGCGCGCGAGCGCGCCCGGGCCGAGGACGCCCGCGCCGAGCTGACCTGGTCCGCCGCGCCCGGGTCGTGAGAGTGCCTTCCGCGCGACCTTAAGAACCGCGGAAGAAGACCGTAAGAGGCGCGCGGCACCTTAGAGACAACACACCAGAGCGGAACCCGAAAGGAACCACCGAAATGCGTAAGGTCAAGCTCCAGCTGCAGATCACCGCCGACGGCTTCGTGGGCGGCCCGGACGGCGAGATGGACTGGGCGGGGGCGACCCCGTGGACCGGCGACCTGAACGCCCACGTCGAGAAGCTGTGGGAGCGGGTCGACTGCATCGTGCTGGGCCGCGTGCTCGCCGAGGGCTTCATCCCGGCCTGGGAGTCCCGGCCCGAGGGCGAGACCGAGGAGGGCATCGACAAGATGATCGACACGCCCAAGGTGGTCGTCTCGCGCAGCCTCACCGAGTCCCCGTGGAAGAACGCCGTCGTCGCCGGCGGCGACCTGACCGAGACGATCAACGAGCTGAAGGCCGCGCCCGGCGGTGACGTGATGGTCGCCGGCGGCGCCACGCTCGGCCGCGAGCTGATCTCCCGGGGGCTGATCGACGAGCTGCACCTGTTCGTCAACCCGATCGCGATCGGCGCCGGGCTCTCGCTGTTCCCCGCCGGGGCCGGGCACCAGCGGCTGCGGCTGGTGGCGGCGCGGCCGTTCGACTGCGGCGTGGTCGGGCTGCACTACGAGCCGCTGCGCTGAACCCCGCAGGCGGGATCAGCCGTGCATGCCGTGATGCGGGGACTCGATGGCGCCGCCGGCCTTGCCCTGCAACGCCATCAGCGGCGCCGCCGGACCGACGACGACCCAGCGCGAGCCCACCAGATACGTGCCACCGTACATCTGGGCGTAGTCCAGCCACGCCCGTTTGCCCTGTTCGGAGGCGAACGTGACGATGGTGAGGTTCTCCCGGCCGGTCTGGCAGGCGCCCTGGCGCAACTCGGCCGCGTCGGTCTGCAGCGAGCGCTTGACGCAGCCGGCCGTGTCGGCCAGCTCCTCGACGGTCATCGGCCGGCTCGGCGGCGCGCTCGCGGCGGGCGGGCCGCCCGGCGGCGTCCCCCCGCTGGCCGGGGCGGCGTCCCGCGCGACCGAGAACATGAACGTGAGCGCGAGCCCGGCGGTGACGGCGATCCCGCCGCCGACGACCAGCGGGCGCGCGCGGCCGGTCCCTGGCAGTGTCTTCATGGCCGTGTCCTCATGGCAGGGTCCTCGTGGCGGGGTCCTCGTGGCAGGGTCACCCGTCCGGGGGCGGGTCGGCGGTCGGTCGTTCGTCGAGGGATACGCGGGCCCGCCGCCGCCGGTTCACCCCCGGCCCCGATCGGCATCGATCCGACCGCCCGATCCGCCGGGAGGCCCGCGGCGGCGCGCACGGTGGTTATGAGGGTGATCAGTCGTCGGTCATGTGGAGGCGCAGGCTCAGCGGGCGCGTGTCCGTCCAGGCCTGGCTGATGTGGTCGAGGCATTCGGCCTTGGTGCCCCGCTTGCCCGCCTCGCGCCAGCCGTGCGGCGGTGGCTGGTCGTCGGGCCAGATCGAGTACTGCTCCTCATGGTTGATCACGACCAGGTAGATCTGGTCGTCGCGCGGGTAGCTCACGGTGTCCTCCCTGATCGTGGCGCGGCCTGTCGGCCGCTCGGCAGTTCGCGCACCGGTCCCGTCCCCCGTCTGGGTACGGTAGCCAGCCGCCCGGATTTTCGCCTTTTCTCGAGACATGCCTGATCGGTCACGTCGCGAGGCCGCCGTCGATCTCCAGGCAGCGGCCGTTGAAGTGGTCGCACTCGATGATGAACCGCACCCCGGCCAGGATCTCCCCCGGCAGGCCCAGCCGGCGCAGCGGGACCTCCGCGATCCAGGCCGCCAGCCGCCCCGGGTCCATCGCGGCGAGCGCCGGCGGGTCCGCGAGGCCGAGGGCGATGGCCGCGGCGCGGATGCCGTGCGGGGCGAGTTCGAGCGCGGCGGAGCGGGTGAAGGCCACCACGCCGGCCCTGGCCGCGGCGTGGCCCGCCTGCCCGGCGTTGCCGGCGCGGGAGATCGAGGAGATGGTGACGACGACGCCGGACTCGACCCCGTGCTCGACCATGCGCCGGGTGACCTCCCTGGTCATCAGGAAGGTCCCGGTCAGGTCGGTGCCGACGCCCGTGCGCCACCGGGCCGGCGGCATGGCGGCCGGGGCGTCGCCGCCGTCCTTCAGCAGCAGCCCGTCGCGGTAGCCGCCGGCGCTGTTGATCAGCACGTCGGCCGGGCCGCGCTCGTCGAAGGCGCGGCGCACGGCCGCGGCCACCTCGTCCTCCTTCGCCACGTCCACCTGGTAGGCTGCGATGCCGAGCTCGTCGGCCAGGCGGCGCAGGCCGCGGCGGTCGCGGTCCATGGCCACCACGCGGGCGCCCGTCCCGGCCAGTCCCGCGCAGAACTCCCGGCCCAGACCGCTCGCCGCGCCGGTGACGATCGCCTGGCAGGCGCCGATGTCCATGCCGGCGCTAGCCGGGGTGCCGGTCCCTGCGGCGGGCCCGCGCCTGCCGCGCGTCCCGCCTGGCTGCTCCGCGGCCGTCCCCCGCGACGCCGGGTTCCCCGCGGTCGCCCGACAGGAACGCCGCCATGGTGCGTACGGTCGGGTAGCGGAACAGGTCGGTGACGTGCAGCTCGGTGTCGAACGCCTGCCGCAGCCGCTCGCGCAGCAGCACCAGGAGCAGCGAGTTGCCGCCGGCGTCGAAGAAGTTCTGGTTCACCTCGACCGCGTGGCCGAGCACCTCGGCCCAGGCGGCGGCCACCGTCTTCTCCGCGACGCCGGTGTCCTGCTCGTCGTGCCGCGCGGCCGGCGCGGCGGCCAGGTCGCGCAGGATCCGCTGACGGTCCAGCTTGCCGCTGCTGAGCAGCGGCAGCCCCGGGCTGATCGAGACGCGGGCGGGCACCATGTAGCCGGGCAGCCGCCGCTGCAGGTGGGCGCGCAGCTCGTCGGGCACGAGGGTCTCGCCGGCGCGCGGCACGACGGCGGCCACCAGCGCGTCCCCTTTACCGCCGCTGCCGTCTTCGCCGCGGGCCACCATCGCGCACGCCTCGGCCACGCCTGGGTGGTCCAGCATGGCCGCCTCGACCTCGCCCAGCTCGATCCGGCAGCCGCGCAGCTTGACCTGGTGGTCGACGCGGCCGACGAACTGCAGCCGCCCGTCAGGACGGTGGCGCACCATGTCGCCGGTGGCGTACAGCCGGCGGCCGGGCGCGGCGGAGAACGGGTCGGGGACGAACCGTTCCGCGGTCAGGCCCGGCTTGTTCAGGTAGCCGCGGCTGATCCCGGCGCCGCCCAGGTGGAGCTGGCCGACCACGCCGGGCGCGACCGGGCGCAGCCGCGCGTCGAGCACGTACGCCACCGTGTTGTCCACCGGCCGGCCGATGGGGATCGGCTCGCCCGGGTACACCACGTTGGACAGCGAGAACGTGGTCGTCTCCGTCGGTGCGTACATGTTGTGGACGGTCTCGACGGTCTCGAGCGCGTACAGGTCGGCCAGCACCGAGGGCGGCAGCACCTCGCCGGTGGAGATCACGGTCGGCGCGGACGCCGGCACCCCGCCGCTCTCGAGCAGCGCGGCCAGGATCGACGGCACCGCGACGACCAGGCTGAGCGTCTCCGCGCCCGGCGTGCGGGCCAGGCTGAGCGCGTCCTCGGCCACGACCACCGTGCCGCCGCAGGTCAGCGGGGCGAAGATCTCGAACATCGACACGTCGAACGCCATCGAGCCGATCAGCGGCACCGACGCGAACGTCTCCGCGCCCAGCTCCCGGTGCGCCCAGGTGAGCAGGTTGGTCAGGTTGCGGTGCTCCAGCACGACGCCCTTCGGCCCGCCGGTGGAGCCCGAGGTGAACAGGATGTAGGCGGCGTTGGCCGCGACCACGGACGACTCGACCCGGTGCGCCGGCCGCGCGCCCATCGCCCACCTGTCGGCGGTGTCGACGGTGACCAGGTTCGTGCCCATCCCGGTCAGCAGCGGCCGCTGGTCGGGCCCGGCCAGGATCATCGCCGGGCGGGCGTCGTCGATCAGGGTGCGCAGCCGCCGGCCGGGCAGCTCCGGGTCGAGCGGCACGTACACGCCGCCCGCCTTGAACACGCCCAGGATCACCGCGAGCAGTTCCAGCGAGCGCGGCAGGCACACGCCGACGGCCGTCTCCGGCGCCACGCCGAGCATGCGCAGGTGGTGGCCGACCCGGTTGGCGGCCTCGTCCAGCTCGCGGTAGGTCCAGCGGCGCGCTCCGTGGCGCGCGGCGACCGCGTCGGGGGTGCGCTCGGCCTGCGCCTCGACCAGGTGGTGGACGCAGCGGTCGGCCGGGTACGTGACGGCGCTGTCGTTCCACTCCTCGACCACCAGCCGGGTCTCGGCCGCGTCGGGACGCGTCAGCTCCGACACCCGCGCCTCGCCGTCGCGTGCGATGCGTTCGAGCACGGTGGCGAAGCGCGCCGGCATCCGTTCGGCGATCGACTCCTCGAACAGGTCGAGCCGGTAATCGAGGTGCGCGAGCAGGCCCTGCCCGGCGTCCGCCAGCGTGATCTCCAGCTCGGCCGGGGTGGTCTCCAGCCGCAGGTGGCGCACCGCGAACGCGACGCCCGCCGCCTCCCGCTCAGGCTCCTCGGCCTGGTGGCTGAACGTCACCTGGTAGAAGGGGTAGTAGCTGGGGTCGTAGGTGACCTGGAGCGCCCGCAGCACCTCCTCGAACGGCACCTCGCCGTGCTCGTGCGCGTTCAGCACGTCGCGGCGCACCTCGGCCAGCAGCTCGGTGAAGGACGGGTCGCCGGCCAGCTCGGTGCGCAGGACGACGGGCTGGGTGAAACAGCCGATGAGCCTGCCGGCCTGGACGCTGTCGCGGCCGGCCAGCGGCACGCCCATGAGCACGTCGGTGACGCCGTGCTGGCGCAGGACGACGTCCCAGGCGGCCTTGAGCAGCATGAACATGGTCACCTGGCTGGCGGCGGCGAGGTCGCGCAGCGGGGCCAGCGTCTCGGCCGGGATCGGCACGGAGACGCGGGCGCAGCGGTGGTCGCTCCAGGCCGGTCGCGGGCCGTCGAGCGGCAGTTCCATGGCCTCGGGGGCGCCGGTCAGCCGGTCCGTCCAGTAGCGCAGGACGCGGGCGGCCTGCGCGCCGCCGCTCTCGCGCCGCCGGCGGAGCAGGTGCTCGGCGTAGTCCATCGGCAGCTCGGGCAGGGCGGGGGGCAGGCCGCGGGCGGCGACGGCGTAGAGCCGGGTCAGCTCGTCCAGGAGGATCCCGATCGAGGGGCCGTCGAAGACGATGTGGTGCACGCTGACCAGCAGCCGGTGCCGGTGCTCGGCCAGGCGCAGCAGGTGCGCGCGCCAGAGCCGGTCGCCGGTCAGCTCGAACGGCTGCTGCACCAGCTCCTCGGTGAGCTCGTCCGCCTGGAGCGCGCGCTCGTCCTCGCTCAGGCCGCTCAGGTCGGTCGTCGGCAGGTCCACCGGCTCGGCGGGGCCGAAGGCGAGCACCGGGTCGCCGTCCACCTGCCGGACGCCGGCGCGCAGCGGGGCGTGCCTGCGCACGATCTCGTCCAGGCAGCGGCGCAGCGCGGGCACGTCGAGCGGGCCGTCGAGGTCGATCGCGAACGGGATGCTGTAGAAGGGGTCGTCGGGCCGCAGTTCGGCCAGGGCCCAGAGCCGCCGTTGTGCCGGCGCGAGGGGAACGACCAGGTCAGACCTCATTCAATACCCCTTTGTCCTTGCCTGAGCGGGCGAATGTTCTTGCCTGAGCGGGCGAACGGGGCGATGAGCGCGACGGCGATCACCACCAGCGCCAGCCCGGCGACGATGATCGAATCGGCCACGCCGGCCGCGGAACCCAGCAGGCCGCCGGCGGCCACGCCGATCAGGGTGAAGTTGACGGTGACCGCCTGGAGCAGGCCCACACCCCGGCCGCGCAGGTCCTCCGGCAGGTCGCGCAGCAGCGTGTTCGCGACGGGGACCTCGTACAGGCTGGCGCCGAGCCCGGTGAGCACGCACCACAGGACGACCACGGACAGCCCGAGGTCAGGACGCAGCCACTGCGTCGGCCCGAGCGCCGCCATGGCCAGGCCGAACAGCACGACGGCGGCCACCAGCAGCCCGCCGGGCGAGCCGGAGCGGCGGATCAGCACCGGGCCGAGCAGCGCGCCCAGGATCGAGCCGCCGGCGAAGACCGCCTGGGTGGTGCCGTACTCGATGGCGGGCAGGTCGAACACGGTCAGCAGCTGGGCGTTGAAGTTGGTGGTGAACAGCCCGAACACCAGCGTGACGGGGATCAGGACGACGAACAGGAAGCGCAGCGAGCCGACCGCGAGCACGCCGCGCACGCCGGTGCGCAGCGACCGCCAGTACGGCTCGTGCTCCCTGCCCGGGTCGGGCCGCTCGCGCAGGACGGTGAGGCTGCCCAGCAGCAGCGCGGACACCAGGAACGTGGCCGCGTCGATCATCAGCACCACCGGCACGCTGCCGACGGCGATGAGCAGGCCGCCCAGCGCGGGGCCGATGAGGTAGACGGTCTGGTACGTGCTCTGGAACAGCGCCACCGCGACCGGGATGCGATGCGTGCCGACGATCGTGGGGACGGCGGCAATCCTGGCGTTCTCGAAGAACGCGCTGCCCACGCCCTCCAGGACGATGAGCGCCATCAGCGTCCAGATCGAGTCCAGGAACGGGATCATGGCCAGCACGACGACCATCCGGCCGACGTCGGAGCCGACCAGCAGCACCCGCTTGGGGAACCTGTCGGCCAGCGGCCCGACGAACGCGCCGAGCACGCCGGTGGGCAGGAGCTGGGAGAACACCACCATCGCGATCACGGCGGGGCTGTCGGTGAGCCGGTCGGCGACGAAGATCAGCGTCACTCTGGTCATGGCGTCGCCCAGGAAGGAGATCACCACCGACAGCCAGTATCTGCGGTAGGTCCGGTCTTTCAGCAGCTCAAGCATCTGCGGCTCCGGCACGCCGGGCAACGGCGGGCCGCTCGCCGGGCCGAGGGCGGGCTCGCCGGGGGCGGGCGCGCTGGTTGGCCCGCCGGTCCGGCTCGGCGTGGGCCGGACATTCGTCGGCCGCCGCTACCGCGACCGCGCCGCCGCGGGCGGCGGCCTGCCGCTCGAACGCTTCGTGCACGCCGGCGGGGGCGACGGCGACCGGCCGGTTCGTGGTCATCGCGATCCCTCGCTCTCCATGCGTCCGCGTTCCGTCTCTGGGCCGCTCCCCGCCGCGGGGAGGTGCTCGGTCCCCGTGGCGTGCAGGCGCGGCGGGCCGGGCGAGAGCACCGGCCGGGTGGGGTCGCCGGCCAGCAGCCGCAGCGTCCGCCGGTACTCGGCGAGCAGCGCGGCGGCCGTCTCCGGCCTGAACAGGTCGGTGTCGTACTGGAGGGTCAGGTCCAGCGAGTCGTCCCGCTCCTCGGCGATGAGGTTGAGCGCGAACGGGGCGGCGTCGGGCGGCCAGCACAGCTCGACCTCGCAGTGCTCGACGCCGGCCAGTGCAGGCGTTTCGCGCCGGCGCAGGAAGCCGAACATGACGCGGAAGAACGGCGTGCGGTCGCCGCCGCACCTGGCGCGCAGTTCCTCGACCAGCCGGTCGAACGGCAGCTCCTGGTGGGCGAACGCGTCCAGCGCCGCCGCGCGCACCCGGGCGGCGAGTTCGGGGAAGTCCGGGTCGCCCGACAGGTCGGTACGCAACGGGACCACGTTGATCAGGCAGCCGACCACGTCACGCAGCTCGGGCCGGAGCCGGCCGGCCATCGGGGTGCCGATGGTGATGTCGCGCTCGCCGGTCCAGCGGGCCAGCAGCACCGCGAAGCCCGACAGCAGTGTCATGCAGAGGGTCGCGCCGTGCCGCCGACCCAGCGCCCGCAGCTCGCGCGCCTGCGCCGGCCGGATCACCGCCTTGGCGTCCGCGCCGTGGAACCCGTGCCCGGTCTGCCCGTGGGCGTCGGTGGGCAGGGCGGGCTCTGCCCACCGCTGGCCGTCGGTGGGCAGGACGGGCTCGGTCCGCCCTTGGCCGTCGGTGGGCAGGTGACCGTCGGTGGGCAGGTGACCGTCGGTGGGCAGGTGACCGTCGGTGGGCAGGGCGAGCGCGGGCGCGTCGCGGTCCAGGGTGCGCCGCCAGTGGCGCAGCAGGTCGTCGAGCAGGTCGCCGCGCAGCCGGTCCCGCTGCCAGCTCGCGTGGTCGGCGCACTGCAGCCGGACGCCGGGGAGCCTGGGCCGCTCGCCGGTCAGCGCCGCGCCGTACAGCTCGCCCAGCTCGCGGAACACGATGTCGAGCGACCAGGCGTCGATGACGATGTGGTGGAAGGTCAGCAGCAGCCGGTACGCCTGCGCGGCGGTCCTGATCAGCGCGGCCCGGACCAGCGGCCCGTGGGCCAGGTCGAAGGGCCGGGCGGCGGCGCGGGCCTGCATCGCGGCGGCGGCGCGTTCGGCGTCGGGGTCGCCGCTCAGGTCGGTGTAGGCGACATGCAGGTGCAGCGCGGGCGCCACCTGCCGGCGCGGGTGCCCCTTCGGCGCGGGGAACGTGGTGCGTAACGCCTCGTGCCTGGCCACGAGGCGGTTGAGCGCGGTGGTCATGGCCCCCACGTCCACCCGGCCGCGCAGCTTCAACACGACGGGCACGGTGTGGACGCCGGCGCCGGGTTCGAGCTGTTCCATGAACCAGAAGCGCTGCTGGGCGAAGGAGAGCGGCAGGGCCGTGTAGCGGTCGCGCGGGACGGGCACGGGCCCCGGCTGCGCCGCACTCCCCGCCTGAGTCGCATTCATCTGAGCGCCGTTCACCTTGGCTGCGTTCGCCTGAGCCGCGTTCTCCTGTGCGGCGTTCACCTGGGCGGCCAGGGTGCGGACGGTGGGGCCGCTCATCAGGGCGCGCAGCGGCACGTCGATGTCCAGCGCCTGGTTGATCCTGGCGATGGCCCCGGTGGCGAGCAGCGAGTCGCCGCCCAGCGCGAAGAAGTCGGCGTCGATGCTCACGCGCGGGACATGGAGCAGGTCGGCCCAGATCTCGGCGATCACGTCCTCGACCGGCGACCGGGCGCTCTGCGCGGACTCGGCCGCTGGGCACGCGCTCTCCGCGAACTCGGCCGGTGAGCGCATACCCGACGCGGACTCGGGCAGCGGGCGCGCGTCGTCGGGGCCGGCGCGCAGGGCCCGACGGTCCACCTTGCCGCCGGTGTTCAGCGGGAGCGCGCCGACGGCCGCGAACTCGGCGGGCACCATGTACTCCGGCAGCCGCCGCCGCAGGTGAGCGCGCAGGTCTGGCGCGGTGGGCGGGTCGCGGCGGGCCACCACGTATGCGATGAGCCGCCGGTCCGCGCCGTCGGCGGCGACGGTCACGGCGGCGTCGACCAGCGCCGGATGTTCCCTCAGCACCAGCTCGACCTCGCCCGGCTCCACCCGGAACCCGCGGATCTCGACCCGCGTGTCGAGCCGCCTGATGAACTCGATCTCGCCGTCGCCGCGCATGCGCACCAGGTCGCCGGTGCGGAACAGCCGCTCCCCCGGACGTCCGCCGGACGGCCGGGGCACGAAACGTTCGGCGGTGCGCGCGGGCTGACCGAAATAGGCGATGGCCAGCCCGGCGCCGCCGATGCAGAGCTCGCCCCGCTGCCCGGGCGGCACCGGTTTCCCGTCGCGTCCGAGCACGTGCAGTTCGGTGCCGGTGATGGCGTGCCCGATCGGCAGCGTGGCCTCGCGCGGGGCGGCGGTCACCTCGTACCAGGTGGCGAACGTGGTGGTCTCGGTCATGCCGTACACGTTGAGCAGCCGGCGCGGCGGCCCCGCGGCCAGGATCTCGCGCACCCAGCGCGACTCCAGGCTCTCGCCGCCGACGAGCAGGTCGCGCAGGCAGGCGAACGCGTCCGGGCGGTTGCGCAGGACCGCGGTGAACGCGGCGGTGCTGAGGAACATGGACGTGATGCCGAGGCGGCGCAGGGTGGCCGCCAGCGCGTCGGCGTCGAACATCACCTCATGCGGGACGATCACCAGCGTCGCGCCGTTGAGCAGCGCGCCCCACAGCTCGAACGTGATCGGGTCGGAGGCGCAGCCCGACGCCTGCGCCACCCGGTCGCCCGGGCCCAGCGCGATGTAGTCGGTGCCGCGGACCAGCGTGACGATCGACCGATGCGAGGCCATGACGCCCACGGGCCGGCCGGTCGAACCGGAGGTGTAGGTCACGCACGCGGGGGCGGTCGAGCCGGAGGTGTAGGTCACGCACGCGGGAGCGTCGGCCACATCGCGGCGTTGCAGTCGGCTCGCCGGGCGGCCGGCGATCTCGGCGCGGTCGCCGCCGTCCAGCACGACCTCGCGAACGCCGCCGCTGTTCACCCTGCCCCGGGTGCCTTTCTGGACGAGCAGCACGTGCACCCCGGCGTCGGCGGCCATCGACGAGAGGCGTTCGACCGGGTGCTCGGGGTCGAGCGGCACGTAGACGCCGCCGGCCTTGAGTGTCGCCAGCACGCCGACCACGAAGTCCAGCGAGCGCGCCACGCAGATCCCCACCCGCGAGTACGCGCCGACGCCGAGCGCGGCCAGGTGGTGGCCGAGCCGGTTCGCCCGCTCGTCCAGCTCGCGGTAGGTGAGCCTGACGCCGTCGTGCTCGGCGGCCACCGCGTCGCCGTGCGCGTCGGCCAGTTCCTCGAACAGGACGTGCACGCGGGCGTCCGCGGGCCCGGTTTCGGACTGCTGGACGTTTGACATACGGACCTCGTTACGTGACGTGAAGGAGTTCCGTGCGGTCACCGGTCATCGTGCTCGCAACAGGTTGTCAAAGGCGCTTGTGAGGCACAAGAACGCCCAGGCCGAACGGGCTACCGGTCGGGCGGGTCGGGCG
>NZ_JABCPZ010000020.1 GCF_013283785.1 Nonomuraea antri
CGGTCATCACGTGTCTCCTTTGATCTTGAAGTGTCGCATTCAAAGGATCACGCGATGACCGTCCTCATTTCCCGGCGGCACGCCTGTGACCAGGTGAAACTCGTACACCACCTCCGTGGACGCAACCAGCCCGCACGCCCTGCACCTCGCGCTGTCCGAGCAGGCCGCGCTCCTGCATGGCTGGCGTTCCTGTGCACCCCGGCCCACCGCTGCTGCCGCCGCCGGTGGGCCGGGGCCGGCTTCGCTGAGCGCCGAGGAGGTGATGCCCGAGTCTCACTCCGCATCGTCCAGCACGTGATCGCCCTGATTGGAGCACCGCATGAACACATCGTCGGCGACGTCTCCACCGAAGGACGGCGTCATGGAAGGCCGTAGTCTGATCAGTCCTGACCTGTTCTCTCGGCTCACGGCTCGCGTCTCGATCGAGCACGACACGCCTGTGGAGGAGGCGGAACGGATCATGGACCAGGCGCTCGGGTTTTTGTACACCTGCGCGCTCAACCCTGGTGCGGCGCTCACCCCGTCCCCACAGGTGGACCTGGGGTGGCATCAGTTCATCCTGCACACCCGCGACTACGCTGCCTTCTGCGAGGCCGTCGCGGGCCGGTTCATCCACCACACGCCCGATGAACCCGGTACCGGCGATCACGCCGCGGCGGTGGCCAGGATCGGACGCACCGTCCAGGCCATGCGCGCCGCTGGCGTGACCGTGCAGCCCGGCCTGTGGCTGCTGCCCGCCCAGTGCAGCCAGTGCTATCAGGGCTGCGCCGACGACCCCAGCCCGTACGGAGGATTCCAGCCATGACCCGACCCGACTGGGAATCACTCCCGCACTCCGTCCGCGATGCCGTACAAGCGCAGGTCGGGCCGGTGCTCAAGGCCGAGACCGTCAGCGGCGGCATCATGCCCGGCCTGGCCGCTCGGCTGCACACCGAGAGCGGCGAGGTGTTCCTCAAGGCGATTGAGGCCAGAGACCCCGGCGCGGTCCTGCACGAGCGGGAGCGGTGGGCAGGCGGGCACCTTCCCGCCGACATCCCCGCGCCTCGCTTGCTGGGCAGCGTCACGATGGACGGCTGGTACGCCACGACGTGGCAGTACATCAACGACAACGCCCGCCACGCCGACCTGTCGCCCGGCTCCGACGACCTGCCCCGGGTGCTGGACACGCTCGCACTGCTGGGCACGCAGCTCACGCCCGCTCCGGCCGGTGCCACGCCGGTCATCGACAACGTCGAAGCCCTGCTGAACAAGGGCAGACACCTGCTCGCCAAGCCGGGTCTGGACGGCCGCGAGCTGTATCTGGCCGCGCTCGACGGCTGGGACGCGGCCGAACTGGCCGGTGACACGCTGGTCCACTACGACCTGAGCGAGAGCAACCTGCTCGTCTCGGGTCGGTGCGTGTGGGTAGTCGATTGGGCGTTCGCCGCTCAGGGCGCGGAGTGGCTGGACGCGGCCCTGTTCGCGCCGCGCCTCGTCCAGGCCGGACACACGCCGGAGGAGGTTGACGAGCTGCTGCGCGCGCTGCCGTCCTGGCAGCACAACCGGTCCAAGGCGATCAGCGGCCTGACCGCTCTGTGGACGCTGTTCCGCCTCTACAAGGCCAGGTACGGGCCGGAAGAAGTGCGCCAGGCCCGCGCTCTCGCCGCCCAAGCCGGTGAAGCCTGGCTGGCGTACTACCTGGCCAAGAACTGACCCAGGCGTGCGGCATCCCGTAGTGGGATGTCGCCGGCGAAGCGGCCCCACCCTGGGATGCGCCTGGGGTGGGGCCACTTGCGGTCACCGCATGTCAGTCTGGGCCCGCCTGGCCACCAAGACCCTGTTCACCTGGAAGAACCACGAGAGACGGACCCCAGATGGCAGCTTCACCCCGTCCACAGCTGAATCCGGACCTCTGCGGCGCGTTCAAGCGGTTCTACGTCTGGCGCAGCCCTGATGGCGGCTGGCACGCGCGACCGCTGCCGAACCTGACGTTCGAGGAGATGGCGTTCGGCGTCCTGCCGGAGCTGACGGCCGACTCTCCTCTGCAACTCGCCTTCACTTGCACCTGGCAGCGCAGCCGTCGCAACGTCTGCCGCTACCTCTCGCAGTGGTCAGACGGAAGCCCTCAGCTCTGCGCGGCTTCCTGAGTCACCGGGTTGCCTGAACGGGCTGACACTGACAATTCTGCGGAATAACGCGGGATTTGCGATGCGTCTGGAGCTGGGAACGGAGCCATCTATGCAGGCCAATTGGCCTGCGGTTATAGCCCTCTTGGCGATTTTGCGGATTCTGCGGATAGTGCTCGCCGCCGTGGCGTGTCAGCGAGGGAAGAGCGCGGCACATCCGGCCCTTGACCCACCTGACGTACGAGAAGCGGTGCCTGCTGTGGTGGTTGCTGGCCTGGCGGCGCTGCCTTTATGAGCGATCTGGCTTGCTTGTTGAGGCGGTGAGATTCACTCAGACCCGGGCATCCTGGTGTCGCGTCACCGGATGACGAGGCGGTCCCAAGCCAGGCGTCGCAGGTCCGCCGGCACGCACTGGTCCTTGAGAGCGCGATGCAGCAGGTCAGGATCGCACCCGTTGGCGCTCATGTGGTCGAGGAGGGGTTCGTAACGGTCGGCCCGGTCCCGCAGGAGTTCCGTGGCCAGCCGCAGCTCCAGACGAACCGCAGGCACTTGGTGCGATCCACACGCGATCCACAGGTAGTGCTCCCACGGGCCGCGCCCGACGCATTCCATCCCGTCTGAGTCGACCTGTCGCTCAGTGGTGCTGATCTCCACGTTGACCCCGCGCACCTCGTACCTGGCGAAGTACTGCAAGGAGTCCGGAAGCCACGAGGCGGTATGCGTGCAGGGGAACGAGGCGAGCGCGGCGGAGAACCGATCCACGTCCTGCCGTCGCGCCACCAAGAGATCGATGTCCCCGACAGGAAGCTGAACACCCTGTAATAGGGCTGCGCTCGTACCGCCCAGACGGTAGACGACATCGGTGTCCACGGGACGCACCGCGGTGAGTACAGTGTCCAGCACCTCAGTCACGTCCGTCTCTCGAAGAAATGTTCCCTCAGTGTCCATAACGCGCAGCCTACGATCACGAGGATGCGTCACGTCAGCTCTCCGCCTCGGCTGCTTCCCGAGGGTTGGCACCGCTCCTCTGCGGCCATGCCTCCGGAACGCAGACGATTGGTGCGAAGCTGCCGGGGGACGCGCTCAGATTGCTGATGACGCCCGAACGGGCATGTCCTCAGTCTTTCGCGTAGGGGCGCATTTTGCCCTCTCGAAGAGGCCCTAGAGCATGATCACGTACGACCGGCGTACGGAATGGTTGGCGTACGGGACGTTTTTGCAGGTCAAAGCCGTGATTGTGGCCGGTCTCCGGAGCCGGGTGCGCAGGTTCGAATCCTGCAGGGGGCACACAGAACAGGGGGAACATCTCCCTCACTGCCTGGGCGCGGTTCAGCGCCCAGACAAAGAACGCGCAGTTCCACTGTCGAAGCTGTTTACAGGCTTCCTGTGCGGCGTAGTCAGCGCGACCGATCCGCTGTGGGGCAGTGATCCCATGGCGCTGATCATCAGGCATGACCTGACTCCGCCTCCCTTGGGGCAGGCGAGCGATCCCGAACCCGCCAAGTGCTCCGAGTCGCTACCTGCCGTGTCTCGAAGCCCGGAGAAGTGGATCTGGGGCGTGACGACCGCCAGCGTGCTCTTGGTGGCCCTGATCGCTGCGGTGGTCTCTTTCCGGCACATGCACGAACTCGCCCTGCAGCATGGAGAGGATCGGTTGGCTGCCGCTCTTATTCCTCTCGCGGTGGACGGGACGATCGTGGCGGCTTCGATGTCGCTGCTGCTCGCCAGCCGTTCCGGTGCCCGGGGTGGTGTCTTGCCCTGGACCATGCTCGTTCTCGGCAGTCTGGCCAGTCTGGGCGCGAACATCGCTGTTGCCGAGCCGTCCCTAATCGGCCGGGTGATCGCTGGCTGGCCCAGCTTCGCGTTGATCGGCGCGTACGAGATGCTCATGACCCAGATCCGTCGGCACGCCGCGACGAAGAGGAGGCGTCCAGAGGGTGATTTGCATCCACAAGGGGTGGACGAGGAGCTGACTGATGGTCATGCCGGTTTGCACCTTGCAGCCCGGCGAGCGGGTGCTGCAGCGAGCGGCATGGCAGTGGGCGTGTTCGAGGCGAACAGAGACTGGAGCGATGCCGACTGGCCGGGCCATTGCGCAGCAGTTCGAGCGGTCGCCTCGATGGGGGCGGATGGTGAAGAGAGCCGGACTGGGGGGTGAGTTGGACGACGGGAGTGGGACTTAGCCCGCCGATGGACGAGGTGGGCTCGCTCAATCGGTCTGCGTCTGTGTCGGCGAGGTCCCGTCCGACGCGCGCTCGGCCGGGGAGAAGGTCGGTCGATGGTTCCGAAGCGCCATCGCATGGGTGATGACTTTGCTTCTCCAGGATGGACACACGTGTCCCTGATCCTCTTGAACGATCTCGCTCATCCGCAGGTGAACATGGAACGCCGTCGGCCTTTGTGGTTGGGTCTGGCTGGTCTGCCTGGATCACGTCTCGATCTGAGGGGTGATGAAGACGTTAACGGGGTCAAGCAGGCGACGGGTGCCTATGTCGGTTGCTGCTTTCGGCCGGAGTGGCGTCGATCTGCTGGGTGTTTCCAGCGCTGCAGTCAGACGTGGAAGTCAGCGGTGGTTGGCCTCTCATTGAGGGGTGAGAGATAGATGGGGTGCCGATGATGCCCTTCGAAAGCCGTCAATGATCTCCGGCCCCCGAATACAGCTCGGGATCATGTGCCCCTTTCACCCGCTTTATGCGCCTTGGTAGGCAATAGGTTGCTTTATGTAACGTTGTGGAGGGCAGCTGTCAGGCGATGAGTCAGTCGTACGTCGCGAGGATCTACGCGTGATAGGTGGTCGAACGCTCGGTCCTCAGCGAAGCGAACGTTGCACCGAGTGCCAGGGTTCGCGATCCCGACCGGTGCAGCCTGTCGGCCGCTGGGCGACGTGATCGGAGGAGGTCGTGACCACCTGTGTGGCCCGTACCGCCGTCTCCGAGCCGGGCCTGCCGAGTATCCGCCACGAGATCGAGACGGTGCTGTGGGCATTCATGCGAGACAAGGTGGCCGCCGCAGCCGGCGACCGTCTGTCGGACGAGATACCCCGGGCCAGTCACGACTTCCTGTTCGCCGGCGGCTGCGACCTCTGTTGTGCGTGCTCGGCTGGCACGCCGCGCACGGCCAGGACGATTGCCGTCCGGTGATCCGGGTCGCCGCGGCACTGGAGATGTTCCCACGCCTTCGCCCTCATTCACGACGACGTGATGGTCCGCTCCGCCCCCGCCGCGGCCGCCCCACCGTCCACCGTGTCCTGGCCGACCACCACATCATCGGTCTCGCTCAGGGCGCAGATCAGCGGCGAGCACATTGAGGAAGGACCGGGGGCCATCACAGCTGAGCGCCAACTGCCCGTTCACCAGCCCATTCATGTTCGTGGCAGTCGCGATCCACTCCACGGATATGTCTCCGACCGCAACCTCCCCTCCGATGAGAACGAAGGGCTCCAGGTCAACGTGTTGCCTCGGACGGAGCTCGACGGGTGGCAAGTGGATGATCACTGGCCCGGAGTTGTCGATCCGGATAGACGCTCCCGCATGAACAGGCTGAAGACCAGAGAAAGCACCCGTCTGGATGGGGAAATGAGGGAAGGCGCCGTACCGATGTAGCTCAGGCAGGGCGCGCTCGAAGTACACAAAACCTGTCTGATCACCCTCCTCGTTCTCCAAAGCCCGCACGTCCCCGTGGATGTGGAGGACGACTTGGACGCTCGACAGGGGCGTGTCCGTTCGATTGCTCAGGCGCAACACGACGGGGTCAATGATGGCGGCAGTCGCCTCATCAACGGCTTCAGGCAGCACCGCACGACACTTTCGCAGGTAGCGGTTTACCTCCTGGCGGTAGCGCTGGGGCGAACGAGACTCCATTGCCGGCCCGAAGAGAGAGCCGGACCTACTCTCATGTTCCCTGAGCGGCTTCAGCGCCTGGTCCTCCAGGAAGTGCAACACCTTGTCGACGTCGGACTCGGTGATGGTCACCGGGACCACTGTTCCCTCTTGCAACGCCACCTCCAGATCGAGGGTAGGTGCCCGGCGCACCAGCCTTTCACTGAGCGTGTCAAGATCAACGGCTTTGGCGCGGGAGGTCGTTCCTTCTGCCCGGCGAACGAAGACCGTTGCCTCGGGGATGCTCTTGTCTTTCGAAGTCGAGGTCACCTCCCTGCGCATGCAGAAGATAGGGTCACCCCAACGGGGCGGATCGACGGTGACGACCAGGATGGAGGCGGGTCCGCTGTCACCCTCGATTTCCACGTAGGTCGGCTGCCAGCGAATCTCTTCGCCGACGTAGGGCTCGATCCATCGAACCAACTCGGTGATGTCATGCTGGGCGACGCCCTTCGTGCCCTCGGGGCTCACTCCAGCCAGGAGGAACCCGAAGCCTTCAGCGAATCGGGTGGGCTGTGTCAGGCATGCGGTTGGCGAAGCCAATGATGGCTCGGGCCACATGCGCGCGACCGCTCTTGTCCACCTTGTCCGCTGGATTCAGGTCTAGGTCAGACTTCCATTCCAGCCAGAATGTCTCATCGGCCTTGCTCGCACTGCGGACCGCCTGCACCAGTTTCTTGAGCTCGGCGTGGTTGCGCGGTGCCGTGCGGGTGTCGAAGTCTAAGGCCATGCTTGTCGATCCCCCTTCTGCTCGCCCGGACAGGCGCTGAGCGAAGGTCACATTAGCCTGCTTGCTGGGATTTCGGCACGATCCGAGCCGTCGCAGACGCTGAACCGGGGGAAGACTGTTACAGCTGGCCGGGGTCCGCTGCCCCTCACGTCAGCTGCTCGTGAGGGAAGGTAATGACGGCTCCTCTGGCTCAGCGGGGTCGAGGCCGGATCGGTTCGTTGCAGTTCCACTGAAGACCGGGTTCTTCCCGCGCGCAGAGCATGCCTTGAACATGGAGATCCAGCTGATGTAGGTCCGGTCGTCGGCGCAGCCTCCTTGAGGCGCTTCGACGACATAGACCGTCGGATCGATGGGGTTGTCCGTCGAGAATTCAGCCTTGACCCGAATGCCGTCGTTGCTGTCGTGGTCGCATACGGTGATCTTTCGTCGATCCGCGTCAACCACGGCCTTGCCTCCGGAGATGCTGCTGCTCCAATCCTCTGAGCTGGCGATTGTGGGGACGGAGGAGATCCCCGCCGCGAGGGCGGCAGTGAACACGGTGGCGGCTCTGCGCAGATGCATGTGGTCGGGCCTCTGGTGGCGAGATCGCATGATCTCTCCCTGAGAAGGCCGTGACTACGGTGTGTGATGGGGGGCGGTTTTCCTTAAAGGCTGGTTGCGCCGATTACTGGAGCCCCTGCTGATGAGTTCGGCCTCAGCCGCAGCCCGAGGCAGGCACGCTATGCCTTCATGTGGACGAGGAGGGGAAGCTTGCGCGACGTCCAGGCTTCAGAGACACACGCTGGGGCGATTGGCTCGCTAACGAGCCCGACCACGCGGGCGCTGCCGGTGTCGGTGCGTGAGCGGCGTCCGGCCCTGGCGACCCTCGCCGTGCTGCTGATCCTGGGTGGCGCACTGGCCTCGACGGTCCTGGTCATGCGGGCGGACGAACGCACGTCGGTGATCCGCGTCGTCAAGTACGTCGGAGCAGGGCTGCCGATCGAGCCCGAGGCGATGCAGGAGGCGTTGATCGCCGATCCCGGCGGGGACTACCGGCTCTGGAGGGATCGGGAGCAGGTCGCCAAGACCTTCGCGAGTGTCACCCTGCTTCCCGGGACTCTGCTCACCAGCGGCATGGCCGTCCCTGCAAGCAAGGAGTTGGTGCCGGGCAAGGCGCGCGTCGGTCTGGCGCTCAAGCCGGGGCAGGTAACCGACGGGCTGAAGGTCGGCCAGCGAGTGCAGGTCATTCACGTTCCCGGCACGAGCGTCACGGCAGGAAGAGAAGGCACGCTGCTCGCCCAGCGCGCCTTGGTCGACCAGGTCGAGACCGCCGGTCGAGGTCCCACTGGTCAGGTCACCGTGATCGTGGACAGCGACGTCTCCACCGCGGTCGCCGCGTATGCCTCAACGGGTCAGATCGTCATCGTGGAAGTGCCGGAATTCCGGTAGTCGGCCGACTCAGGAGTCCACCGGCTTGCCGAAGGCGCGGGGCACGACGACCCTTTCGTCCGAATGGGGTCTCGTGAACCCGTCTCCGACGGCTGCCGCCAACAGCAGGTATGCCTCCCGGCTGTCGGTGGACAGATGGTCGAGGTCAAGTTCCGAGTCTTCTTCCAGATGCGGGTCGAAGGGGATGGTCACCACCGCGCGGCAACGGTCGGTGAAATGCCCGTGGAGGGCGTCCATGTCCACGGTGGATTTACTGCTCCGGTGCACGCCGGAGAGCACTACCGTCGCGGATCTCGCGAGATCGGCATGACCGTGCGCTTCCAGCCAGTCCAGCGTCGCGTCGGCAGACCGTGCAGCGGCGACGGAGGGGATGGTGACCAGCACGATCTGATGGGCGAGGTCGAGCGTCGCGGACATGGCCGAGTGGAGCAGGCCGGTGCCACAGTCGGTGATGCAGATCGAGTAGAAGTGTTCCAACAGTCGGGCGACGGTCCGGTAGTCGTCGGCGCTGAGCGCCTCGGAAACTTCCGGGTCCTCCGCGGAGGCGAGGATCTCCAAACGGCTGGATGTGGACTGCGAGGTGAAGGCGCGGACGTCGGCGTAGCGAGGGTTTCCCATGGTGGTCAGCTCGGTGAGCAGGTCCCGGATGGTGGCGGGCGTCTCCAGTCGCATCCGGTCGGACAGCGTGCCCCGGTCGGGGTTCGCGTCTACCGCGATTACCCGGTCACCACGTACGGAGGCGAGCATCGAGCCCAGGCCGACCGCGGTCGTGGTCTTGCCGACTCCACCCTTGAGGCTGAGAACCGCGACCCGATGATGTCCGCCGGCGACCGGGGTCCGGGCTCGTCCGATGAGTTCTCTCCGGCGTAGTTCCGCTGGATTCTCGCCCGGGTGGATCAGGCCGCCTGTCGCCTTGTAGACGATCCGGCGCCATCCATTGGCGGGTGCACGGCGTCTGGTGCGGAGGAGTAGTTCAGGAGTCAGGCGACCTGCCTGCCTGGGGTGAACGCGAATGTCCTGAGTTTCCGAGCCTGGGTCGTAGGCCACGGTGACCTCCGCTGATTACGGATCGTGTCAATCATTGGAGAAGGGGTACCGTAGCCAGCCATTTGCTAAACCTCGGCATTCACGCTGGTAGACAAGGTAGATGAAGGCGCTCATAGCCCCATATTTGGTCGGGCCGCTGATTACGTTCCGGATAACTCCCTGGTAGTGGTCTCGATGGAGCCTTGTCGAACCATCGATGGAGGCATACTCTGCACTCCGCGACTGAATCATCACGTAGAGTGACTATGTCGGCTTGTTGAGCAATTCGCTCGCGCATGAGCGCGGCCATGGCGCTGGTTGTCGTGGCCGTCTGTGGGTGTCAGGGGCAGAAAGAGGCCCTGCCTCCCATCACCGCGACTCCGGCGGCGTCGGTCCCCTCGGTGGCCGTCTCTTCTCCGCGCACGACGCATGAACGGGTCCAGCAGACGTACATCGAGTACTGGAAGGTGCTTGCTCAGGCGGGCAAGGAAGATCCAGATCAGGCGCGAGCCTTGCTCAAGGCCTACGTGATGGGTGCCTATCTGGACCACCTTGTCGACGGCGTGCGCAAGATGCGTGACAAAGGCCAGGAGCCGGCAGGCCAGGTGAGCCCACATGTGAAGGAGGTCTGGATCGCTGGCGGCGATGCGAAGGTAGTCGACTGCCAGGGTGTTTCAGGCGCGCATCTCGTAACCACTCGCTCTGGTCAGGTCGTTTCGTCGGCCAAGTCGGGCAAGGCTTTCGCGAATATCGAGGCCACGCTCCAACGGGGCAAGGACGGGCGCTGGCGTCTGGCGAGCTTGCACATTAAGGACGAGTCATGCACGCCACCGTCCTGACCGCGCTCGTCGCCACGCTGTTCGGCCTCGTGTCCACCAGTGACGACAAGGGGGCTTACCCCTGGGGCGGCGGCTGGGTTGGATTCGCCGAACGCGAATCCGGAACGCCGGCAGGCGCGGGAAACCCTGGCACACGCGGTGGGACGGTGTCCGACTGCTTCAGCTTCCGCGGGGCGAACGGGGAGACCTATGTGCAGTGCCGCAGTGGCCCCAACGGTCAGGCCAACCGTTTCGGCACCGTCATTCCGGGCGAGGGTTCTCCGGCCGTGACTCCCGAAATGCTGCTCGAAGAGGCGCGGCGCAGACTGGCGCCTTCGAAGCCGAAGATCAGCACGGCTCCACCGCGCAGCAGGGATGGGCTTGTCGGCCTTCGCCACTTCTTCTGGATCGAACCAGGCCAATGGCATCCCATCAGCGAGCGAGCCACGGCTGGACCGGTGTGGGCCGAAGTGACCGCGACGCCGGTGAACCTGACGATCGAGCCGGGTTCCGGCCAGGACGCCATCACCTGCAAGGGACCGGGGAAGCCGTACGACCCGAAGAAGCCGCCCGGCAAGCAGCGGACGGATTGCAGCCTCATGTTCACCCGGTCCAGCGCGGGCTTGCCGGGCGAGCAGTACCAGGTGAGAGCGTCCATCACCTGGACCGCTGACTGGGTCGGCTCGGGAGGCGCTGGCGGGCCGTTGCCGCCGGTCACGACCAGTATCACGTTCCCGCTCCGGGTCGCCGAAGGACAAGCGCTGATCCAGCCGCAAGGAGGTAGCTGAGGTGGCCAGAAAGCATCTGCCCAGCCCGCCCACCGCAACGGCGAACGGCTCGCCGCCCCCTGTTGCCATCGCCACCACGCCGAAGCTGCCTCGGCAGCGACGAGCGGGAATGATCGCGCTCGCCCTGCTCATCGTCGTGGTGGGAGGCATCGCCGGAGCCCAGGCAGTCATCCAGTTGAGCGACCGCCGGCCCGTCGTCGTGATGGGACGGACCGTCCCTGCCGGTCAGCAAGTGGCCCGAGCGGACCTGACCACCACCATGGTCGCGGCCGACTCAACGGTCCTGACCGTCCCGGCCGGCGAACTCGGCAGGGTCGTGGGACGACGCGCCACGACGGACCTGCCGGTGGGCACGCTGCTCAGCCCCGCCGTGGTGACAGAGGTGATCAGCCCACTGCCGGGCACCCAACTCGTCCCGGTGGCCGTCAAACCGAGTCGCGTACCGGGGCGCGGGTTGAGACCAGGTGACGTGGTCGTCGTGACCTTCGATGCGACCGACGGCGCGAAGGACGCGCGGCCTCCCCTTCCCGCCGTCGTCGACAAGGTGGTGCCGCAAAGCGCTGACGGACTCGTGGTCGTGGATCTCCTGGTGGACGAGAAGCACGCCACCGCGCTGGGTGAGCAGGCAGGAAGTGGCGAGATGGTGTTGCTCCTCGCCCCACGGAGGCCATGAATGGCGATCTACACGCTGATGAGCGCGAGTGGTTCGCCGGGCGTGACCACCACCGCCCTCGCCGTCACCTACGCCTGGAGTGGACGCGCCCTGCTGGCCGAATGCGCCCCGGCGGGTGGCAACGTCCTCGCCGGATTCCTGGGCGGGCAGACGGACGGCATCCCGGGAGGTCTGCTCGACCTCGCGCTGGGAATCGCGCACAGCTCGAACCCGGCGGTCCTGTGGGAGCACGTGGTCTCGCTTGATCAGGAAGCGCGAGAGTGGCTGCTCCTGCCGGGGCTCAAGGATCCTCGACACGCACCCCAAGTCGACTGGGACGCCGTCGTGGACGTGCTGAGAAGCGCGACCACCGACACGATCGACGTCGTCGCGGACGTGGGCGCCCTCGGCAGGCCCGACACTCCACTGCGCCTGATCGCCGCCTCGGACGTGGCCGTTCTGGTGATACGTCCGACGTTGCGGCAGATCAACGATGCCCGGCCCAGGTTGGAGGCGCTCGGGCGGGTTGTGGGAACCGCGGTCCCTGTCGCTCTCTGCCTCATCGGGTCCGGTGACTACAGCCTGAGACAGGTCAGTCAGGCGCTGTACGGGTTGCCGGTCATCGGGATGCTTCCCTGGTCCCGCCGCTGCGCCGAGGTGTTGTCGGACGGCAGACGAACACGCCGTTCGGTACGGATCTCCTCTCTCATCCGTGACGCATCCGCCTTGGGCGCGGCCATGCGCGATCTGGCCGAAAGGAACCGACCCGATGAGCAGTTGGCCGCCGAGTCCGCAATGGCCGCCCGCCGACCTTCAGGCGGATGAGTTCGTCCGTCCGCCACAGCAGAACGACCTGGACGACGCGGCCATGCGTGAAGCCGTCCGGGCGATCAGCGACATGGTGGCCGACGACCTCAAGGAGACAACGGACAGGAAGTCGGCACGGCAGGCGGTGCAGGCGGGAGTTCAGCGTTGGGTTCAGGATCGGCTTCGTGACGATGTGGCGATCAGCTTCGCGACTCAGCGGCGCCTGGTCGACGCCGTTCTGGACGAGCGGTTCGAGCTCGGCATGCTCACTCCGTACATCAGGGACAGCCGCGTCGAGAGCATCGACGTCAACGGGCACGACGAGGTCTGGATCACCTACAGCGACGGGACGTGCGAGGAAGGCCCGGCACTGGCTGCCTCCGACGAGGATCTGGTACGCAAGATCCAGATGTGGGCCTTGCACAAGGCGTACGCGCCGCGTGAGTTCTCCGAAGCGAACCCGCTGCTGAACGCGGCGCTCAAGCCGGGCGAAGGCGATGACGGGGTCGGCGTGCGGCTCAGCGCCTCGATGTCGGTGACGCCCCGGCCGTACGCGAGCTTGCGCTGCCACCGGCTGGTCGATGTCACTATGTCTGATCTCCACCGGCTGGGCACGGTGAGCCGGAGCGTGCGGGCGTTCATCGAGGCTGCGGTGAAGGCGCGCCTGAACATTATGATCAGCGGTGCGACCGCGGCGGGAAAGACGACCGCGCTGCGCGCCTTCTCCTCCGTCATCGATCCGATGGAACGCATCGCCACGCTGGAGAGCGACTTCGAGCTGTTCTTCCACCAGCTCAGGCACCGCCACCGCAACGTCGTCGCCTTCCAGGCCCGGCAGCCGAACAGCGAAGGCGCGGGAGCCATCTCGCTGAACGACCTGATCCCGCACTCGCTCCGCAAGAACATCAAGCGGATCTTCGTCGGCGAAGTCCGGGCGGATGAGATCACCGCGATGTTCGAGGCGATGAACACCGGCCATCCCGGCTCGATGTGCACCATTCACGCGGACGGCGCGGAGGAGGTGTTCAACCGCATCGTCATGTTGTGGACACGCGGCCCTAGCGGCGTGCACACCCCGGCCTCGGTCATCCACCTCAACACCGGCATGACCATCAACCTGGTCGTTCATCTGCGCATGGATCCCGACACCCACACCAGGTTCGTCAGCGAGGTCCTTGAGGTCATGGCCCCCGGCGACAACGACCTGCCCAGTCGCAACACCGTCTACAGCCCGACCGGTCCAGCAGGTCGGGCCATGCCGGACATCACTCCGCAGTGCCTCGACCGGCTCATCGCGGCCGGCTTCGATCCAGCGCTGCTGGACGCTCGGAACGCCACCTGGGAGGTGACATGAACCTCTCCGCCGTCACAGCTGGGCTGGGGCCTCGACGATTCTTACCGGGCTGATCCTCTTGATCAGAGAATTCACCAGGCGTGCCAACCACCAGGAGGCCCGTCCACCCAGCCGATTGCTCACGAGTCTCTCCCGGCCCGCGACCCGGTTGAATCTGCTGATCGCCGTCGCGGTGGGAACCGCCGTGTGGCTCGTCACGCGTTGGCCGGTCGCAGTCGTGGCCTCCGCACTGGCGGCAGTGACGTTGCCCAGGGTGATCTCGGGACGTGCCGCGACCGCCCGCATCCAGAAGCTGGAAGCGCTGGAGCAGTGGACCCGGCGGCTCTGTGACTGCTGCAAGCAGGCCGAGCACCGGAACACGCCTTGGCGCAGAGCGCCGCACGCAACCTCTCCGCGCCGATCGCGCCCGCCGTCGCGAACCTGGGACGCCGGGTGTCGGTGTCGCGCATCCCCACAGAAGAAGCCCTGCGACAGTTCGCCGACGAGCTGAACGACCCAGTGGGCGACCGAATCGCCGCCGCGCTGATCCTGGTCTCCCGGCGCAGAGGCAACAAGGCCGGGGTGGTTCTGTCCCATCTGGCCGAACTCGTGGCCAAGGACGTCTCCGATCGCAGAGAGGTCGAGGCGGCCCGCGCCGAGCACCGCACCACGGTCCGCTGGATCGTCATCATCCTCGCGTTCTTCGCCTCCCTCGCGGTCTGGCAGCGAGCGTACGTCGCCCCCTACTCCACCCCGATCGGCCAAGTCGTGCTGGCCGTCGTGGCCGCCTTCTACGGGCTGGCGGTGTGGTGGCTGCACCGGCTGGGCAACGCCGCTCCGGGTCAGCGCTTCCTCTCCCAGGAGGGTCGGAAATGAGCACCCTGGCCATCACCGGCGGCTGTCTGGCCGGGCTGGGGCTCGCCCTGTTGATCGCCGAACTGTTCCCCGGCCGCCCTCGCCTTGATGCGGCCCTCGCCCGCTTGGCCGGGATCCCCCTGACGGGCCATGGAATGCCCGTACGGCTGGCTGCGTTCGCCGCCCGGTTCCCCGTGCCGCGCGCCGACCTGGCCTTGCTCGGCATCTCGGTCGAACGCTTCGCGCTGCAGCGCATCGGCTTCACCGCCCTCGGGCTCCTCCTGCCGATGATGCTCAACGTCGCCGCAGCGCTGACCGGCATCTCACTTCCCTGGGCTGTCCCCGCCATTGCGGGTCTGATCATCGGCGGCGTCTTCGGACTCTTCCCCGACATCGCGGCCAGGAGCGAAGCGGCGAAACGCCGGGCCGAGTTCCGCGTCGCGCTGTCGACGTATCTCGACATGGTCGCCCTGGAACGGGCGGCCGGTGCCGCGCCCACCCAGGCCCTGCAAGCGCCCGTCGACATCTGCACCGGCTGGGTCTTCCTGCGCATCGCCGCCGTGCTCGAACAGGCCAGGCGCGCCGGGGACCAGCCATGGCGTGGGCTGGCCGAGCTCGGAGAGCGGATGGGCGTCAGCGAGCTCACCGACCTGGCCGACATCGCCGAGGACGCCGGCACCGAGGGTGCCCAGGTCCTCACCACCCTGCTGGCCAAGGCGCAGTCGATGCGGACCGCGGCCCTCACGAATGCCCGCGCGCAGGCGAACGCGCGCACCAGCGACATGCCCATCGCCATCAGCTCGACCGTGATCGGGTTCTTGCTGCTCGTCTGTTTCCCCGCTCTCTACCGGATCTTCGCCAGCTGAGGAGGACTGCGCATGCGCCGACACCTACCCCCGGAGGCCGCGTACTGGCTGGCTCTCATGCGGCTCCTTCGCTCCCGCATCGAGCATGCCCGCAAGCATCCGGACGACGGCATGTCCGCCGAGCTGATGGTGCTCATCGGTGCCCTCGTCCTGGTCGCCATCGCCGCCATGGCCATCGTGACTGCCAAGATCATCGAAAAGGCGAACAGCATCAAGCTGTGACCAGGAGCCCACGATGCGATCAGCTCACGACTCAGATCGAGGCACATCCACGGCGGAGGTGGCGATCGTGCTGACCGTGCTGATGCTCACGATCCTGGCCTGCATGCAGGTGATCCTGTTGTACTTCGCCAGATCGGTGGCCCTGGCCGCCGCACAGGAAGGAGTTCGTGCCTCTCGCGCCGAAAACGCCTCCCGTACTGCGGGTGCGGCCGTCGCCGAGCGGTACGCCGAGCAGACGGCGGGCGGATTCCTGTCCGGGATCAGCGCCTCCATGAAGGAGACGGGACCCGACAACGTCCGGGTGATGGTCGCGGGACAGTCGCTTTCACTGGTGCCGTTCCTGGCGTCCATCCCGGTGGAGGAGGAAGCCGCGGGCGTCATCGAGGAGTTCAACCCGCCCGCGAGAACGAGATGAGGGATCCGCACGCTGAGCGCGGCAGCAGTACCGCGGAAACGACGATCATCATCTCGGTGATCGCGCTGGTCCTGATGTTCGCCGTCGTGGTCGGGCGTATCACCGTGGCCACGGCGGCCGTCGAAGCCGCCGCGCGCGATGCCGCGCGACAGGCATCGATGGCACGTACCGCGAGCGAAGCGGAGGCGAACGCCGCCTCCAGCGCCGAGGAATCGCTACGCAGTCGTGGCGTCAGTTGCGAGGCGCTGGCTGTGGACACGGAAACAGGCGGGTTCGCGCAAGAGGCGGGAACGCCGGCTGTGGTCGTCGCGCATGTGTCATGCACGGTCCCGCTCGAGGACGTCGGATTCCCCGGCTTCGGTGGCGGCATGGTGCGCGAAGCCAGCTTCACCAGCCCGCTGGACCCGTACCGGGGGAGACAAGAGTGACGGAGCGCTGGAACGCCGAGCGGGGATCGGTGACGCCGTACAGTCTGATCTTCATCGTCACGTTGATGGCGTTCGCCGGTTTGGCCGTCGACGGTGGTGCCAAGTTGCGCGCTGGGTGGGAAGCCGTCGGGGTGGCGGAGGAAGCGGCACGAGCGGGAGCAGGGCTCGTGGACCAGGCTGCCGCGTATGCGGGAAGACCCTTCGTGGTAGATGCGGCAGCAGGTGCTCAAGCAGCACGTGCCTATCTCGCCAAAAGTGGCCATGCCGGAACGGTCGGTCTCGCAGGCCCTCAGACCGTCAGGGTCACCGTGACAGTCACCAAGAGCACCTACCTGCTCTCCATGGTCGGGATCTCCGAGGTCACGGCAACCGCCAGAACTACGGCCGACCTCGCGACCGGTGTGTCGAGGCGCGAGCGATGATCGTGATTCGCGTCGTCCGAGCCACGCTGGCGGCCCTGGCGTTGCTTCTCCTGAGCGTGGGCCCGCCGATTGCCCTCTACCTGCTCGCGGGGCTGCCGCTCCCTGACCACATGCCGACGATCGACGAACTCGGTACCGCCCTGCTCGCGCCGGATGATGGCGCCTTGTTCTGGGATTTCGTCACCTTGATCGCCTGGGCTGCATGGTTGCTCTTCGCCTTCACGGTGGTCACTGAGGTCGTGGCCAGACTACGGGGACTCAAACTGGCACCGAGGTTGCCCGGCCTGGGCTGGATGCAATGGTTCGCGGCAGGACTCATCGCGACCATCACCTTCGCCGCCAGCGCGTCCGCCGTGTCTGCATCTGTTCCGCCCGCCGTCGTAGCCTCGGCTCCGCCGCATCCCCTGGAGGTCGCTCCTTCCGTAACTGAACCGCGCATCCACATGGTCAAGGAGGGCGACACCCTTTCCACCATTGCGACGAGGAAACTGGGCAACCCTGGCAAGTGGCTCAAGATCTGGAAGCTCAATGCCGGCGAGCGTCAGGGTGACGGGCGTGTCTTCCGCGACCCTGATCTCATCCATCCCGGCTGGGCCTTGAAGCTCCCCGGTATGCCACTCCATAGAGATCGTGCGCCGATGCCCGCGGTCGTTCCGGACCTGCCGCCACAGATTCACGTCACCGAGCCGGCAAAAGAATCAAGCCCGCGTCAGACGGTCATCGTTGTCGAAGTACCCGGTGGCGGCATGGTGACCATGGCTTTCGCGGCCGGCATCAGCACCGCCTGGGCCGCATCGCGGCTCTGGCGGCGCAAACGACACCGTACGCCTCAGCCCGGCGAACCCGATCCAGGTGATGGCCGAGCCCCAACCCGAGCCGGCCGTCGAAGCGCTGAGACGACACCACCTCAAGAGCCTCCCACCGGAGGAGCAGCCCAGCGATCAGGAGTTGATCCGGTCATCATTCTCCTCGGAAATCCCGACCCGCCAGACGGTGGGACGACACCCGGACGGCAGCGAGGTGGCACTGGACCTGTCCGGGCTCAACCTGGGGCTCACCGGCGCCGGTGCCGAAGACGTTCTACGAGCACTCGTTCTGGACCTGCTGCAGCAATCCGACCACTATCGAGTCGAGATCATCATCACCGAAGCTCAAGCCAGCACGATCCATCGGTATTCCGCTGGAGCTTCTGCGCACGCTCACCGAAGCCGACGCGCTACCGGGTCTGACGCTCGCCGCGACCCCTGATGAAGCCCACGCCCGCCTCGAAGAGGCGTATCTCACGAGAGGGCGCATTCTCTTCGAGCGGGAAGCGGACGACATCGGCACCCTTCGCGCCGCGGACCCAGGGGATGTCCTCCCCGCGATCGTGCTGGTCGCCGCCCTGGACCAACGGCCCAACCGGCGACTGGAGTCACTGCTACGCCTGGCGGAGCCGTATGGAATCGGGGGGCTGCTGCTGGGCCGGTGGCCATCGGGAACGACCTGCCACGTGGATGGAGAAGGGCAGGTCATCGCGGTAGAAGGAGAACTCGCGGGCCGGCTGAACAACGCATGCCTTGTTCATATCACCGAAAGCCAGGCGGCCGAGTATGGTCGGCTGATCGCGGCCAGCCACGGGGCTCACAACAACCATCTCCCTTCCGAGTCTCGGCATCGAGGCGCGCCGGAAATCCCGAAGCAATCGCTCGCCGCTCAGGAAGGTGAAAGCCCGCCCGTTTCCCTCCTGCTACTCGGCCCGCCCGAGGTGCGGGTCGGTGATCGCCTCATCCCCCTGGCGCGCAGGGAGAAGGCATTTGAGTTGCTCGTGTACCTGGCGCTGCACCCCGGCGCGACCCGCAAGCATCTGCTCAAGGTCCTGTGGCCAGGTGACTTCCCAGGAGACTTCCACAGCACGCTGCGACATCTACGGGATCCGTTGAAACAGGCGACCGGCCTGAAGGAGAAGCTCTTCATCCGTCACGAGAACGATCGCTATTGGATCATGGAGGATCTGATCGATGTAGACGTGTGGAGGTTGTACAAGCTGCTCTCCGAAGCCCACGCCGCAGAGAACGATGAGGCACGCATCGAAGTGCTGGAGAAGGTCGCTCGGCTGTGCCGCGGCGTCGCCCTGGACGGTGCGGAGTTCGACTGGTGCGAACGGGATGGGTGGCCGCTGACGCGAGCCATGGCCGACGCCCTGGTCCAGCTCGCTCGACTACAGGAGGAGTCTCATCCCGATCGGGCGATGGAACTCCTGGCGCAAGCACTGACGCTTGATCCGGACAGCGAGGAGACCTATCACGATCTCATCGCACTTCAACGGCGCCTCGGGCTCCAGGCCGAAGCCGGCCGTACCGCCAAAGCTCTGAAGCATCGGCTCGCCGCCTTCGGATCCCAGCCCTGACCCGAGGCGCCGAGCAGTCCCGCGCACTCGGATCCCACAGATCGTTTTGCGCATGGTGCCATCGCCATCGCTTCTATCCTCAGCGAAGTAGAGCTTTCACCACAGCTCCCCGGTCTGATTCGGAAAGCGCCGAGAACGTGCCGATCACGTACCGGGTCGCAAGTCCGAAGGCGAGCGCCTTGCTATAACTGTCCCGGAGTAAGACAGCGCAGGTCGGGAGTGGATCAGGAATCGCGGGCTGGTCAGGATCGGCGACGTAATCCAGCGCTTCTCGGCACGCCGCAACAAGCTGGCCTGCCCGTTCTCCTTGAGCGGCAGCTACGTGGAGTGCGAGCGTGAGGAGCCGGGCGGCGGACTCTGATGCGGCGATGCCGTTCCGGCTGGCGAGCACAGCACCCTTTGTCGCCTGGTAGAGCCATGCTTGGATCCCTTCTGGGCTCTGGGTGCGAGCTTGCGCGAGTATCTTGGAAAAAAGAGTGGCGGTGGCAACCGTGTTGGCCCAGGCGGAGGGCTGGCTCAAGACGGCCGCAACGCATCCGGGTGTCCATCGGTCTTCTTCTGCCAGTTCGAGCAGGCGTCGCTCTTCCACAGGGAACATGCCGATGCCGGCGCGAATGAAAGTCCGAATGGTGTCCTCGTGCTGCTTCGCTGTGATGACTCCCGTGTTCGCGAGATGCCTCACGATTGCCGGTGTCGAGGTGGCATGAAGGTTGAATCTTCGCGCAATGGCGCGTAGCGATGGGTCATCGCTCCATAGCGCGATGTCCCGAGCTCTCGCGAGATCGGCAGGAGAGGCCCAGGCGCTCAACGCAGCAAATCCATGCGTCTCAATTACGTGGGGCACCGGCCGCGGGTGCCGCGCGAGGGCGTCGACGGACTCAAGAAGCTTCCGTGCCTCAAGCGCCAAGCGGTCTGCCTCGTCATCGCTGATGGAAGCGGAACGCCTCGCCTGGGCTCGCTCGTCATAGAACAGCGTGTCCGTGCTCCGAAGCAGGAGAGTTTCGTGGGCAACCAGCGCGTCACGCTTGACGTCGTCCGTGGTCATCACTCGTGCGAAACACCGAGTAACGGCCTCACGCACGTCCTGCGGCAGTGTTATGAACGACACCAGCGCGCTGGTGTCAACGACCAGATCCTGGTCAATGGAGGTTGCTGCGGTTGCCGCACATGCCGCAATTTCCTGCGGGTCTGGATGACGGGCAGGAAGAACGCTGACGCCGTGCCGGAGCGTAACTTCCGCGAGGCTGCGTCTCGTTGCTTGCGCCAGTATGGACAGCGGCAGCACGCCCAGGAGCAGACCACGAACCAGGCGACGCCGTTCGAGTAGCGCTTCATCGCTGGGGCGGACCCGATTTGTCAGTTCTTCGGCCAGGGCCTCGAGGTCGGTAGTTTCCAAGCGCTCGATCAGCCGACTCTCCGGCCAGCGGTAGAAAAAGAGCGACATCTGGGCATGCATCTGAGCGATCTGGGCCTCTGTGCGCCCTTCAGACCATGGCCCTGGCATGATGAGGTTAGTCAACACAAATGCGCTGAACTGCTCGGAGTCGCCAAACCTGCGCAACAGGCGTAGGCAGCCAGATGTCGTCTCTTCCGGGTCCCCGAAGCGGCGATGGAGATGAACCCACAGTTCGCCCTCAGAGATGCTGGCCGGCTCGAGAGGTCTTGGCGCATTGCTTAGTGCGACCCATGCTTCATCGAGGTCTCCCCGCTGAAGACGCATGCGCACAAGCGCCCATCGCGTTTCTGCGTGGTCTGGTTGAATTCTCAGGGCTGTTTCGAGTAGTTCGGATGCGCGCTCAGGCTTGTGATCGGCGTAGGCCAGTTCAGCCGCCAGACGTAGCGCATCTAGCCTGTCGCTCCAGTCTCCTGGCGCGGCAGCCAGCAGTGCATTCAGCTCCTGCTCTGCCTCGGGGCCACGACCAGCACGCGCCAAGACTTCCGCCGCGTTCAATCTGAACGACGGCTCGCGAAAGTCCTCTGCAGCGTCCAGCAGAGTGCGAACCTGCTTCTCGACGTCGCCGATAGCCTGGTAGGCCTTAGCCAAGGTGAAGGCTGCCCCTGCTGAGACGCGACGGCGCGTGCGCAGGCGGCTTATGGCGGTCTTGGCGTCACCCGTCTTTAGTTCCTGGAGGGCTCGGATCTCATTCGCTGCTTCAGGCTGACGCGCGGCGAACTCGTCTATCCTCGGGAGCACTGCAGCCCCGGAGTGCGCCATCCCGGCCAGTCCTTCCGCCAATTGCTCATCGTCGTCGGCCAAGTGGACGGCATGCCGCCAGTAGGGCTGGGCGTCGTTTCCTCTGGCCTCGGCAAGGAGCGCGTCGAGGCGGGCTCGGCGTGCCGCATGGGTAACGTGGCTGATGCAATCTTCCGCGAGAGCCAGGTCCCCAAGCTGTATCGCCGAAATGGCTACATATTCCCGGACGGTTGATGAGGCGGCTTCATCCTCGGTCGCGCCGTCATCGGCCAGCGTGCCTATCGCGATTGCCGCCCGGGGATCAGAGCTGAGGGCCGCAGCCTGACAGGCCAGCTCGGTCGGCTCGACACTGTCGCCTCGGTAGGTGCGGCGATCGTTGCGCGCACGCAGCGCGAGCCGCTTGGCTTCTCGCAAATCTCCGTCAGAGTTCGTCGACTCGCTGCGTCTTACTCGGAGAAGCAGCAAGCGAGCGCAGGCGACTGCCAGGCCAGTGAACCACTCATCCCGGAGGACGGAGCAGAGTAGCTGGATGCCCTTGTCGAGTGTTGTGCGGTTGATGACGATGGCGCCGTCCACCGTGGACATGACCCGGAGCAGTAGTGCAACACGATTCCCTCGATCGTTAGGATCTTGGGGATGCCACGAACTCAGTTCACGTGATGCGGTAGCAGCGTCTCCCCTGAAGAGGGCATCAACCGCGCGCGAGTAGCCGTTCAACGCCGTGCCGGGAGATCGCAGTTCGGCCAGTGCAGCGGCCGCGTCCGCGGGCCGTTCGCCGTCGTCGTAGAGGATCACCGAACGTGCGAGCCAGTAGCCTCGTCTCTCAGCTTCTCCCGCTGCAGCCGCGCGAAACAGGGCGGCAGCGAGGAATCTTCCCCCGTACCCGACAGCCAAGTCCGCAGCCGCAACCTGAATCTGCCATGGGGCATCGAGTAACCACGAGGGTGTCGAGTTCTCCCAGGAACGTATGACCTCGATGGGAGAGGTTTCTATGGTGGTCAACGCTGTTACGAGACGCCAGGTCGATGGTTGATCATCTCGCCAGACCTGCCGGAGCCGCGCAGCGTGCACCGGCGGGAGGTTCATCAGTCGATCGTCGAATTCCTGCTGATCCGGCGCTTGCAGTGAGGCGGCCTCCAGGACTGGGAGGCGGGACCCGAGATCACGCAAGAGCATTGCGCGGTTCACTTGGGCAGACTTCGTCGCGTATCCGGCCGACAGGCTGACCAGATAGCGCCACAAGTCATCGGCTGCTGCCACGTTCGGGGCACGCGCCATCAGGTGCTGGATGAGATTGGTTCGATCTATCGCGTCGTCGCCCTCAAGACGCAGGTCGAGGATGCGCAAGGCCTTCAGCAGACGCCACGTGAGTTCGTTCGCCACGGGTAACCCGCCTTGTGCCGCAGCTGCCACGACGACGGCGTCCATGAGCTCAAGTCGTCGCCGCACGTTGCCGCTCACCGCTCTTGGAACGTCTACCGCAGCACGGAAGGCCTGATCATCAGGCTGCCCACGGGCGAACTCGGCGAGCTTTTTTACTTCCTGGGAAGCGGTATGCGGACCAGCCACAGCGAGAGCCAACCGCCAACGATCCGCGTCGAACTCTGGCCGATGCTGTTCCAGCATCCGCAGGTAATCCACCAGGAGCGCGATGAACGGCGAGTTTTTCGGTCCGATGACCGGATCGCGCCGCACCCCGATGAACAGCCTTCTGGTACCCGTGAGACACTGGCCAACGATGACAAGATCGTCTACGGATGAATTGGCTGCCTGCTGAAAGTGCACCTCCGCAGGAGCCACGTCGTTGCCGAGCCCGAGCACGGGCATCTCAAGCAACAGCGAAGCGAGAAGGGCTGCCCCATACGAATGTTCAAGGACCGTGCCGCCGCCACCTGTGGAGTAGGCGCTTGCGTGGCCTTTGGCGCTACCGGTCGAAGTCAGATGTCATCACCACTTCGCTGATCGCAGCAGTTGGGCGCGAGACACCTTATATCGAAGGGCTGGCACCGAGTAAACACACATTTTCCCATGAGGGAACGGTGCAACGGCCTTTCCTCTTGGCTGAGCGGTGTGTCGTGAGCCCCCAGCGCCAGTGGGACGGGCAAGGAAGTGTCGATGAGCGCCATGTCGGGCAGCCAAACCAGCGCGCCCACCGCAGTCAGTGAGCTGTCGGGCAAGCAGCGCATCGGCGGCATCGACGCCGATATGGCGGCTAAGACGCACGAAAAGATCCGCGAGACGGCGGGCGAGCTCTTGAAGGCAAGGCCACGGAAGCGTGCGAGAAGCTCCAAGAGCTGGGCTGTAACCTGGTTAGGGCTCGTAGTGAGGGCAATCGCCGACGGCCCGCCGCTTGCATTGTAGCCCGAGTCCGGCGTCCGCAACCGCGTGAGGCGACCCGAGCAGCGACTACGTCGTGACGTGGCCAGAAGGCGGTGCCAGAGTTGCCGCCTCGGCGGTCGGCAGCGAGGCGATTTTGGTTGTTGTTGGCTATGAAGGGCCGAGCATCGTGACACCGACTGCAGACGCTGACCCGGTTACGCACGCGCGTAGCGACTTCCGTCTGGGACATTGGGTTATCCCAGATGAGAGGGCGGATGTGTACATGTACCGAGCTGCATGGGTTCCCGATGGGGAAGGCCGTGATTGGGAAGAGGCTGCTGACATAGCCGTCGACTGGGTGCTCAGCGAAGCTCATGGCCGAGGCGCTCCGCCGTTGGTCATTGCGAACGGCAAGAACTCCGTGACAGACGTCGGCCGCCTTGGCCAACTGGGGAGGCAGTACGGTGTCGCAACCCCGCGGTCGCGTGACCTGACCCGTGGCCGGGGTGCGGTTCTCGCCTACGTGCCGACCCTGGAAGCGCTGGAGATGGCCGTCCGAGTAGCCCGCGGTTCGTCGCTGTGCGTTGTTGAAGGATTCGCACAACCGATGGCTGGCTGGGCAGTTGCGGTGGGTGCCGAGGATCTGACGTTGCCTGCCGTCGGAACTGCCGCGCCGCTCAACAGTGTCCTCGTGGAGGCGCTGGAGAGGCTCGTGTCCTACGGCAACAACGGCTGGGGCGACCAGTTCGGCAAGCAGCAGGCTCAGCGCGTCCTCGCGGACCTCTCAAGAGAGTGGCGCAATCCAGAGTTCATTGCTGGATACGTGATCGGGAAAGGCCGATCGGCTCGCGGCGCGAAGAACTTGCAGGCCATCATCAGGAAGCTGAGCTAGCGCGAGACTGGGTGGAGACCATCTACTTCGCACTCGATCGGGCCAAGCACTGCGCCCGCCGCCTTCAAGGTCGGCCGCGCTGAAGGTGGAATGGGCGTTTCTCGTCTTTGACGAGGGTGTGGGAAAGCACTGAATCGTATGCGTGATCCGGACTCCGCCCGCTTCGCTTCGCACGCACCTCTGGACGAGATGAGCGAGGCTCTCGAATGGGTGGCGAGTGAACCTTGGTGGAGCGAGCGAGATCTCGTGGACGCCGTCGTGGCCAGCGAGGAATTTGCCGGGTGGCTGGCCGATCGCCGTCTTACGACACGTGATACTACAAGGATCCCTGGACGGAAGCGATCACGGAGGAGACCGCTGGGCCCCATGCGAGACAGTCGGAGGCGTGATCAGTCCAGCCCGACACGCGACGTTGGTGTCCGCCAAACCGGAGCGCACAGGTTTTGAGCGTTGGATTGAGCTGCATCTTTGCCCATGCTGCCGTCGGCGCCGCGCAAGGATCAGGGGAGGCTCCGCACGACCTGCCCGTCGGGTGGATTTGGGTCATCCGGATGGGGTGCTTAGCGCTCCACTGATATACGACCGAGATCACGATCCCGTTGCGTAGAATGACATTCCAGTCCGTCAACGGTAGCGTTCCAGCGTGGGCAACTTGGACATTTCTGCATGCAAGGAACGGTTCAGTCTCGCTTATGTGGAAGCTCTGGCATATGCTGCGGGGTACGCTGTGACCATTGTCCATGTAGACCATTTCGGGGTCGATCTCGAGCTTCGTGATCGGGCCCTGCGGGTGGATGTGCAGATGAAGTGCACGAATGAGTCTGAGGCGAAATCGGATCATATCGCCTACCCGCTCGATACGCGGACTTATAATCTGCTGAGCGATCCTGGAAGAAATGTCCCGGCCTACCTGTTCGTCGTGGAAGTGCCATCACTTAAGACGGATTGGGTGAGTTGCAGCACCGATGGGTTGCACCTGCGGCGCTGCGGCTACTACGCCAGCATGTCGGCGCTCCCACCTACCAGCAACAAGGCGACCAGGTCTGTCAAGGTGGCGAGGGCGAATCGGTTGACGGTCGCGTCACTTGACCAGCTCATGCGCCAGGCAAGGGGCGGGTTATGATCAACATCGATGCGCTCGCTTCCGAAGTGACTCCTGCAGGCTTGCGAGCCTATCTCAGGGCGAACTCGTGGCATTGCCAAGGTAAAGCGCTGCCACGTATGGAGTTATGGACCAGAGACGCTTGGGAAGTCTTGATTCCCCTGAATCGCCAGGCTACGGATTATCCGCGGAGAATCTGGAATTTTATCGAGGACATCGCGGGCGAGCGAGGTTCCAGGACTGAGGAAATCGCGACCGAACTCCGCTACATCGAAGATGATGTCATAGATCTGGAGTTCGATGACGATCGCTCCCGCATCCCGCTTTCCGAGGTGGCGAAGCTCATGGAAGGCGCGCGGGCCTTCGCCGTTGCCAACGCCTGTTCGGCCATCCAGCGCCGCTCCTATCACGGGCGGTCGCAACCACGGCGCGCCCGCGAATACGCCGACTTCGTAGGCATGGGACACACCAGGGAAGGCAGCTTCGTCATCCCCATCGTCAGTCCGATCGGCGTCATGAAGCCCGTAATCATTGAGGGTGACCAGGAACCGCTGATCGATGCTCAGTCCGAACTCAACTACTTCCCGCGCCGAGTCACCGGCATCATGGCCGACGTTCTTCGTGAGATCTATGAGTTGGCCATCGTCAGGGAGCGGATACCGCCGAAGGAAGACTTGAACCGCGCGGTCGTCGCCGGGCTGTCAGCCGACGCGTGCGCCGCCCTGGCCACGATGGTGTCCGCCCCCAACGGCAGCAACTTGGACATCACCTTCCAATGGGCGCTGACGGCTGCTCCGCCCCGGGCCGGTGGTGACACGGTCGAGTTCCCGGCAGTAGCCGCAGGGGCCATTCGAGAGATCGGTCACCTCCTAAGGGACCACGTCAGGGTCGAGGACACCGTCATCTACGGGTTCGTCAGCTCCCTCGACCGAGATCCGGACGACGAAGAGGGTGTCGTCAAAGTCAAGGCGCTCGTGGGTAGCCGGGTTCGCCCGGTCAAGATAGTTCTGCGGGGAGACGCCTATCACACCGCGGTGGAAGCCCATGATCTCAAACTCCGGGTCATCGTCACCGGGCACATGATGAAGAGCGGCGCCGGGACGCTGTCGATGCCCCGGGTGCATCTCTTCCGCGTTGACGATTACCTTCCCCTGGAGATGAGCAGTGACAGCCGATCGGCTTAGTGGATCACCCTGCCGTCCATAATCGCACGAAGGGATGACCGCATGACCGAGAGATCCTCGCGCGGGTCCGCGTCTTAGACCACGGCGTCGGCAGGAGCGCCCTCCTCAAGCATTCGAGACCGAACCATTCACGTACGCGCCATAAGGCCGCCGCCAGGACCTGTGCTGGACTCATGCCCGCATGGGGTGCCGAATCGGAGAGTTCGGCGTACGGCCCGCCATCGGTGCTGGCATGTGCCCTCGCATTGCATCTCGTCGTTGACGGCATACTGCTGTCACGGGTCGGCTGCTTGGTGGCGGTGCTGCCGGCACTCGGTTTCACCGACATGCTCGGCACCGGGCAGAGTGAGCTCTTCACCACGGCACCGCTGCTGGTTTTGTTCGCGAGAGTTGACCGCGGCGAGCTAGAGCGGGAGGTCGGCCCTGGGTGCGGTGCTGGCCACCGAGGTCGCCGCTACTCGCATATCCCGCATCACCGTCCGTGACGCCCTCGCTCGCCTGTAGGACGCGCCGAGATTCGCCCTCCGGCGCGTCGCCCGCCTGGGGATGCTCTATTGGGGTGCGATCAAGCCGGCTATTTCGGCCCTATCTCCTCGATGCGGTGCGCCCACTCTTCTACGAGATTCTTGATCAGGAGGGCGAGTCCGAGCGCGACTCCGGCCACGATCGCCGTGATGATGACCCATTCGACGGCGGATGCCCCGCGGCTCGGGGATGTGCGAGCCCGTTGGAGGCGGGTGTGAAGCTGTGCCTGCACAGAGATGAGCCAAGGATGATTCATCGACGACCTTTCGGCTTGTCAGGGTTGATGCGATATGCCCCGAATCTCCTTGCGGAGAAGTCAGTGGCGACGGGACCTGTTGCTTCTATTAGCTTGACGTGTTCGATCAGCTACTTAAAGTTATCATCCTGGCTTCGCATAGAGACGGAGATCGAATGGCGCGATGGGGTAGCAGATCACTCGCAGCACTGGCCGCCGGTCTGGTGCTCACGACGGCCCTCCCGGCGGCGGCACGGGCCAACAACTTCTACGACAGCCACTCCGACGGCTACGCCCAGGTAGCGGCTGACCGATCGTGGGTCAAGGTGTGCGACGGCCGAGACGACAACCTCGTCTACAAGATCCACTGGATGAACGACAACTTCGCGGATCCCAGGTACTGGGAGGTCAGGGCGCCTCAGGGTGGCTGCAGGACCGACAGCTCAGCGCTGGGGGACGTCAAGATGTTCAGGCTCTACTGGGGCCACCTGGAGCCTGACCGCCGAGTCGTCTGGGATGGGCGCAACCCCGCGAAGTACCCCGCCGGCAGGTGAATCGAAGTACCCGGTCACCCACGAAGGCGGCCGGGTACGACCGCACGCTTACGCCGATGAGTCTCCTCCGCTGCCATTTACACCTGGAAAGGTCATGTGGTGGCGCGCCCTTGACCTCATCACCGAGTTGCGTAGCCTAGTGGCCATCAATCCCCTGATCATGCCGGGTGCCATGAGAGCGATCAGCACCGCCGATGCCCACGGCAACTCACCGCCTTGACCTGCCCACTGCACGGGGTGGGCCGCGACCCGGTGTCCGAACCGTTGAAGCAGGTGCAGCAGTTCGACGTCGAAGGCCCAGGATCGCCAGGAGGCGCGGGCGAGGAGCAGATCCGCTGCTCGGCGGTTCATGACCTTGAGCGGGGTCTGCGTGTCGCGGACCGGCAGCCGGGGGAACAGCACACGGGTCAGGGCGATGAATCCGTTCGTCTTGAGCTTCCTGGTACGACTCCAGCCCTGCTGCGCGCGTTCGGCGACGAGGCAGTCGGCTTCTCCGGCGATGATGCGCCTGGTCATGGCGCGGAGATCGTCAGGCGAGGCTTCCCAACCATGATCGGCGTCGAGGTAGGCGAGGACCTTGCCGGTGGCCTGGGCCAAGCCGTGTCGTACGGCCGTGGCCTTGTCGCAGGGAAGGTCGAGCAGCCTCACCCGTGAATCGACCGCCAGGGCGTACCTGCGGACGTCGGCGGCGGTCGGACCGCGAACGACGGTGTCGGTCACGACGAGGATCTCGATGTCGGGCCAAGCTGCCCGGACGAGGTCGAGCGTGGCGTTCATGCCCAAGTGGTGGCCGCGCGCGGGGATGACGACGGACAGTTCAGGCACGTAGACGGGTGACGGCATCGACGTGGGTCTCCTTGTAGTTGGCCCAAGGCAGGAGCCGGACGACAGGGGCTGCGTGGCCGGTCGTTTCGAGCGAGGAACGGACGAGTTCGAGGTTCGTCACGGCATCGCGCCAGGTGCCTGGATCCAGAGCGGTGTTGGCCTGGAGCTGCTGCGGATCCGGCAGTTGCGGCAGCTCGACGGAGGCGTGCGCGTGAGCCCACATGGGGACCCCGTGGCTCAGTAGACCGCAATGCCGGGGGCCGGGGCGGAACAGATAGGAGTGTGTCCTGCCGCCGCCGACCACCAAGGTCGGTCGGCCGGTGAGAGTTTGGGCGCCGCGGCCGGATCGGAGGCGTCCCGGCTGATGTTCGTACCAGCCGTGTGCGTTGTGGCGGATGAGACGCGGTTCGGCGAGGCGGGCCGGCCGGTGCCGAGTGAGCACGTCCAAAATGATTTCGGCCGCGAGATGGCGGGTGGCGGAGCTGTAGAGCGTGGCGGTGGCCGCCATAAGGAGGAACGCCTGCGACAGGGCGTGGCTCAGAGGCAGGCCGAAGAGATGATGCTCGCCGATGAGGCGCGGTTCGACCAGGCCGAGTGCGAGGCAGTGTTCGGCGATAAGGCCGAACAACTGGTCGTAGGCCCAGGCCCGAATGGCTGGGGCACCGGTGTGGACCACGAGCACCAGCTCCCCGGGGATGAGGTCGGTGTGCGCGCCGGGCAGGGGCTCGGCGGTGTAGAGGGCGATGAAGTGACCGGCGACGGACCCGGCGTGTTCGGCGAGGGTTTGCCGCTTGGTGGCGTCGAACATCGCCGGGTCGCCGATGAGATGGCCTGGTTGTTCGGCGCCTGGGCCCGGAGCGTAGCGGGTGGGAGAGGGAAGGGCGTTCAAGCCCGAAGTCAGGATGGCTTCCATGTCGACCGGCGGTGGCTTGCGAGAGCGCGAAGTGACGGCGACGGCTGAGATCAGGTCGGCGAACGCTCGGCGTGCTTGTGCGCGGGTCCATCGTGCGGGGTCGATGCCTGTGGCGATCACGGCGAAGCCGCAGGCGATGTCGGTGACTGCCGTGGGGTAGACCATGGGGTCGTCTCCGGAGACGGTGAGAACGACTCCGGAGGGGATGCCGAGTGTCTTGGGCGCCACGTCGGCGAAGACCTCGACCGATTCGACCGTCGGCAGCGCCGAGACCCTGTCGATGACGGGGCGCAGCGGCGAGGCTTGGAAGCGCTGGGTGAGGCAGGCGTTCATGTGAACGCGTACCGGTGCGTTCATGGGAGCTCCAAAGGAAGGACGGTGCGGTGACCGTCTGGGGCGCCGGCCCAGAGCTGTCCGTGCGTCTCGGCATCGTCGATCAGCCAGCGAAGGCGAGCACCGCAGGGTAGTTCGACCGAAGGTTCCTGTACATCGGTTCCTTCGGGAAACAGCAGTCCTGCCACGTCCGGCGGTCGATCGACGAAGGCTGCGGTTTCGTGGTCGACCGCGAGGACGACCGGCCCTTGTCTGGGTCCGGCGACCACTCGCAGGCCAAGGGGAAGAGGCTGAGGCTCGGAGGCACGGAGGGGCACATCGTTCAGGCGCACGACCCCGCGGTCGCCGTCGACGGTGATGCGCTCTCCGTCCCTGATGATGTCTGGGGCGGCCAGGACGCCCGTGACGCAGGGCTTGCCGAGTTCGCGAGCCACGATGGCGGTGTGACACAGGACGCCCGCGTCAGTGGACACGATGCCGGCGGCCTCGACGAGGGCGGGCACGAGTTCCGGGCGGGCGGAACCGCACACCAGCACACCGTTGTCCGGCATCCGTGGCGAGTCGGAGGCCGGAGTGATGACAGCCGCCGGGCCGGTGGCCAAGCCGCTCGAAGCAGCTTCGCCGACGAGTTCGTCGCCGCTCTTATCGGCGCCCTTTCGCCTGTTGAATCCGGTGGAGGTGGCGGGACGCGCCTGCACCAGCCACAGAACGCCGTCGGTGTCCTGGACCCACTCGATGTCGAGAGCATCGCTGCCCATCACGGCCTGCGCCCACCAGCCAAGGCTGCGTACGCCGTGCACCGCGGCGTGGTCGAGGGCCGGCCGCCGGCCGAGCTCGGTGGACGGCCGGACGTACGCCAGGTTTCCGTCACTGAAGACCAGCTTGGAGCGTGCGTTGTGCGGCCATTCGAGCCATTCGCCAGGCGGCAGATCGCGCTCGTGCCGTCTGGTAGGGATCACGGCCACATGCTTGACGCTGGGCTGGTCGTTACGCCGGCCGTCGGCTTCCCCGTAGACATCCGGTGCTACTTCACCGCCCAGCAGCAAGGCCGCCAGCCCAAGCGTCGCCTCGATCCGCCATCCCGTTCCCCACTTGGTGAACAGCACTCCTGAGGCGGCCGCGCGGAGGGCAGGCTGGATCAGCACCGCCGTCCCGTCCGGAGCGGGAACATCGCGTGCTCGTGCATACGCGGTCACGAGATCACTGAAGACGGAGCCGTGCACGTCGGCCACCGCACGAGTGATGTCGTCCGGTGTGGCGGAGACGAAGCACGAGGTGAACAGCCCTGCAAAACTCGCCTCCGCACCGTCCTCCCCAGGTGTGGACGAACGAACGACGAGCCCGCTCCGACCCTGAGACGCCGCCCACAACGCGATCTGATCAGCGAGGCCGTGATCCTCGCCTCGGGCCAGCCGAGCGACGCGTTGCGCCGGAACCACGATCCCGTCCGGAACGGGCACGCCGGCACTCATGAGCCTGGCCAGATTCACGGCCTTGCCGCCGTGCTGGGCGGGATCCGCGGCCTGTGCCAGAGGGATCATGCGGGCATCTCCTGAGCGAGTTCGAGGAAGTCGGCGAGGGTCAGTTCGTAGGGGTCCCGGCCGTGCTGCTCGGCGAGCTTGCGCAGAGTACGCAGGGTCTGCTGCTGGGCGACCTTGCGGAACTCCTCCTCGTCAGCCGCGAGGCGGCAGATCACCGCCAGAGCCTGGGTCCGCTGGTAGGCGGCGCCGTCCGAGCTGCTGGCCAGCAGAGCTGCCGCGTAGAAGTCGGATCGCCGCTGGCTGGCGCGTTCGTGCAGGTGGCGCAGCTTCGTCAGCGCCTGTTGGGTTTCAGCATTGGAGAACTGCTCGATCGTGCGGGCGACGACAGCGGGATCTTCCCAAGGCGACGCGGTCAGCCCTTGAGCTTGGAGGAACCCCTTCTGATCGGCGAAGGCAGATGTGTCACCGGTGCTCGCGGTTCGCAGGAGCCAGGCGTACACGTCGACCACGTGAGCGGGTTCTGATGGCACCATGAGAGCCAGAAGGCAGGTACGAGCAGCATGTTCATCAGCGAAGACCTGAGTCAGATGCGCCTCGGCCGCTTCGCGTGGCAGTAGCCAGTTCAGCGTGTGCAGCGCCATCAGGTCGTCGAGCGCTACAGTCAGCATCGCCAGCTGTGCCGCCGCTCCTCTACGGTTCAGGCGAGACTCCAGCTTCGAGATCCGGCTCCAGAATTTCGATCTCGCCGTCTCGAATGCGCTTCTGACGGCCAGAGCGCCAGGAAGGTCCAGCAGCCGGTGCTGTACCGCGGCGCAGAACGCGTCATATTCGGTGGCGGGGACGTCGACGATACCTGGCCGACGGATGCGGCCCAGAGGCGCGGGATCGTCCAGCAGCACGCGCGGTGCGATATGCAGTCCTCGCCCATACAGGTCGTATTCGACCACCGCGCCGCGGCCTGACACGCCATCGGCGAGGGCGACCTCGTAGTCGCAGATGACCAGGTCACGCCAGCGGATTTCCATTGGTTTCCTCCCATCCGGTACCGGAGGTGGCCGGGTGAGGGCGGCCACCTCCGGGAAGCGGGTCAGCCGGCCGAGGCGGCGATGGTCGTCGGCTGGGGCGCGGTGGCCGGGATGGTCGGCGTGCTGTCGGGCCGGGTCTTGGTCTGGCCCGCCAGCTTGGCGACGAGCTGGGCGAGCTTGGAATCGGCGAGTGTCTCTTCCGACATGTGATCTCCTTTCGGGAGGTCACCAGTTGAGCTCGGTGACCTCCACGGATGCCTCGTTGACGTCCTTGACGGTGTCCACGCCCCGCCAATAGGCGTCGATCTTGTAAGCGGCGAGCTTCTTGTCCACAGCCAGCTGCGGGAACGTGGTGTCCTCGTGATCACCCTTGACCGGCAGCAGCGGTATCACTTCGGGCTGGAGGACGTAGATACCGCCGTTGATCCAGTACGGGAGCCGCGGCGACTGCACGAACCCGACGATCCTGTCGGAGTCGTCGAGTGTCGCGATGCCCCAGGATGTGCGGTACTGGGCAAGGGCGATCGTGGCCATGGCCTCGGCGGTGACGTGCCGATCCAGCATCTGCCGGAGGGGAAACCTGGTCAGGACGTCACCGTTGAGCGCCAGCCACGGCTCATCGGGATGGGGCAGGCGGTCCGCGGCAAAACGGAGCGCCCCGCCGCGGCCGAGCGGTTCGGACTCGACCGCCACCTCGATTCTCAGGGGGTAGGTGTGGCCGGCGAGATGGGCGTCCAGAACGTCGGCCCGGTAGCCGCACGAGACGACCACGTTCTCGGCGCCCTGATCGGCCAGCCATTCCAGTTGCCAGTTCAGGATCGGCTTGCCCGCCACCGGCACCATGGCCTTGGGCCGATCGTCCGTGTACGGCCTCAACCTCGTGGCCTGCCCGCCCGCCAGGATGACGGCCTGCCGTACCTGGGTGTTTCCGCTGGTGATTGCCATGGACGGACCATAGCTGCCGGTCTTGGAGCGCGTTGGCCGCTCTCACCGGCCACACCTGTCGTTCAGCGGGAGGCCGAACCAGGTCGCTTTACCCCAAAGGTCTGGCGCAGTGACGAATGGGGCTGCGTGCCAGCCATACCTACCCTGGCTCAGGGCCTTCACGATGTTCAGCCCGCGACCGTGCTCGACCAGCGCGGTTTCCCTCTGTGGTGACGGAGTGTCCGGGCTGACATCCAGCACCTGGCAGATGACCTGGTCGCCTTCCACACTTACCGCCAGTTCGAGTGGCGGTTCGCCGTAGCGCACGGCATTGGTCACCAGTTCGCTCACCATCAGCATCGCGTCCTCGACCAGCTCGGACGGGAGCCTGAGTGTGCGCAGCTTCTCGCGGAGGAACTTCCGCGCCTGTTTGGGCGCCTGATCATCCGTCCTCAGCCGCCAGGCGTCCGGCATGGCGTCTTGCGACGGCGGGTGATCGACTCCCCGCCCGGTGAGCAGAGCGATCATCGCGCCTCGCTTCCTCCGGTGTGAACTGGCATGACCTCACGATCGCTGCAATCGGTCACGCGCTGTAGCGAGAGCCGGTCGCGCTCTGGTGCGGCGAATCCGCACGACGGGTGCGGCAGACTCACACCGCCGTCTGAACCCCTCGGGCGTGTTGACTCCGTACGGTCGAGCCATGGCGAGACATGACGCCACCTGCGCCCGCGAGCTTCACCGAAGACGACGGCACCTGCCTGCGCAGACGGTCGCCGAGGAGATCACCCGTTGCTGTGGCCACAACCGGCTGAAGGCGCACCGACTGGCTCGGGGCTGGACCGTCGAGAGCGCGGTCGAGGCGTTCCACCAGATGTGCGTGAAGGACGAGTTGCCCGCACGGGGACTTACCGTCCGGTCCTGGTTGGAATGGGAGGCAGACCATCCACCGAGCCCTGCCTACCAGGATCTGCTCTGCCGGTTGTTCCTGACCGGGCCCGTGCAACTCGGCTTCGCCGTCTCCTACGAGGCACCCGCGTCGCCGCCGCGTCCAGGGCACGTCGACGACGTGGTGGCAGAGGCCGCCAGGTCGTCCTTCGCGCACGCTGCCGCCGCGCAGCTCAGCGACGTGACACCGATGACGGTCGATCACATCGACGCGCAGATACGGCGGCTGGCGGTCGAGTACGTCTACGAGGAGCCTCTTCCCCTCTTCCGCCGTATGGTGACGCTTCGGGATCAGGTTCACGACGCGCTCGCCGGTCGCCACCATCCTGAGCAGGCGACCGCGCTGCTCCTGTCTCTCGGGCAGTTGTGCGGGTTGCTGTCCAACGCGAGTCTCGACCTGGGCAACCCGCCCGCCGCTGTGACTCAGGCCAGATCCGCGTGGACGTACGCGTCGATCATCGACCATCATGGCCTTCGGGCGTGGGTACGGGGACTGCAGGCGATGATCGCCTACTGGGCCGGTGCACATGAGGTGGCTGCTGATCTGGCTCGGGACGGACAGCGGTACGCGCCGGGACCGACAGCCTTGTCCCGGCTGGCCAGTATCGAAGCGCTCACCCGAGCTGTGCTCGATGACCCGCGAGGAACCGGTCTCGCGATCCAGCGGGCCAGGGACGCCCTGGCCGCGGGCACCCCGCAGGATGAGATGCACGACGACATCGGCGGCGAGTTCGGCTTCCCCGCGGCCAAGTTCTCCTACCTGGCCGCCGCCACTTATGTCCATCTGGGTGACCACGCCCGCGCCATCGAACAGGCGCGGCTCGCCATCGACCTGTATAAGTCGGGCTCGGCGACCTCACGGGCCTATGGCAACGAGGCGCTGGCACACGTCAACCTCGCGACGGGCTATCTCATGGCCGGAGAGATCGACGACGCGGCCACCGCGATCAGCGGTGTGCTGACGATGTCGACGAACCGCCGGATCGACGGGCTCACCCGCCGCCTCTCCCAGATTCGCCTCCAGTTGCTGGCCCAACCCCGGTTCAAGGGGTCACGGCGGGCTGGAGAACTCGCCGAACGGATCGAAGACTTCCGCTCCTCTCTTCCGGTGCTGGAGCCGTAAGTGGGAATAGCGATAGCAGTGGACCTGCATCGAGCGGTGGACGAGCTGTGCCATGAGGCGGGAGTCGACGGACGCGACGCGCGGCTCTTGCGCCAGTGCGCCAACGCGGTCTTCCTGCTCCCACGCGAAGCCGCCGTGGTGCGACTCGCGCCGGTCTCTCAAGCGCTCCTCGACAGGGCGCAGACCACCGTGCGCATGGCACGATGGCTGGAGAACATCGGCTTTCCCGCCGTCCGGCTCCTAGCAGGAGTGGAACGACCCGTCGTGGCAGGCGGATGTCTGGCTACGTTCTGGCAGTTCATTCCCCAGCCGGACCGGCAGCCCGAGCCTACGCTTCTCGTACCCCTGCTGGCCGAGCTGCACGAGCTGATCCCGCCGTTCTCCGTGCCCCGATGGAGCCCGGTGGCTGACGCACGGCGCCGGCTGAGTAACTCCGCCGATCTGGCCAGTGCTCAGTTCCTCTCCCAGTGGTGCGACCGGCTGGACGGTCAGCTCTCCCAGGTGCGATACGAGCTGCCTGCATCGCTGATTCATGGCGATGCCTGGGTGGGCAACCTGCTGTGGTCCGATCGGGGTGTCGTCCTGAGCGATCTCGATCAGGTGTGTTTCGGCCCGCGAGAGTGGGACCTCGTCCCGACGGTCGTCAACGCGATGCGATTCGGCGAACCGTCCTACGAGTCCTTTCTCAGAGCGTACGGTCACGATGTCACCGCATGGCCTGGCTTCCCCGTACTTCGGGAGGCTCGAGAGCTGACGATGCTGACAGGCGTGCTTCCGGCTCTGGCTTCGAGTCCGTCCATATCGGCGGAGTTTGAGCGGAGGATGGCCGATCTCCGAGAAGAGGCGAGCGGACTGTGGGCACCTTACAAGTGATGGGGGGTGCCATTCGCATCCGGAACCGGTTTACTGGGAACGCGGTGTGACGAGCCGCACACGCATGCGGACGGCGGGAGCCGTACATGAGCCGACACGAGGTCCGGCGGAAGGCCGCCATTCACGACGCGATGTGCGCGGAGCGAATCCGGCTGCGGCGCCTCGTCCAGGTCAGCGAGTCGTCCGCGGCGGTTCTGCACGCGATAGCGGCGGACATCCGGACTTGCTGCGGGCATCATCCACTCAAATGCCACCGCCTCGCGTATGGCTGGAGCAGCGCGGAGAAGGCCGTCCGCGCGATGCACGACATGTGCCGGGACAAGGAACTGGGGGCTCACCAAGCGCTCCTGGCTTGATTGGGAGAGCGGCCGCCGGCCCGGAGCTGACTACCTGGACCTGCTCTGCCGCCTGTTCGAAACCGGACCGGTGGAGCTCGGCTTCGGCACTGACTACACGCCTGTCGATGTCACCGTCCTGTCTCATAGCGTGGAACCCGAAGGGACCATCACGCGGGAGTGGGAACTGATCATGAGCGCCGCGAACGAGTCCAGCGACCACGCCGCGCGAGCCGAAGCCGCGAGCGTCGGGCCGTACGCCATGGAACAGATCGCCGAGGACATCGTGCGGCTGGCACGGTCATACGTGCATGCGCCGCCGCTGCCGCTGTTCGACGAGCTGACCCGAGTACGTGACAGGGCCTACTGGATGCTCGACCAGACCAGTCGCCCTGACCAGCGACGCGATCTCTATCTCCTCGCAGGACAGGCCTGCGGACTGCTGGCCAGCGCCAGTTTCGACCTCGGATATCCCGCCGCCGCCTCCGAGCAAGCACGAGCGGCGCGCGCCTACGGCGATGTGACCGGGCACGCCGAACTGCGAGCCTGGGCCGACGGGATGCTCGCCTGCATCGAGTTCTGGGCCGGCCACCCCAGCCGGGCGCTCTCGCTCGTGGAACGAGGCCTGGACGACGCACCCACCGGCACCCCGAGGATTCGACTACTTTCCATCGGTGCTCGGGCGGCGGCCTTGCAAGGTGACGCAGCGTATGTGAACAAGGCCCTCCAGACTGCGCGCCAGGTCGATGGTGGAGCTCATGAGATGCATGACGAGATCGGCGGCGAGTTCGGGTTCGACGAGGCACGGCACGCGTTCTGCAGCGGCAGTGCGTACGTGACGCTGGGCAGGTCATCCGAGGCCATCGATGAATGCAGGCGTGCGCTTGAGCTGTACCGGTCTGTTCCAGTGCAGCAGCGGTGGTATGCGGCGGAAGCGAGCGCGTCAGTCGATCTTTCCATCGCTTATCTGCTCGCCGGGGATACTTCCGGGGCGGCCGAAGCGTTGTCTCCTGTCTTCGGCCTCCCCATGGAGAAGCGGGTCGAGGGGCTCGTTAAGAGGATCACTCAGGTCCGTGCGGTGCTGGCGACGGTCGGCGGTCATGAAGCCAGTGAGCTGGCTGAGCGGATCGAGCACTTTTCGGCCGATTCCATCACTCGGATTCTGCCTGCGGACTCTTAATCAGCGGGTCCGGGGTTCGAGTCCCTGGCGGCGCACCACGCGAAAACCCCAGCTCGGGGCCCTGAGCTGGGGTTTCTCGGTTTTCGAGGGGCTCCGGCGGGGTTGAGTCGCTCCTGTGGTTGCTCGGTCAGATCCATAAGACGATCAAGAGAACGCCAAATCGGAAGGTGCAGCGGGCATTCCGGGCCGGGGTGCGCTTTCCCACTGGCCGAGAGTTGATCAAGCTGTCTGCGGCGGAACCTGCGGGACGCCTGTGGACTCATAAATAGGATGCAGTGTCTGGCCTTCTCGGGTGGTGTCAACTCGCCACCTGATTCGCTGGCGATCCTGTTTCGGCTTGCGCTGAGGCCAGTTGGTCGATGCCGCGGTGAGGCAGTGCGCGTTCGTCTTCGGGGCCTGCGGTGGAGTCGTGATGACCCGCAGGTAGGCGTCGGTGAAGACTGCGTCGAAAGCATCGGTGAGCTGGCCGCCACGATCGCGGACCAGGAACTTCGACTTGGCATGTTGGTGGCGGTGTCGATGAGGAGGTTGCGGGCGGCCTGCGCGACCTGGGCGGTCCAGGGGCCTGTGGGGTTGGCAGTGATGCCGGGTAGGTGGGCGAGGCGGCTACCGTGTTCGAGCATGATCAGGGCGTACAAGCGTGTGAGGTGATGGTGTCCACATGGAGATAGTCGACGGCGACGATGTGCTCGGCCTGGGAGGTCAGGAACCGCTTTCATGTGGGCCCGCTGCGGCGCCGGGCCGGGTCGATCCCGGCCTGGTTGAGGATTCCGCCTAAGAGGTCCAAGAGTGCAGCAGGTGTCGGGGCGTATCGCATGTCGAAGAGCACGTCCCGAGCAGTAGCCATGGCACTGGGCGGTGTGCCGATGCCGGTTGCGAACTCTTGACCGTTCGATGCCTGCGGCGTGTGCGGCTTTGTCGACACTCTGATGTCGGTCGGCCGACGACATTGCAAGGTGCTGAGAAGGGTTTCAGGCCGAGTGCGCTATTGGCGAGCTTAGGCCATGGGCATCCTTTACTTAATGGGCTGCTGGGCGGCTGTCCCTGAAGCCACAATGAGTCGGGCATATCGAGGCTTCCAAGCACAAGGGCAACGACGCTTCTTGGATGGATGAAACATGCGGAGGGGCTGGTGGAGGACCACAGTTCGCGAAGCCCTGGACGCTTCCACCTCCGGAACATTCGAGCCGGTTTCGCAGGCCGTGGCGAACGAATACGCGCAGCGTCTACAGAGCCGAAAAGTTGAGGTTCCTAGGCGTGGTTGCCTGTCTTCGTGCTGATCTGTGACTATCCCGGGGGGATGCGGTACCCGGGTGGTGGTGGCCTGAGCCTGGCCGCTAGCTGTACTCGGTCATGAGATTGGTGACACTCGGCTGATCGGCGAGAGACCGGCCAAGTACAGCTAGCGCCAAGCGCGAGCAGGTGCGCATGCAGGCCGGGGAGCTTATTCGTTGCCGCGTGACGCCCTCGCTAGTTGCCGAGCAGTTGACGGTGTCGAAGAAGTCCTCTCATGCCTGGCATCGAGCCTGGCGGGCCGGCGCGCTGGCGCTGTGGGCCAAGGGGCCGAGCGCGTCGTCATGTCGGCTGACGGAGCAGCAGATGGCGCTCCTGGAGTACGGGCTGGACGCCGACCCGGCGGCCGCCCATGGCTGGGCCGAGGACCAGCGGTGGATGCTGGCACGGTAACGTCGCTGATGGAGCAGTTGTTCCGGTGTCCTACACCCTGCGCGGCACCTCCTACCTGCTGCACTGGCTGGGCTGGAGTCCGCAGGTGCCGCAGCGGCGCACTGGGGAGCGGGACGAGGAGGCCACCGCCACGTGGGGGAAGAGACCTGGCCGAGCGCGGTAAGAATACCCGGGACCAGGACGCGTGGATCTGCTTCGAGGACGAGGCAGGCCAGTTGCTGAAACCGCCTAAGGCCCGAACCTGGTCCCGCCGGGGCTGCATCCCGGTCGTCACCGTCACCGGCAAACGTTCCGGTCGCGTCTCGCTGGCCGGGCTGATCTGCCTCAAGCCCGGGCAGCGGACCGGCTGATTTGCCGGATGCGGCTGTATCGCGGCCGCCGCGGGGAGCCCCTCTCGCTAGCGGAGAGGCGCCGGTAGGTGTCCGCTAGGCAACCAAACTGTCACTACCTACAGATATCGGGTGACCACGAAAACGAGGTGCGTGAGGGGTGATATCGATATCGTGCGGCATGGGGTGTTCGTGACCTAGAGCGTCGCGCGGGGAGGGGCGGATGGATGATCCTCGGCGATGGTGGCAATCGGTGTATCCGGCCGACTGGGGAGTGTTCGGCCTTGCTGACGACCTCGCTCGGGATCGATATACGGCGCTGCTCGCGGCGTTGGAGGAATTGTCTACGAGAGGGCCTATGTCCACTCTGGAGGAGATCTCCGAACGGATGCGCGGGGTCGGTTATCACGACCGGTTGCCGGAGGACGATCTGCGCGATGTCCTCGACCGACTCGCCGAGCGCGGTATGGCGGAGCCGTTCCGTGACTATGCGGCGCCGGTTCGGGACTACCGCGGTCTGATCGTCCGACAGGAGGCGTGGGCGCTCACGCGCAAGGGAAGGGGTATCGTCGCCGCGGTACGTGCGGCGGTCGTTGACGCACGGCGTGCGTTGCAACTGCCCAGCCGGCTGCTCGACAGCGTCGAGATGACGATCAGGGCCATCCTCGGCCATCTCATCGACGACACCGGGATCCTTCCGATGGATCTTGACGACGTGCGGACGCGCATCGATGAGTTGCAGCGCGTAACCGCAGACTTTTACACGGCACTCGCCCGGATGGTGCAGTCGGATGTCACCGATGATGAGTTCTTCGGGGAGAACCGGGATCGCGTCATCGAGGCGCTGCGCCAGTTCCCGCGGGAGTACGGTAGGGGGCTCGCCCGGGTCGAGGCAGCACTTGGAGATCTCCGAGAGGCGGGTCACCGGCGCGTGGCCGAGGCCGCGGTCCGGCACGCGGGGTTGATCGACGTCCGGGACCAGCAGCACTGGGTCGAGGAGCGGGTGCGGCGTCTGTCCGACCTGGAGGCGTGGTTCGCCGAGGACGGGACGGTTCACCGGTTGATCGCCTCCGCCACCGGTGCCGTCTATACGTTGCTCGTGGCGATCGACCGGAGGTATTCGGCCCGCCGCCGGGGCACAGATCTCGGTGCGGATTTCCATGCGCTCGCGCAGAGCCTGTTCCGGCAACCGACCGATGCGGAGGCCCGTACCGTCCGTGCGGCGGCGTTCGGAGACTGGCCCGCATGGCACGCTACCGTCGGCGGAGCCGAGGACGTCGCTCACGGGACGGTGGCGGCGTCAGGGGAGTCCCGCCACGTCATCGAGGTGACGCTGCGCGAGCATGAGAGGCAGGGACGGGCGAGCGGACGTCCGAGAAAAGTCCCGGACGCCTCCGCGGACCGTGCCTCGGCACTGGCCGCCGCAGCCGCGGAGGCAGAGCGGTGGCGCCGTCTTGCTGACCGTCTGACCACCCCGGGGGAGGTCGGGCTCGATCATTTCGCGGGTCTGGATGCTGAGGCCGCCGGGGTTCTGTTCCGGGCGATCGAGATCGCGTTGGCTCGCATCGATCCAGGCACCGGGCTCGGTACCGCCCACGCCGACGGAGCGAACGTGGTCGTCGAGGTGCGGCTCGGTGCGGACCACGTCTCCGTAACGGTTGGATTCGACGAAGGCAGGCTGACCGTCCGAGATCTGAGAGTCCGCGTGTTCCCGGCAGGAGCGCGTCCAGCCACGGCCGATGAAGATTGGCGGATCGCATGAGCGGGGCCCTGCTCGACCCGGATCTGAGCGAGGCCGCCCGTGCGCTGATCGCGACCGGGCGCTTGCGCGCGGAGATAGATCCAGAGACATACCGCCAGGCTGTGAAGGGGCGACGGGAGCTCGCCGCGTTCTTCCACGGTGAACTTGGCTGGACGCTCGAGGTTATCGAGGTCGCACAGCTGGTCCGGCTGCACAAACGCCGGATGGACGTCCCAGGCGACCGGGGCCCAGTGCTCGTTCGAGCTCAGGGCGAGGGGCGGCTGGCTCCGCGGGAGGTGCTGGTCTGCGAGGCGCTGATCTGCGAGCAGCTCTGGCGGCGCCCCAAGATGAGCCTTCGGGAGCTCCTTCAAGCGGTGGCTCAGGTGTGTGCTGCGGAATCCATGGCGGGGACGCTTCCGGAGTTCCAGGTTGTCGGGCAGGACGGCCCAGCCAAACGACGTGCGAGGCAGAACCGCCAGACTTTGGCGGACGCGTTGAGGCTTCTCGTCGATGAAGGCACGATCACCGTCGACGCGGATTTGGACCGGGTCGTCTCCGATGAAGAGGCGGACCTGGTGGTCAGCTCGTCGAGAGAACGATTGGCCGCGAAGTTCTCTTCGCTCTCGCCCGTCCTGCTCAGGCTCGGAGATCTCTCCGCCGACCGCCACGCTGCCGTTCTTTCCGCGGGTTCCCTTCCGGGTGAGGAAGGGAACGGCTTGGAGCTTCCGGATCTCGAAAACCGACGTCTGCGCCTAGTGCGCCGACTCGTCGACGATCCGGCTGCGGATCCATCGGATGACCCGACGAGCGGCTCCCCCTACCTGCACACGTTGAGCGGTAGAGAACGCGCGCTGAACGTCCTGTACTCGCTTGGGTTCGCCGTCTCCGTTCGACGGGACTGGTGGGAAGTCACGGATCCGACCGGAGTCGGGACGGCCATCGGATTCCCCGGTGGCAGGAAGACCGAGCGGCAGGCCGCCCTCGCGCTCCTCGCTGAACTACCGAGGCGCGAGCGGCCGGAAGAGATCTTGCCCCTCGACGAGATCGTTCAGATCTTCGCGCAGGCTCGTGAGTCGGTCCCCAGGTGGGCGGCGGCATATTCCGCGAGAGTCGCCGTGCTCGCCAGGGCCGCTGCGAGCGAGCTCGTCGCCGTCGGGCTGCTGCGCGCGGACTCCGAACGGCCGGACTCATGGCATCCGATGCCGGGAATCCACCTGTGGCGCGTCCGCGTCCGCCCCTCGAAACCAGTCGAGACCTCGGAGACCACGACATGACGATCTCGACCCTCCGCGGAGCTGACGACTTGCGGCTTGGGGAACCCGACACCGACGGCAGATGGCAGCCGACCAGAGCTGGCGTCGTCAACTCCTGGGCGTGGGCCGAAGAGGTCTTCTACTTCGCCGACGGCTGGCTGGCGCTGGCTGGGCCCAACGGGTCGGGTAAATCATTGACGGCTTCGATGCTCGTCACCGTGCTGCTCGACGCCGAGGTGTCTCAGACCGCGCTCTCGGTGTCCGGCAAAGCAAGTGGGACGCTGACCAGCCGGCACACCGACAGAAACGAACGTGAGGATCGGACCGGAGCCTGGTGGTTGGAGTACGGTCGGCATGATCCCGCCACGGGTGAGACGGAGTTCCTCACCACCGGTGTCTGGCTCAGATCTACCGGCAGCGAGCTGCAACGCGCGTTCTTTCTCGCTCCGGGCAGGGTCGGGCACGACCTCCTCCTGCAGCGCGACCGCGAGCCGGTGCGGATCGTGGATCTTGCTGAACAGCTGGCTGAGATCGCCGGAGAACTGTTCGTCTCCTCATCCGCACTACGCTCGGCCTCGACCGGGATTCTGGCCTCAGTCGGCGAGGAGCGGCACTTCAAGTCGGCTATCAGGACGCGACTGTTCGCGCCGCTGGATGAGGTGCAGTTCGACGCTCTGATCGGGGTGCTGCGTAGCCTGCGCAGCGTCCGCACAGCCGAGGCGATCTCACCGAATCGGATGCGTGAGGTTCTTACCGAGGCACTGCCCGCCCTGGATCCCGACCAGCTCAAGTTGATCGCCGAGGCGATGGAGCGCATCGCCGAGCTGGAGAACCAGCTCGAACGGGCGCGCACCGAAGCGGGTCTGCTGAACGACGCGGACCGACGTTACCGGACCTATCTGGGCGCGGTCGCGCAGCTCCAGGCGGCCGAACTGGTCAGAGCGGACAACGATCACGGCGATCTGACCAGGGAGGCACGTACCGCGACCGAGCGGAGAGACGCTGCCGTCGAAGAGAAGAGAGCTGCGGCGAGGGAGCGGGACCAGGCGGCAGAGAACGAGGCCGCGTTGATGGGCGAGATCGCGGCGGCGGACTCAGCGTTACGAGACCATGCCGGCGCAGAGCTTCCGCTACTCGAACAGCGTGCCGCTGAGCTGGCCGACACCGCTCGGACGGCCGAGGAGAACGCGGCAGAGGCCCAGGGCAGAGCGGAAGTGACCGCGCGGGAGGCTGAGGAATCGGCCGACGTCCTCCAGGAAGCCCAGAGCCACCTGGAACAACTGGTTCAGGGTCTCCGCAGTGAGGCAACTGTCCTGGGCGCGGAAGCGGCGCTGGACCGCATGATCGCTGTGCTCGGGGAACTGACTCACGCTGAACGGACTGTCGTCGTCGAAGCCCCGGACATGGACGAGCTCGTCAGTACTCCGCAAGCCTGGACAGAGGCCCGTACGGGGCAGATCGGGCGGGTTCGTGCGGCGCTGCGCGCGAACGAAGAGGCTCAGCACCGCGTTCGGGGGGCGGCTGATGACAGACGGAGGGCGGAGGACTCGGAGGACGCTGCCAGGGAATCCGCCGACGTGGCAGGCGGAGATCGCCTGTCAGCCGAAGAAGGGCTCCTGCTGGCTCTTGAGGAATGGGACGCGGCGAATCGCCATCTTGGACGTCCAGTTGCGGGGTTCGAGTTCGGCCGATCGGATGATGGAGAAGGGCGTCTGGCTCTCGGGGAACTGCGTGCCTGGCTGATGGAAGCGGCCGAGACGGCACGCGGCCGGATCGATCTCGCAGGACGAGAGCGGCAAGCCAGTGCCGATGAGGCGGTCGCAGCCGCAGCTCGTGCAGAGGCCGGGCGGGCACGGACACGTCACGCCGACGCGGCGAGCCGGTGGGAAACGGCTCGCTCGGCGCTGGCCGAGACGGAGGACGAAGCCGCCGATGAGGCAGCGGCCGACGCGGAGCGTGAGGCCCAGGCCATCGCGGAACATGAAGCAGAGTTCCGTCTGGCAGCGGAAGAGGTTGCGGAGGCCGAACTGAACCGGGCTGACGGACTGTCCGCCGTAGTGCAAGCGGGAGGGGAGTGGATCGCACGGACGGCGCGATGGCGGAATGCCCTTCGGTGGCTGAACGGAGACGACATCCCGATCCCAGAGCTTCCGTCTGCGAACGACGTACAGCTGGATCCGGCGGCGACAAAGCTCAGCGTCGTTCAGGCCCATGCCAGAGCTGACAGGGCGCTGCATGAAAAGCTGGCGCGGGCCCGGGAGACAGTCAATGGGATCGGCGATGAGATCGACGTCCTGGAAGCTGAGCTCGCCGAAGCCCGTCAGACACCGCCGCTGCCTCCAGCGCCGACCTGGCGTCGTCCACGCCCGAGTGACGGCGTTCCGCTCTGGGCGCTCGTCGACTTCGCACCGGACCTCGCCCAAGGGGAGGCGGACCGGATCGAGGGCGCGCTTCTGGTCGCCGGCTTGCTCGACGCTCTCGTCATGCCTTCAGGAAGGCTTGTAGCGGGTGAGCTGGTCCTTACTCCAGGAGGACCGATTGATGGGCGGACGCTGGCCGACGTGCTCACACCGGACGATGGAAGCCCGCTTCCGGCACCGCTGGTCGCCGGATTGCTTCGCGCGATTCCCGTCGGTCGTGCGGAGTCAGGAACTCTGACCCACGGTGTCCTGACCGCGGCATGTCCTGAGGGATACCGGTCCGCCTTCATCGGCCGTTCCGCCCGAGAGCGGGCGCGGCGTGAGCGCGTCGCGGCGCTCGAGAGTTGGCTCTCGACACTGGAGGGCAGGCTGGGAGAGGCGCGCGCACAGGTTCGCGAACGGCAGAGGGATATCTCAGAGGCGGAGGCCGAGGCGGATTCCTTCCCGGACTGGGATGCCCTTGCGGCGGCGCGGCAACGGCTGGCGGAGTTGTCCGACCTCGTGTCAGCGGCTCAGCGGTCGGCCGCGCACCGCAGGGCCGACGCCGATCTGGTTCTGGAGAAGAGCCGTGCCGACCTGGCCGCCGCCGCTTTGCGCCGGGAGGCCAGGATCGCCGCGGAGCGACAGGCGACTTTCCTCCTGGAGGAACAGGAACAGCAAACGGACGAGCAGGCCGAGGCCACCGCACAGGCGGCTGAGGAGAGTGCCGTGACCGCCGCCGAGAGCACACGGCTCCGGACGATCGCGGCAGAGGAACAAGCGGAGGCAGAGGCCGAGCATGCCAGGTTTCCTGGCGACCGTGTCACCGAAGCGGAAAATGCGCAGGCCGCTGAGGATCGGGCCGAGGAGCGTCTGATCGAAGCGCGGCGGCTCACCGTCGAGGCGATCGAGCGGCACCGCAAGAGCTCTGAGCATCTTCAGCAATCCCTCAAAGCCCTCAACACGGAGGCGAAGCTGCCGGACGGCTCGCTCCTGCCGACCTCGGGAGCCGCGCTCGACCATCATGGTGAGGAGAACAACCGACTGGTGCGATCCATCGACGGCTGCGCGGCCGCCGCCAGGCGGTGCTCCGACCTCCTCGACCGAGCACGCAGAGATCTGCGCACCGCCGCCGGCCAGGCGCAGGTGGCAGACCGGTTGGCCACTGCAGCGACCAACACCCGTCAAGAAGCGGTGACCGCACGCGCCACGGTCGACAAGATCAGAGCTCTGCACGGTGCCGAGTACCTGCATCTCATCGAGGTTAAAGAGACCCTCACCGGGCGACTGGCGGGCCTCAAAGAGAAGATCAGGACGTTGGACCTGCGGAAACAGGAAGCCGGGGAGCGGGCAGCCGCCGAACAATCGACGCTCAACGGCATCGCACCCCGGCGCGAGTCCTCTGAGATCCACAGGGAGGCATGCTTCCGCGCGTTCGCCCGTCTCGCCGAGGAACGTCTGGCATCCCTCCCCGACGACCTCCCTTCCGACTCCGCTGGCCGGCCCGCCCATCTCACGGCGGGCCTTGTCTGGGCACGCCGCGTCCTCTCTGATCAGCCACCGAGTACCGAGCGGATGAACACGCTCATCGCGAACCGCAATCGGGCGCATAGCGGGCTGGAGAACAGCGTGCGGACCGCGAGCACCGCTCTCGCGCGTTTCAACCGCCAGGTCACCCTCGCCACCATCGAGGGCACAGACTGGCGCCGCGCCGTGGTGGCCGACCCCGACGCCAGCCGGGGCGAGGACCTCGGGCAGGCGCTCCTAGCGTTGCGGGCGAGCATCGATCAGCTCGAAGGCGACCTGCGCGAGGATGTCAAACGAACGATGAAGACGAGCCTGTTCACCAAGCTCAGGAGGGATATTCTCGAACGTAAACAGGCGGCGCACGAGCTGGTCCGGCAGGTCCGGGGCACCCTGAAAAGGGTGCGCACAGGAGTCGCCGACGTTGGTGTCCAGGTCGCCTGGGATGTCAAGAAGGACGACGAGGACTCCCAGCGCATGGTCGACCTCATCACGAGCCCGCCATCCGATGAGACCTTCGACCAGATGTACTCCGTGCTGCGCCAGCGCATGGATGAGACCGTCGGCGAGCCATGGCTCGACCGGGTGGCGCACACCTTCGACTACCGGAGCTGGCACGAGTGGGAGATCACTGTCACCCACTCCTCATTCGGCGACGGCAGCTCGGAGATCTTCCGAAAGGTGACCGCACGCTCCAATCCCCTTGAGTCGCTGTCGACCGGTGAGCGGCGGCTGGCCACGATGCTGCCGTTGCTGGCGGCGGCTTGGTCCATGTACTCCGCTGAGGAATTCAAGGGCCCGCGCCTGCTGTCCATCGACGAGATCGACGCCGCCTTCGACGAACCGAATCTGAGGCAGATCCTCGGGCTTCTGCGCTCATGGGAGTTCGACGTCCTCGCCACCACGCCGTCGATCACGCCGATGATGAAGCGCGAAGCCGGTCGGGCCATGGTGCACCAGGTCGTGGCCGCCGGCCGCCGGCGAGTGACGATTCCCTGGCACTGGTCCGGGGAGGGTGAACCCCGGATCGTCACCCCCGAGCCTGCTCAGTGACCGCCGGATCACACATGTTCGTCGACGATCCCGTGTTCCTGCCCTTGTGGAAGGCCGTCCATGACCGCCTCTGCGCCGGTGAGGCCCCAGAGAAGATCGCGGCACTGCGGATTCGCGGTCTCACCGCGCCCGCCATCGCCGAACTGCGAACCTGCCTCGACACCACGGCCCGGCGACGAAGAGGACGCTCCGCCGTTGTGGTCGATGCGACCTCGGTCGTCATCCCATTTCGGGAGCTCCTGACCGCCTTGGAGATCGCCACCGAACAGGTGGCTGTTCTCGCCGAGAGAGCCACTGGTATCCCCGTGATCGACAAAGCGGCTCTCCGCCAGGGCGCCGCGGCTCTCCGCAAAGATCTCTGGGCCTACGCCGCCGAGCGGCTACCACGGCTCCCCAAGCTCACCACCCGGATGCGCATGGCCGGAGTCTCAAGCGACGAGGACGCCATCCGTCACCTGATCGACTCGCTCGCCCTCGTTATCGCGCTCCTGCCCTGCCGTCCGCCCGTCAGCTTGCCGAAGCTTGCACACGACGCCACAGGCGACCCCCACTACTTCGACCTGAACACTCTCAACGGCGCACGTCTGGTGGCAGCGGTCGCCGAGCTCGTCGGAGTCTCGGAGCCCAGGCGTCCAGATCATGTCCGGGCGTTGCTAGCGAGCAGGGGGATCACCGCCGACAGGCTCTCAGCAACGGTCCTGCTCCACAATGTCCGCGTCGTCGGCGATGGCCCGATCGACCGTCGATTGCGTGATGCGGCTGCCCCGGTGGCACTGACGCTCCTCGACCTCGTCGAGTACCCACCGGCCTTCTCCACCGCGGCACCCCTCACCGTCGTGGAAAACCCTTCCGTCCTCGAAGCAGCCATGGTCGCAGGAGCAACCATCCCTTTGGCGTGCACGAGCGGACACTTCCGAGGAGTCGATCACGCTCTCCTCCAACTCGCCCACGACCAGGGAATCCACCTTCGCTACGCCGGAGACCTCGATCCCGATGGTCGACTCGCCGCCGCCCAGGCGGCAGAACTCTACGGCGCCGAACTGATCGCGATGGAGGGCCTTCCCTCCGAGGCCATCTATCAGGAACATGACGCCATCCTCCGACGCCTTTTCTCAACTGAGGATGTCTGATGATCACGGGTATCAATCGATGCCGCGTCAACCGCCTCGACAAGGAGTCTGGCGGTTCGGTGCTGAAGACCAAACCTATTTCATCCTCCGATGCGAGACTCACTGTCCACGGCATGATCGGGAGCCGCAGGGTTGCGTCCAGAGGTTGTCATTTCCAGGAGCGATACCCCTGCGTCCACGGGGGTGATGTACGAGTTTGACCTGGGCAAGAGGCCTGGTGTTGTGAAATGGTGACGGCCTTCCCGTGACGCTTGACCAGCAGCATGCGGACCGCCTCCCGCGGGCCATCGGTGCGAGGATGGCGTTCTGCTCGCGGCCGAGCGCTTCACGGGCGGCGCGGCGGGCGTCAAGTGCGTCGTTCTTGCCGCTGCCCCGCCGGCTGACGCGTTTGGGGCGATCGGACTCGATGACCTGCCGGCTAGTGGAACGCAGGACACGGGCCGGCCGGAGCCGTGGCTGCGGGCCCTCGATCGCCCAGACCACCGTGGGGCCTGGCGCGTGTGCGGTGGCCCAGCGGACCAGGTGCGCATACCCGTCCGCATCGGCGGTGACGGTGATGGCGGCCAGCTCGCCGCCGACCGGGTTGACCAGGCAAGCGCTGTGGCTATCGCGGTGGGTGTCGACCCCGATGACGGCATCGACCGAGTCGGACAGCAGCGCCATATGCGGCTCCCTTTGACGATGTGAAGGCCTGGGCGAACTCGCCGCGCGGACACCTCTGTGAGGAGTCACGCCAGCAGCGCGGACAGGCTTCTGATCAAGTCAGCGGGGCGAACCAGGCCGGTAGCGGCGCGCGCCGGGGGACCGGACACGTCACGCGCTGGGGCCCCCGGGGCGGCCAGATCCTTCGTAAGTCATCCGAGATCACCGATACCGAGCCTGTCAGCGCTTCGCCTCAAGTGCCACCACCAGACTCACAGATCCTTCGAAAGCGCAATCCAAGATCCGCAGGCAGCGCTCATTCTTCCTTCGCCGTAGAGGTGGCTGAGAACTGTCCTCCTGACATGGGGCAGAGGGATGTCCATGTCAGATGCCGCACCTTGGCTCACACTCAAGCGACAGTTTTACCCACGGTCAAAGGCCGATCTTGGTAGCTTGATAGCGCCAACGATTGTGGGTCGAGATGGGGGCTTGTGAGCGCAGGCGTCAATTTCTTCGATGGCCGATCTGGCACAGTGGTTCAGGTTGGCACGCTCAACGGCTCGGTGGAGCTGGGCCAACGGACACGACGAGCGGTGCGGCTGGTACCCGCGATCACGTCGGTGTTCCGGGATCGGATGCCTGAGTTCGCGACGCTCGATGCGTGGGCCGAGCGCGCCGAGGAGGGTGGGAGCCGCCTGTGGAACATCACAGGACCGTCGGGTATCGGAAAGACCACGCTGGCACTGACCTGGATCAACGAGAACCGGCACCGCTTCGATCACGCTCAGATCGCGATGGAGTGCGGCGGTGGTCCGGGCGAAGGTCGTGGCCGGAGCGTCGAGGAGGTCTGTGACCGCTACTTCGCATTGGCCGGTATGGCGCAGGCGGCCGGCACCCCTGCCGCGAAGATGGAGTTGTTGAGTTCGCTGATCGAGGGAGAGAAGGTCGCTCTTCTCCTGGATGACGTGCAGTCGGCCGCGCAGGTGCTCCCGTTCCTGTCGAATCTACCTGGCGTGCTCGTCATATCGACAAGCCGGCTGCCTCTTGCCGGGCTCGCGCAGTACCAGCCACAGCGGCTGAGCCTGGCGTCGCTACCCGATGAGGCGGTCATGGAGATGCTGGTCGAGATCGTCGGGGCGGACCGGGTCGCGGCTGAGCCCGAAGCCACGGCCGAGCTCGTTCGGCTGTGCGCGGGGCTTCCCATCCTGGCCAGCCATGCCGCAGGCCTGCTGCACGACGACTGGGAGCTACGACTTTCCGACCTCACTCACCAGATGGCCGTGCAGGGACGCTTGACGGCCTTGGAAGCCGGGCACGACGATCCCATGGCCAGGCCGTCCGCGGTGTTCGAGGTGATGTACCGCGAGCTTGGCGCGCCGGCGGCTCAGCTCTACCGCGCACTCGGGCTGCACCCGGTCCGGGATTTCGATCCAGGGTTGGTGGCGGCGCTCTTCTCGGAGTCGCCCGGTGATGGCGTGGCAGGTCTGGAGCAGCTGAAGAAGCGTGGCATGGTCAAGTCAGATCAACGTCACCGCTACCTGATGGAGGACCTCACCTACGAGCATGCCGCGTTAGCAGCGCGGCGAGATCTCGATCCCGCAGTACGGACGTGGCTGCGCTCGCGCATCGCCGACTACTACCTGTACGGCGCCATCGCCGCGAGCAGGCATCTGTCGCAACGCTGGACGCTGAGCCCCCTCTATGAGCAAACGGCACCGTTCCCGCTTCCGGAGTTCGCCTTATCGGAAGGGCAACGGGATCCGATCGCGTGGATCGGTGACAATCTGGCCGCGATCATGGCCTGCATGGAGCGCGTCGGCCGCGTCTGGGAAGGGACCGGGTTGCCGCGAGGCTACCGGTGGCAAATGGCGGAAGCCACCCATGCGTACTTCACCGTCAGCGGACGGAGTGACGAACGCGCCACCGTTCTGGCTTGGGCCGAGGAGGATGCCGATGCGTGCCAGAATCCAGACGCGCAGGCGCGAATTCAGGCTCAGTGGGGCGAGATGCTGCTCGGGCAGGGACGGCTGGAGGAAGCCGAGCAGCGTTTTCAACGTTCTCTGGAGGCGGCGGAGGCGGGCATCGAATACCGGGGAATCGGCGCTGCCCTGGAATGGCTGGGCATCACCGAACGCCGCTGCGGCAATCCCGCGGCGGCCTTGGAGTATTTCGATCGCGCGATGCCGTTCCTCGATCCAGCCCGTCCGCGAAGTCAGGCGTTGCTGCAGATGCACCGAGGGGACGCCCACGCGGTCCTGGGCGATGTGCCGGCCGCGCTGGAACGCTATGCGGCGGCCACCGCGCTGTTCCGCCGGCTCGCCGACGAGGGCAGACGCGATCACGTCAACGAGGGCAAGGTGCTCATGGGACAGGCCGAGCTGCTCGTACGTGGCCGTCCGCGGCAGGCGCGCGCCCTGTTCGAGGAGGCGTTGACGCTGTTCCAGACCGCGCGCCGGCCCTATCAGGAGGCCAAGGTGTGGGAGGTGCTCGGCGACCTCGGCGACGGGGCGGCAGCGTGGCAGAACGCCCTTGAGCTGTACGAGAGCGTCGGTGCCCAGGAAGCGAGCGAGCGCGTTCGAGTGAAACTTCAATGAGCGTGGACCCGAAACGTTGCCCTGACGATGTGTTCTGATCCTGCGGCCAGGGTGAGCGGGCTGAGGGCGGTGATATCGTCCGAGCCATTGACAGAGCGTTCGGCTAATACGGCGAATACGAGTTCCGCGTCAGCGGGGTGGTCGATCTCGTTGAGAGTCACCTGCGTCAGCGAGCCATCTCGGCCTCGCAGACTGGCATTCTGCTCGTCATGAGCCACTGTGAGTTCGACACCTGGTCGATACTCGAAAACAGCGGCTGACCAGGTTTCCTCGTCCGAGGGAAGCTCGTCCCGCCTTATCTGGACGATGCTGGCCAGGCCGGCCAAGCGGTGGTCCAGCTCTCGATCGGAAGCTATCAGTATCCCGGCCGGGCCCGATCGGGTGATGGAGGCCGGCACTCGGTGGACGGCCAGGTCTCCCCTTTCGGGTCCCATGTGCTCGACGTGCGTCCAGAAGGACGAAGGAGGAACGTCATCGATCTCGGGAGCATCGACGGCCAGGAGCATGGGCTCGGTGTCAGGTGGCGCCTCGCCTGTCAGCCGGTAGATCTCTTCGCGGATCAAGTGAAGTGAACGTCCCGGCGCGGAACTGATCCACGTGGTGGCGACATCGCGGCAACGATCACGCAGTTCCTCAGCGCGACGCAACTGAGGCTCAAGGGGAGCGAGCGGGTCGAGCGTCGGTGCGACGGTCAGCAGCCTGCCGAGCGCGGAACGCGGATCGATCACGTCCAGACCGGTTTTGTCCAGGAGCACCGGCCGTCCGATGGCTGCCGCGTAAATGCCGACGGACCCATGGTCAGACAGCACCCAGTCGGCAGCGATGACCGCGGCTCGCCAGCCTTCTTCCGGGGGTAGGAGTAAGAGCCCGGCGCGCAACGCCTCGGCCAGCCACGCCTTGATCTGGAAGCTGCTGTGAGAGGCCCAGACATTGGGGTGAAGGATCAGCGCTACCCGGTACCGGTCGAAGGGCAATTCGCCGAGCAGTCGGGAAACGAGCAACGGGTCGATGCCGAAGAGAGAATCCTCCCGCCAGGTCGAGGCGACGGTGATCAGCCGCTGGCCAGGGCGGAGGTGGAAGGAGCGACGATAGTGGAGTCTGCGCGGCAGGCTCGCGAGCATCCGGTCGTAGCAGGGGTCTCCTGCGACAAACGCTCGGGAGATTGCATCGGGACACCCCTCGGCAAGTCGTTCGAACTGCTCGGGGTGGGAGAGGCCGATGGCTGCAGGGATTATCCGCTCGCCGTTCTTCAGAGTTTCAGCAGACAGACCGAAGACTGATCGCTGATCGCTGATCGCTGATCGCTGATCGCTGATCGCTGATCGCTGATCCCAGCGTTTATTGTAACCGTTTCCGTGAGGAATTCGCAATATTGGCGAGTTTATCTCATGAAGATTGTCGCCTAGGCTTGCTGTGATGACTGCGTGAAATTCAATCGCTCTTGCTTGTTCCCAGGACAGATGAAGAAGGCCGAGTCGCTGAATGAAAGTCTTCACTCCTGCGGGAAACATGGAGTCGCTGGTCTGCGTACAGAACAGTTGAATGCGTTGATCTTGGAGAGCGGGGAGAAGGTCCGCCAACCTCGTCGCGGCGGTGAGGCTGTGGATGACAAGAAGGACGCGTATCGATGTTCGAGCCGTCCGCCATGCCGTCAGGACCGAGCTGACCCGCCGGGCGACAAGGGGAGGATCCGCTACCCAGTCCGTCACAAGGGGTTAATCATAGCGGGGCGCAAGGGACGGATGATGTGATCTTGTCCTGTTCCTCCGAGAGCGGTGGCAGCCGGGTTTCGATCAACTTGAGTCTGGCGAGCAGTCAGCACCTCGCGATGGGATCTGGTTGCCCCGTGACGAGCGACCCGGGGCCTAAAGCAATCGCGGAGCGATTCAAACGGCATGTCGCTCAATCCCATGGACGAGTGGAGGAGCCGATGGCTCCGGCGGTGCGCCGATCTGCGGCGGCGCCTGACAAGTGCCGCGTAGCTGCCTGCATCGGGCTACGCTGATCGTGGGGTCGTCGGCTGGTCAATGGTCGCGAAACGGGGTGTCACAACGTTGGGACTCTTCGTCGACACGGCCGTCCGGGTGGGCACATCGCCTGTTTGCTTTCAGCGAAGCTCGCGGTCGTGGTTGACTGCATGGAGGCCCCGCGTGGAAGGGAACCGTATGGACCCGATGATCTTGGCCATCGCCTCGGCCCTTGGTACGGGAATGGCGACCGGTGCCGGCGAACGGGCAGGGACCGCATTGGCGACGCTGATCGGCCGAGTCCGTCAGCGCCTCACCGGAGCGCAGCAGAGCACGGAGGAAACGGCTGCGGCTCTCCACGAAGAGTTCGTTCGTGACCCGGCCTTCGCCGAAGAGATTCGTGCGTTGTGGCAGCAGGTCAACCAAGGGAACTCCTTCACCGGCACTGCCAAGAACGTCCTCCAGATCCAGGAGAGCAACGGGCCGATCACCCTCACCTGAGGGGCTGGGCCTGGTTCGGCGAGAGCGTCTGGAGGCCACCGGTCTCTGGTGGTGCGGATGCGAGATGCGCCACGGTCAGGGGCCGAGGAGGTCCTGCCATCATGCTGGACGGACGGTGGTGCGGACCATCAGCGGCCCAGTCGCCGACCGCCCTCGCCGCGGACATGTGGAGCATGAATCGTCGCCCAGTTCGATACTGCTCTGGTTGTCCTGAGGTGCCCCGTCGTCCTGGTCGGTCCAGCATTTCGCAGGCGGAGCCGTACACTTGATCGACTGGTGGACCCGCCTCCGGAAGATCATTAGCCGGAATGGGTACGACTTCTGTGATCAGTGTTGAGAATGCCTTGATGCGGTTCGTGTCGCAGATAACTTGCTGGGTTGGGCGAAGAAGGTCGAGTAGTGGTCAAATTTAGTTCGATTTCAATGCAGGAAGTTCGTGGGATGGCAGGTATTTATCGCGAGCGCTCATGGGGCTGACGCAGCAGAATTGTCCTCATGTCTTTACATTTGATTTTCTGAATGAGATAATTGAATTGCCGCCACGCGACCACGCGACCACGCGACCACGCGACCACGCGACCACGCGACCACGCGACCACGCGACCACGCGACCACGCGACCACGCGACCACGCGACCACGCGACCACGCGACCACGCGACCACGCGATAGGGGTGGGCCTTCGTGGCTGATGGAGCTTCGGTGTCACCAAGGCCGCCCCTGGCAGGCGGCCGTTGGCAGACTCTTGCCGCGCAGAGGGTGGTTCTGGCGGTCGTCCGTACCTTCACCTCGGCGATCCGGCTGATAGACGCGCTGTCGATGTTCCGGGGCGACACTCGTGTCCAGGTTCTCTTCTCGATCGATGAATCATCGGCGTTCAGCGGCGGCATCCATGCGTTGCTGGCCACGGCGGGTGCTCGCGTGATCTCCTGGGAGGAGGCGCAGGACCTGGAGTGCGACGCTGTGATCACGGCAAGTGAGAACGTCGACCTACGCCATGCGGAAACGCCGGTCCTCGTGCTGCCGCACGGCATCGGCTTTCACAAAATGGTGCCGGAGTCCCGCTCCCGGGGAGAGCGGGTCTCGGGGCTGGTTCCTTCCCGGTATCGTCGGGGCCGAAAGGTCTGGATGGCGATATCCCATCCCGACCAGCGGGAGCAACTGCGCGAACTGAGCCCGGACGCCGCTGACCACTGTGTGTTGGTCGGGGATGTGACCTACGATCGTCTGATCGCGAGCCTGCCCCTCCGCGAGCACTTCCGCCACCTGCTGGGGATCGGCCCACACCAGCGGCTTGTGCTGATGACATCAACGTGGGGGGCAGACTCCCTGCTGGGAAGGAATCCCGGCCTACCGGCGAAGGCACTCGGCCAGCTCCCGATCGATGAGTATCGGGTGGCTCTGGTGACGCACCCCAACATCGTCTCCTGGCACGGGGCCTTCCATCTCCAGCAGGTCCTGGCTGACGCCGATGACATGGGCCTGATACGGATTCCGCCGACGCAGGGATGGCAGGCAGCACTGATCGCCGCTGACTGCATCATCGGCGATCACGGATCAGTCACCCTCTACGGTGCGGCGATCGACCGGCCCTTGCTGCTCTCAGGAGCCAGCGACGAGACGATCACGGGCACACCGCCCGACCGGTTGCGCACCCTGGTGCCCGTCTTTCGCGATGACCGGCCGATCAAAGATCAAATCGCTCAAGCCATCGAAGGCCACCGCACAGGCGCTCTGAACGAGATCAGCAACGGGATGTTCGCCCTGCACGGCCAGGCCACCGCGGAACTACGTCGTTTCACGTACGAACTGCTGAAGCTGCCCGAGCTCGATCACCCGCCATCCGTACGCGCCGTCGACGCTCCGACACCTGGCCACACCAACCCTCGATCCTTCATCATCCACTCCCGCGGAAACGCGAAAACAGGCATCTCCATCTGGCGGTATCCCACGCGAGGTGACCAGCGCCGCACCGAGATGCCCGGCCTGTACCGGCATCTGGCCTGCTACGAGGACGAGCCGGATCGGCTGCTGGTGAGCAATGCCTCGGTGGTCGCCCGGCACCGGGTCTCCGGCGAGACGGACGCGCATCGGTGGATCAGCCAGATCCTGGATCACTACCCGGGTTCGCTGATGGGCGTGGCCGCGACACGTAACGGCATCGTGAGCGGCATGCGAGACGGGCAGAGGATCCTCGCCTCTCTCGTGGACGGGCAGCCTGACGACCCGCTGCTGGCAGCGGCGGTCGTCTACACCTGCTGGCGAGAAGGTCGGATCCCGGACGGCCCGGTGACGGTCCAGCTGGGCACCGTCAGAAGGCCCTTGCGCCTGGTGAATGTCACGCCTGCCGCTCGCTGAGTCGGGCGGCGACGACGTCCGCCTCAGGGTGCCCGGCCCGGTGGTAGATGCTCCATGCGGCCCGCAGATGCTCGCGGGCACGCTCCTCGTCCCCCTGCTGACCGGCAAGGCCGGCCAGCAGGACCTCGGCCTCGGCGGCGTAGTGCAGTCCTCCCAGCTCCTGCGCCGCCCGCTGCAAGATCGCTCTTGCTTCGTCGTACGCGCCTGCTTCCGCAAGGGCAGCACCGCGATCGATGCTCACGCGGGCCCTCATCCGGCCGTCCCCCAGCCACGTCAGAAGGTCTTCAGCCTGGTTCAGGGCATCAGCCGACCGCCGGGGCTGACCCAGCCGCCGCAGGGTACGGCCGCAGAAGTACAGCGTGAGCGCGACGCCCCGCCATTCCTCAGCCTGAATGTTGAGATCCAGCGCTCGCTGATAGGCGGCGAACGCCGCCTCGGGCTGCTCTCGGTCGAGATATCGGCCACGGAACTCCCACGCTGACGCCTGAAGGACGACATCGCCGCCTCGTTGTGCCAGCTCGACGGCCTGACGAGACTCGGCGTCGGCCCGGTCCCAATCGTTCTGGTCGGCGTAGGCGCGGGAGACCAGCATGCGCAAGCGGGCCTCGGCCCGCTCGTTACCCGTACGGCGCGCCGCTTCGATGCCGATCGTGCTGGTCGTGATCCAGTCGCCGAGGTGACGATGGTTGAGGTAATAGCCCGTCAGCACCTCGGCCAGCTGCCACGCCCGCTCGTCAAGGCCGGCTGCTACGGCTGTCCGAACCACGTCGGTCAGATTGGGCCGCTCCGCATCCAGCCACGCCAGGGCCGAGTCGCGTCCGCCGAACGGCTCCGTCTGATCCCGGACCTGCCGCACGTCGGCGATCAGAGTCCGTTCACCCATGATGGCGTGGACGGCCTGGGCTACCCGGCTCAGGCAATGATCGACGAACTGCTGACTGATCGCCTCCCTGCGCTCCTGGGGGATCTCCTGGGCACGCTCGGCGGCGTGCAACCGGATCAGCTCGTGGAACTGGAAACGGTCCCGGGAATGGGGCGTCATCAGGCGGCTCTGCGCCAGGAGGTCGAGGCACTGTCGTGCCTGCTGAACGCTGATGGTCGCGGCCGCGGCGGCCGACTCGGCCGAGACGATCGGCCCGGGCAGCAAGCCCAAGACGCGATACAGGTACTGCACAGGCTCAGGAAGACGCTCATACGCCGCGCTGAAGGTGGAGGACACGATCGGCTTGCCTCCCAAGCTCAAGCCCGCCAGCCGTCGGCGTTCGTCAGCGAGTTCCGCTTCGAGATCGCCCAGGTCCATACCAGGAGTGCTCGCCACGCGTCCGGCCGCGACGCAGATGGCCAGCGGCAGCCCGGCGCAGAGCCGAACCAGCGCACCTGCCGTGGAGGACCGCGCCACCTTCTCCGACATCCCGGAAACAGCGGCGAACAGCACGAGGCTGTTTGTCTCGTCCAACCGTGTCACGTCGAAGAAGACAGCGCCGCTGCCGTGCAGCTCCGTCAAATCATGATGGGTGGTGGCCAGGAGAAGGCTGCCGTCCGCCTTCGGTGTCAAGGCGCGAACCTGAGCGGCCTCGGTCGCGTTCTCCACTACGACCAGGACAGGGCGGCGTGCCGTCCTAGCCCGCAAGCAGTTGGCTCGCGCAGCCAGGCTGGCCGGCACGAAGGCATCGGCCACCCCCAGCGAACTGAGACAAGCCGCGATCATCCCGCCGATGTCCGCGCGACCATAGCTCGCCCCGAAGTGATCGCAATCGACATAAAGATCACCACCAGGGAACCGCTCCCGCGCCTGCCGTGCATACCATCGTGCCGCCGCCCGCTTGCCCACACCGGGCGGGCCAGTGAGCACCACGACTCGAGGTGGGTGGCTTGGGTCCGCGACTGTGACCTCGATCGCCGCAAGTACATCGTGCCGATCCACGAAACCGCTGGTCGGTGAGGGCGTGGTTCGAGGAGTCTCCGGCCCGTTGTCGACGAGTCGAATGTCCCCGAACACGTTCCCCGCCACCTGTACTACGTTCCTGGCCTGGGCATCTCCGCCGAACTGGTTGCCACGCCGCAGGTTCTCGCCTTCGGAGCGCTCGGCATCGTGCACACCCCACCTCAGCTCATGATCGCTCTTGGTCAAGGTATCGCCTGGACCGGCGTTCGACAGCCGAGATGACAAGGTTTCGCCGGTCGCTTCGCCAGGCATACGTCGTTCGCTCCACACAGTCAACCCTCGGGCTGAGGTGCAACGCGCCAGCTTGAACACCACGACCCCGCCCGAGCATCCTCGGCGGGGTCGTTTCATGCCCGGCCATACTCAATGTCGGTGTCGCCTTCATCAACATCTTGAGTGACCGCTCACAGTGGTGCGGCCCCTTCGTCCCGGCCCTCCGCTGAAGGGGCGCGGCGAGCCGGCCCGAGGGTCACTTCTTGGGCATGAGCACGGTGTCGATGATGTAGACGGTGGCGTTGCGGGTGGCCACGTTGCCGCACACCACGTCGGCGTCGCCGATCGTGTAGTCCTGGCCGGATCCCGTCGTGGTGATCTTGCCGCCCTGCAGGGTGGTGAAGGAGCCGCTTTCCAGGTCGGCGGGGGTCTTGCGCCCGGGAACGACGTGGTAGGTGAGGATATCGGTCAGAGTCTTCTTGTCGGCCAGCACCTTGTCCAACGTCTTCTTGTCGATCTTGGAGAAGGCGTCGTTGGTCGGGGCGAAGACGGTGATGCCGTCGGTGGAGTTGAGGGTGTCGGCCAGGCCCGCCTTCTGCACCGCGGCGACGAGGGTGGACAGGATCGGGTTGTGGGAGGCGGCTGTGGCGACCGGGTCGGCGGCCATACCGGTGAAGCTGCCCTTGCCGGTGGCGGGAACGGCTGAGCAGGCCATGCCGAACGGCGCGTCAGCGGCGCGCTCGCCGGTGGAGCCGGCGGAGCCGGTGGCCATCGGGGCGCTGCTGGCGGGGGCCGGGGTGGTGCTGCTGGCGGAAGGGGCCGCGCTGGTGCCGGCGCTGGTGTCACCACCGGCGCCGCAGGCGGTCAGCGACACGGCCAGGGTCAGCAGGGGCACAGCGGCGGTCAGGCGCTTGTTCGTGATCATGTGCGTGGGTTCCTTTTCCGAGGTGAGGCAGGGGCGAGTGAAAGGGGTAAGCGGGCGTTGCGGATGACTGATGGACGGCGGCGATCAGGTCCTGTGCGGGAAGAACAGGCCCTGAGGCCATCGACGTGGCCGGCTCGCCTGCTTCGCGCTGACGGAGGGTGGGCCCGCCAGTGCGGCGGGCCCGAGAGGGCGGCTACCGGGTGGGCATGAGCACGGTGTCGATGATGTAGACGGTGGCGTTGCGGGTGGCCACGTTGCCGCAGACCACTCTGGCGTTGTTGACCTTGTAGGTGGTGCCGGAGCCGCGGGTGGCGACCGTGCCGCCCTGCAAGGTGGCGAAGCGGCCGCGTCGCAGGTCGGCCGGGGTCTTACGGCCGGCGACGACGTGGTGGGTGAGGATGGCGGTCAGCGTCTTCTTGTCGGCCAGGACCTTGGCGAGGGTCTTCTTGGGGATCTTGGCGAACGCCTGGTTGGTGGGTGCGAAGACGGTGATGCCGCCGGCCCCGTTGAGTGTGTCGGTCAGGCCGGCCTTCTGCACCGCGGCGACGAGGGTGGACAGGGCGGGGTTGTGGGAGGCGGCGGTGGCGACCGGGTCGGCGGCCATGCCGGCGAAGCTGCCCTTGCCGGTTCGGGGCACGGCCGAGCAGCCGGGGCCGAAGGGCCGCCGGGCGGTCATCGGCTGCGCGGCGGCGGCCCAGGACACGCCGCTGGCAGCGGTGTCGGCGTGCCGGGGGGAGGCGAGCGCGGCCGAGCCGGTACCGGATAGCGAGACGGCCATTGCGCCGGCCATGGCCAGGATCGGCAGTCCGGCGGCATGACGAGTGTTCATGATGCTCCCTGTGTTCGGTGGATGGGATCGTTGAGGGGGAGTTCAGGTGACGGTCACCAGGACCGTGTGCCAGCCGGTGGCGCCGTCCGGGATCGGCGGGACCCTCTGGGCGGGCTGAGTGTGACCGGCCGCGTCGGTGGCGCGAACCTCCAGCCGGTGCTGTCCAGAGGTGGCCTGCCAGGTCGTGCGCCACTGCCGCCAGGTGTCGAGCCCGGCGCAGGCCGCCAGGTCGGCCAGGCGCCAGGCGCCGCCGTCCACGCGCACCTCGACGGCGGCGATGCCGCGGTGCTGCGCCCAGGCGGTGCCGGCGACGGTGACCGGACCGGCGGGTATCTCGGCGAACGGCTTGGGCACCTCGATGCGGGAGGCGGTCTTGATCGGCGCACGTTCGGCCCAGCCGCGTCGGGTCCAGTACGCCCGCTCGTCGGCGAAGCGGGTGAGCTTGAGGTCGGTGACCCATTTGGTGGCCGAGACGTAGCCGTACAGGCCCGGCACGATCATCCGCGCAGGGAAGCCGTGCGCGGGCGGCAGCGGGGCGCCGTTCATCGCGATGGCCAGCAGCGCGTCCCGGCCGTCCAGCACCGGCTCCAGCGCGGTGGAGGAGCTCCAGCCGTCCGCGGAGCGGGACAGGATCTGATCGGCCCCGGCCTGGATGCCGGCCTCGCGCAGCAGCGCGGCCAGATCTGCGCCGAGCCAGCGGGCGTTTCCCGCATACGGGCCGCCGACCTCGTTGGAGACACAGGTCAGGGTGATGTCGCGCTCGCTCAGCGGCCGGGCCAGCAGGTCGTTGAAGGACAGTTCGATCGGGCGGTCGACCAGGCCGTGGATGCGCAGCGTCCACTCCTGGTGCGGCACGCGCGGCACGATCAGCGCGGTGTCGACCCGGTAGAAGGCGTCGTTGGGGGTGGTGAACGGGCTCAGCCCCGGCACCCTCAGCCCCACGCCCGGCGCGAGCGGCCGAGCCGGGTCGGCGGGAGAGGGCAGCACCAAGGTACGACCGTCAGCCGACGCCTGCCGGGTGGAGGTGATCGCCCGGCCGGCGCCGCCGGTCAGGACGGCCGCCCCGAGCACGACGGCGCCGCGAGTGAGCAGCGCCCGCCGGTCGGCGGCCGGCACCGGTACCGGCGGCTGGACGGGATGGCCGTAGCGCACCAGGTCGCCCAGCGTGATGCGGACATCATGCCTACGCAGCGGCAGGCGCCGGGTGGCCAGCAGGGCGAAGGCACCGCACGCCGCCCCCATCGCTGCGGGCAGCACGTCCACCGGATCCGCTGCCGGCCGTGACAGCGCCGCGGCCCCGGCGAGCGCCGCGAGCCCGGCCAGGGCCGCGATGGCCAGACGCGGTCGCCGGGGCGCGGCTGTTCCGATGCCCGCCGACACGGCCACGATCACTGCGGCCAGTGTCAGGAGCAGGACCGGCTTGTCGGCGGTGCCGAAGGTGCGGATGGCGAAAGCCTTCAGCCATGCCGGGCTCAGGTCGATGACCGCCGAGCCCACCGCGAGCAGCGGACCGGCCTGCGGCCGGCCGGCCAGTGCGGCGGTCAGCTCCGCCATCCCCAGTGCCAGCGCCGCGGCCGCCACGCCAAATGCCGCCGGCACGCTGGCATCCAGCCCGCCGGCACGGGGGGCTGGCGTCGGGGCCGGTGTGGGAGCCGCCCCGTCGTGGGCCGGTTTCTCAGCAGTCACAGCAGGGCTTCGGAGCCACGGCCGAAACGGATGGGTGCCCTTTCCTCGGCCGGCCGGTGCCGGGCGGGAAGGTCAGGCGGCGGGCAGGTCCACCAACAGCAACGGCGTGCCGGTCGGCTGCCGTGACCCGCCGGCCGGCTCCACCGTCATCCCCACCTGGCCCGCACCGGCGCTGATGGCGGCGAGGACCGGTAGCGTGCCGCCGGAGCCACTGGAGGTCAGCAGCCCGGCCGAGGTGATCTGTCCCGGGGCGAGCTGCCACAACTGGTAGACGCGGCCCGCGGGCGGATCGCTCAGCCCGGCAGCCCAGAACACCAGCGCGCCCTGCGAGCGCGACAGCACTACCGTGCCCCTGCCGCTCCGCCCCGCCCCAGCGGACGGCGCGGTGGCCGGGGCGGCCAGGGCGGTGACCGTGCGGGCGTCATCTGCGCTCAGCACCGCGGCGATCCGCTGCTCCACGCGCCGAGCCTGCTCCAGTTCCTGACGTGCCTGCACCGTGCTCACGCCGAGCCCGGCCAGCCCGGCCAGCACGGTCAGCACGGCCAGCGCCGCCGCCACGCTCACCGCCGCCGGCCAGGGCCGCCACGCCACACGCCACACACGCCTCGCGCGCGAGGCCGGCGGGACCTGCGGCGGCAGTTGACGCACTTGCTCGATCTCGGCCAGGACCCGTTCCCGCAGACCGGGTGGCGGCTCGGCCGCCACCGCTGTGCCCAGGCGCGCGACCGTCTCGCCGAGCGTCGCCGTCTCCTGCGCGCACTCGGCGCACCCGGTCAGATGCCGTTCGAAACGGCGCCGCTCGCCCTCATCGTCGATGGCGCCTAGCGCGTAGGCACCCGCCAGGGTGTGCGGGTCGAACCTGCCCTCTCGTGTCTTCATCGGTCTACTCCCAGGCAGTCGCGCAGCCGGATCAATCCATCGCGCATCCGTGTCTTGACCGTCGGCAGCGGCGCCTTGACCAGCTCAGCGACCTCCCGGTAGGAGTAGCCGCCGTAGTAGGCGAAGGTGACCGACTCGCGCTGCAGTTCGGTGAGATGGCCCAGGCAGCGGCGCAGCCGCTCGCCCTCCAACCGGCCCACCACCAGCTCCGACACCTCGTCAAAGGACCGGTGCGGCTCCAGCCGCGCGGCCCGCTCCTCCCGGTCGGTGCCCGCCTGCGCCGCACGCACCCGGTCGATCGCCCGCCGATGCGCGATGGTCAGCACCCACGCCAGCGCCGACCCCCGGTCCGGCTCGAAGCGGGCGGCGCTGCGCCATACCTCCACCAGCGCCTCCTGTGCCACCTCCTCGCTGTGAGCCCGATCCCGCAGCACCCGCAGCACCAGCCCGAACACCCGCGGCGCCAGTACCTCATACAGCCGCTCGAACGCCCCGCGATCACCCCTGCCGACCGCCTGCAGCAACTCCTCCAAACCCGGCGGATCGCCGCTCGGACGGTCCTCGCCCACCGGCGACCGGTCACGCGCTCCCATGCAGACCCTCCTGCCCCGGCCGGCACAGCACCAGCCACAAGAGCTTCGGAGCCCACCGCGAGCCGGATGGGTGACACACACCCGGCTGCGGCACCCGCGATCTGTCCGATGGGCGAAGGGCCCCGATCCGGCCGGTCGAGAGCTGGACAACGATGATCATGACCGGCGTGAGAGCGAAACCATTCACCGCGTGATCGGCCACGTCGATCATCTGTCCTGACCGCTGCCGATATCCGAGGGCGTTCCCGTCGCGCGGTGCGAGGTGGGGCGGACGCGATCCGCCGAGGGCAGGTGCGACAGATGGCGGCTGAGCGCCACGGCTTGCCGTGCCCGGCCCGACAGATCGCCCAGCTCGCTCGTTCGATGGACGCCAGCTCGGCTTCGACATCGCCAGCGACCCGGGCGGTCAATTCCAGATCGTCCAGGGCGTGCAGGGCGCGTCCGACACGATGCGCGGCCTCTTCCACGCGGATGTACGACTGGACGATGACACCCTGCGAAGGCAGGTGGGGCTCGGTCAGGGCTGCGATGACGAAGGCGAAAGCGTCACGCTCATGTTGGCGGCGGGGCCCTCGGAGTTGAGCTCGTGGCTGTCCGCGGCGCTGGCTGGATGGGTGTAACACCGCCAGCAGGCATGAGAGAGCGACGTCAGGGTCTCGGCCAAGCGCAGGGCATCCTGCTCAGCCGCTCCCGGCGGGAGCCGGCCCCAGTGATCGCGGTATCGCCACGCCCGGTGCCACAGGAAGCCACCAGCGCGTGTCGAGCGTGGTCGACGGCGTATCGGGTCATGACACTCCTCGCTGCCAGCCGACGCGGATTCACTTGGCCAGGCCTGTCCCGCCGCGTCCACCGTCTGCTAGGAGCCTTCCACATTCGTCGATACATCGGACCAGAAGACAAAGGAGGTGAGTTTCAGCAGGGTGGACGGTCGGCGTCATCAGTACGTCTTACCTGCTGATTATGCGCAGCGCGCCTACGGCGGCCGAGTTTCTGGCCCCTATCAGGTCTCCTGATGTCTGGTCTCTGTAGGACATCCGAGCGTCGGGTCAGAGGCCTGGAGCCGCCCAGCGCATGAAAACAGAGAACGATAGCGCTCGGTTATTTCAATGGCGGATTGTAGGGACTGAACCCGCTGAGATGCGGGATGAGCTCGTCGGGATCGACAGTCCTGTCCCGTGGGAACCCCGGATGCTCGGTGATCGGGTCGATCGCGCCCGCGTAGGACTTCATCCAGTCGATCCAGTCAGCCAGGGACCGACGATGGTCCTCGTCTGTGATCGTGGACAGCACGGAGGTCAGCTCGTCGGCGTACTGACGTATGGTTCTTGCCCGCTGCCAGGCGTCCACCTCGGTAGTCAGCACCTGAAGGCGGCCCTGGGTGAGGACACGCTCCCGAGCGAGGGTCCTGGCAGTTTCCCATTCCCGACGGAGCTCGTCCCGCTCCCGCTGCCGCTCCTCGGGGGATCGGCCGCCGTCCATCATCGCCACTGCGTGGCAGATGTCCCTGGTGGCCTTCTCCATGTGGACGATGACCTGCCACAACTGGGACTCCAGCGTCGACTCGTCGCCGTCGTACCAGTCGCAGCTTCCACCGCCGGGCCACTGCCAGAGCCGCAGGCGCAGCCGTTGGGCAGGAGGAACATCGACGTCGTCAGGACTCTTCCGGGTGCTGCTGGACTGACTTGCCAGACGCGTCGCCAGCTCCTGCCTCTGGATTGCGACGGCCCAGCCCTCGTCACCGATGACGACCTCGAGGTGTCCGCCCTTGTAGTCGCCGGGTCTCCGAACTTTGTAGCAGCAGCGAGTGGCCTCATCCGCGATCGCCTGGAACAGCCGGAGGCCCCGCTCCCGGGCGGAGCCGTCGAGTGCGAAGGCCAGCTGATCGTCACGTAGTTCGGCCACCACGGAATGCAGATCTTGCAGATGCTGGGGGACATGTACGGGCCGTCGGTCCTTGGAGCGGTAGCGCACGTGCCTCTGGTGAGGTCCGCCTGTCTTGAGGCGAATCTCCAGGTCGCCTTGGTCACGTCCCTTGAGAGTGAGGTGGTAGCCATCGGGGATCAAACCGTCTCGACGGGCGGCTTGGGCAGCCTCCCACCACAGCCGGCGGGCCACCTCGTCCGGGTCGCTGATCCGCAACGTGCCACCCGCGTCAATGAGCTGCCTGAGGAAGTCTTCGGGGTCGATGGCCGGTTCATCCTTATCCGGCTCGTTGGCGTCCGGCGCTGGAAGGTGATTCCCGTTCTCCAGGTAGAGCCGACCGGATTCCGTCAGGGCGGCGCTCCAGAAGCCCTTCGTTCGGGTCAGTACCACCAGCTTCCGGTCCTGTAGAGCGTAGACGGTCCTCGTCAGGCGTGTTTCTCGTGATGTCACGGGCTTCACGCCCAACGCGATGCGGACAAGGATCGACAGCTCACTCTCGTCAAGCGCGTTCGGAGGCTGCATGCTGTCACTGCACACCCTCAAGTGGTGGCCCCGCAACAGAGTCTGCGAATTTCGCGGACAGGAATGATCAGCATTTCAGCCGCGGGCTCGATGGGGTGAGGCGCGCCCCCGCTGCGGTGGCGATCGCGTACAGTGCCTCTTCGCTCACTTCGTCCGTGAAGCCGATGCCCAGCAGCCTGGGCTACCGCAGCCCTGCCGACTACGAGGCCACGGCGGCCTGACCACCACAACGATGGTGTCTGTCAAGCGGAACAAGCTCAGCCAGGACGTGGGTCGCGGGACGGGACACGACCGCGATCCTCATGAGGGCGGAAATCGTCCACAATCCTCCCTAGCCTTGCGCCGGTAAGAGATCGACCGAAAGGAGTCGGCCCGGTGTCGACCATCGTTCTTGCCAGTGGTTCGTTCCTCGGCGCGTGGGCCCGGGAGCGTGTCACGCCGCTGGTGACCGCCTGCGGCCACCAGCGGCATCCGCTGACCTACGTCGCCTTCGCGGCCGGCCCGCCTGGGCAGGCCGGGCCTGGGGGTGATCAGCTGGACGCCGGGCACTGGCCGGTGATCAACGAACCGTAGCCACTGGCTCGTGCGGTGGAGGAGGCGGCTCGGTCATGATGCGGCCGTACCGGGTGAAGATCGCGCAAGAGGCCCTGGACGACCTGGCCGCCCGGCTGGCCGCGACCCGCTTCACCCGCCCGCTGCCCGGCCATGGGCTCGGCGTGCCCGCCGACCGCGTCCGGCACCTGGTCGAGTATTGGCGTGACGGCTACGACTGGCGCGCCTGGGAGCGGCGGATCAACGTCCATCCGCAGTTCCTGACCGAGATCGACGGGCTTGACGTGCACTTCCTGCACATCCGTTCGGCCCGGCCGGACGCCCTGCCGCTCATTCTCACCCACGGCTGGCCCATGTCGGTCGTGGAGTTCCTTCCGCTGATCGAGCGGCTGAGCGACGCCTTCCATCTCGTCATCCCCTCGGTGCCCGGGTTCGGGTTCTCCGGCGTACCGCGTGAGCCGGGCTGGAACCGCCGCCGCGTCGCAGTGGCATGGGCGGAGCTGATGCGCCGGCTCGGGTACGAACGTTACGGCGCGCATGGCAACGACGTCGGCTCCATGATCTCCATCGAGCTCGGACGCCTGGATCCGCACCACGTCGTCGGGGTGCACGTCACCCAGATCTTCTCCCTGCCCTCCGCCGATCCGGCGGAGCACGCCCTGCTGGGACCCAGCGACCGGGCGAAGCTGGCCGCCCTGGAGCGCTTCGTGGCCGGCCGCAGCGCCTACCTCGCCCTCCAGTCCACCCAGCCGCAGACCCTGGCGCACGCGCTCGCCGACTCCCCAGCCGGCCAGCTGGCTTGGAACCTGCAGCTGTTCGGTGACGCGGTGAGCGATGACTACATCCTCACCGACGTCGGACAGGTCGCTGGGATACGGTCGCGGTTCGGTCATGCCTTCGGGGTACGCCAGGGTGAAGTGGCCGGCCAGACGGCCGTCCGGCCGTCGGTCAGACATGGGCGAGGTACCGCGTGTCGGGATGAGGCAGGAGCTTTCGGGGCCAGACGGGCGTACTGCCTGGGCGTGAACCGCCGATCGAACGCTAAAGCGGGTGAAAGCGTGCGCCGATCCGGTGAGCAACCTGCAGAACAAAAGCCGTCAGGTATCACCCAACTGCTCCAGCAGTGATGCTTCGCCCAACGTCATGCCCGACCTCCACGTACTGGCGCTGTGCGTGGCACTGCAAAAATCTCTGACTTCACAGAGTCGCACAGTGCCTGCAAAGCGTAACTGTAGATGGCTTCGCGGCTCGCGTGAAGAGACACATCTGCAACTGGCCCCTCAACCCAGCGGATCAGTCGCCCGGTGGTGGTCTGCTGGATGCTGTCGGCGGTTCTGGATCCGGGCCTTTGCGTCGAATGCGTAGGTGCCTTCGGGTGGAGGGCTCGAGGTGGTCGTGGGATTGCCGCCAGGCGAGCAGGTCTGGGCGACGCGGCCGTGGGCGAGCCGGTTCGTCGAGGTCGTCCGGGCGCAGGGTGATGGTGGTCTGGTGGCAGATGTGCGCTGGGTCGCCCCTTGCCCCTGGAAGGCCGAATGGGTTCGTCTGCGGGCCCTCTGAAGGCCGCCGATGAGACCTGTCTGATCACCGCGATCAGACAGGTCGGTTCTTTGCGGCGTGAGGGTCAACGCTTCTGCCGCCCTTCGGCCGCTCCTCGGGATTAACTGATCAGGTTCCTGATCGCCGCGGTGACGGCGGCAGGTTGGGTCTCCGGCAGAAAGTGTCCACCCGGCAGCATCAGGGTGCGGACATTCGGCGCCCAGCCGTGCCAGACCGCCGAGGGGTCGAACGGCAACACCATGTCGCCGGGGTCCTGCCAGATCGCCAGGGTAGGGACCTTGACGCGCCGGCCGGCCTGCCGATCCTCGCTGTCGTGGGCCGCATCGGCGAAGGCGCTGGCCCGGTAGTCCTGGCAAATGGCGTGGATCGTTTCCGGATTACGCGTTGCGGCCAGGTATGCCTCACGGACCTCGGCGTCGAACGTGCCGGCCTCGGCCCAGGCATCGAGGAAGTAGCCGAAGAACGTGTCTGGGGCAGCGCCGATCATCCGCTCGGGCAGGTCGTTGAGCTGCGCGAGGAAATACAGATGGAAACCGAAGACGCCACCCACGCCCGTCAGTGACTCCCACATGTCGACGGTAGGGATGACGTCGATCACACCGAGGTGATCGATGGCGTCGGGGTGGTCCAACGCGGCACGGAAGGCGACCAGCGCTCCGCGGTCATGGCCGACCAGGCTGAAGCGTTCGTGGCCGAGATGTCGCATCAGCGCCACCATGGTCGCCGCGGTCACACGCTTGGCGTATTGCTCGTGGCCACCCTCTGGCTTGGCGCTGGCCCCGTAACCGGGCAAGTCGGGGCATATGACGCGGAAGCGGTCTGCCAGCGCGGGAGCGACATGCCGCCAGGTCAGATGGGTCTGCGGGAAGCCGTGAAGCAATAGCAGCGGCGGTCCCTCTCCACCCGAAGTCACATGGAGGTCAAGACCGTCCACCCGGACCGTGTGTTCATCGAAGCCTGAGATCGTTGCGGGCATCGGTCCAGACTGTCATGAGCACGACAGCGGCCGCGAACATCTGTCCGTCCGCTTCACCGATGCCACCGGCGTCACTACTGACTGGAGCGCCCATGCGGAAAGCCAGGAACGGGTTCCCTATACACCCCTGGCGTAGACCGCATCGCCGCCGGCCTTCGGTGTACTCGCTCTGTCTCGGCGCGCCACTCGATCCCTTTCGGTGATCAACGGCGTGGCGGCTGTGGGCTACGGAGTGGTGTGGGCGGCGGCGATGACCCCGTGCACGGCTGCCGTGATGCGCTCAGCCGCCTGGTCGGGGTCGGGCCGGCCGGCGTCCAGCCAGGCCATGACGGCCTCCAGGGTGAAGGCCGGGATCAGGTTGGCGGCCCAGTCCAGCCATGGCCCCTCGGGGATGCGGCGGGCGAGGTTGCGGCGGCCGACCTCGCGGGAGGCCGCGGTGATGGAGTCGATCAGCTCGCGGAAGTCGGGCTCGCGGGCCGCGTAGCGGAACAGCAGCCGGAACCCGTCGGGATCGGCCGTCGCGGCGCGCAGCAGGGCCGGGATGGCGCTTTCGTCGTAGTGGTCGGCGCCGGTGGCCTCGGCCAGCCGTGCGCACGCGCGGTCCAGCACGGCCCGGTAGAGGTCGGCCTTGGAGTCGAAGTGCCGATACAGCATCGCCCGGGTCAGCTCGGCCTCGGCGGCGATGCCGTCCAGGCCCGTGGCCGTGTATCCGGCACGGGCGAAGGCACGGGTGGCCGCGTCCAGGATCTGCTCACGCCGCTCCGCGCGGCGCAGCCTGCGCACCGGCTGAGCCGGCCCGGCCTCGTGCTGGCTCCGACCCGCTTCAGTGCTCATCCATACCTCCACTTGTAGAAGACAAAGTCTACATATAGCTTCCTATACATCGAAGTATATAAATGGGCATCTACTTGAGGAGGGGTTGTGTCCGATCCCGTACAGCTGCCGTTCGAACAGCCTGGCCCGCTGGTGCCACCGCCGCTGCTGCGCCGGTTGCAGGCCGCGGGCCCCATCCACGCCATCCGCACCGCGGTTGGTGACCCCGGCTGGCAGGTGACGGGGTATGAGGAGGTGCGCGCCCTGCTGGACGACGCGCGGCTCGGTCGTGCCCATCCCGAGCCCGAACGCGCCTCGCGTACGGGAGAGTCGGAGCTGTTCGGCGGGCCGCTGGGCGGCTTCGACACCGAGCAGGCCGACCACCGGCGGATGCGCGCGCTGCTGCAGCCGCACTTCTCGCCCAAACGGATGCGGGCGCTGCGCGGCCGCGTCGAGGCGCTCACCACCCAGCTGCTCGACGAGATGGAGAAGGCCGGGCCGCCGGCCGACCTGCACGCCGCGCTGGCGCTGCCGCTGCCGATCGCGGTCATCTGCGAGCTGCTCGGCGTCCCGTACACCGACCGCGAGCAGTTCCGCGTCTGGACGCAGGAGGCCGCCGACATCACCGACCGCACCCGCTCGGCTCAGGGGCTGGGCGCTCTGTTCACCTACGGGCAGCAGTTGGTGGCCCGAAAGCGCACCGCCGGCGTCGCGGACGGCGGTGTGATCTCCCGGCTGGCCGCCACCGACGGCGTGAGCGATGACGAGGCGGCCGCGATGGGGATGTTCCTGCTGTTCGCCGGGCACGAGACCACGGTCACCGCGATCGGCAAGGGGGTGCTGTGGCTGCTGGTCACGCCGGGCCAGTGGCAGGCCCTCGTCGCCGATGCGTCCCGGATCGACGCCGCGGTGGAGGAGATCCTGCGCGCCCCGAGTTTGGGCGGCGGCGGCATCCCCCGCTACGCCCGCGAAGACCTGGACATCGCCGGCGTGCACGTGCGGGCCGGGGACCTGGTACTGCTCGACACCGGCGCCGCCAATCACGACGTGAGCGTGTTCGCCGAGCCTGACCGGTTCGACGTCGACCGGCCCGCCGTGCCGCATCTGACCTTCGGGCACGGCGCCCGCTACTGCGTCGGCGCGCCGCTGGCCCGTATCGAGCTGCAGGTCGTCTTCGCCCAGCTCGCCGCCCGCTTCCCCACTCTGGAGCTGGGCTGTGCGGTGGAGGAGCTGGTCTTCGACAGGCGCACGCTGACCGGCGGGCTGACCTCCCTACCGGTGACCTGGTGACCGGCATGAGCGCGGCCAAGACGAGCAAGCAGGTGGACAGGCGGCGGCCGCTGTTCGGCCGGATGTATCCGAAGATGGCCGCCGGCATGGACCGCGGTGGCATGACCGAACGCCGCCGTGAGCTGCTGGCCGGCCTGTCCGGCGAGGTGGTCGAGGTCGGCGCCGGGCACGGCGTCAACTTCGTGCACTACCCGGCCGAGGTGAGGCGGGTGATCGCGGTGGAACCGGAGCCACGGCTGCGCGCGCAGGCACAGGCCGCCGCCGAGTCGGCGGTCCCGGTGGAGGTGGTGCCCGGCGTGGCGAGGACCGGCCCGCGGCCGATCACAGCGCGGACGCGGCGGTGATGTGCATGGTGCTGTGCTCGCTACCCGACCTCGGCGGGGCGCTGGCCGAAGCGCGACGCGTGCTCAAGCCGGGCGGGCAGCTTCGTTTCCTGGAGCACGTCCGCGCCGACACGCCCGGCCTGTCCCGCCTTCAGGACGTGCTGGATGCCACCGTCTGGCCGCATCTGGTCGGCGGCTGCCACCTCGGCCGCGACGTCGAGGCCGAACTCCGGCGGGCCGGGTTCCGCATCGACCACCTGGACCGCTTCCTGTTCCCGCCCGTGCGTACCCCGGTCTCCTTCCACATCATCGGTACAGCTGTGCGGGGCGGCGATGAGTGAACGGCATGGCCAGGCGCGGCCGAAGGCGTCATCGATACGGACAGCACAGAGGAACGCCATGGACACCACGCCCCTCGCATTGACCACGGCAGGTTTCGATGCCGAGCTGACGGGCGCGGGGACGCAGCCGTTCCTGGTGGACTTCTGGGCGAGCGGGTGCGGCCCGTGCAAGGCGCTGGCCCCGGTGCTGGAGGAGATCGCGGCCAAGCAGGCGGGTGGGCATGGTGCAGCTGGACCACGCGCCGGAGCTGGCGGGCCGGTTTGAGGTCATGGCGGTGCCGACACTGATCGTGTTCATCGGCGGGAGGGAGAAGAAGCGGCTGACCGGGGCGCTCACCAAGACCGAGTTGCTCGCCGAGCTTGAAGAGTTCGGCATCTGAACCCGCCGCACCCGGCAGCTCAGCGGCCGGGTGCGGCCCTCACCGGCCCGGCGAGCCTGAACCCGAAAGACCTAGCTGGCCAGTCGCATCCCGACTGACCCGGGCAGGCCGTCCAGGAGCCGCCTGCCAAGCTCAGTGTCCACGGTGCTCGGTGATCCAGCGTGCGGCGAGCAGGCCGGAGGCGGCGGTGAGCACGGCGGCGGCGATGACGGTGGCCTCCAGGCCGAGGGCGTCGGCCAGGATGCCCGCCACGAGGGCTCCGGCGGCGTAGCCGATGTCGCGCCAGAACCGGTAGGTGCCCAGCGCATTGGCGCGCCAGGCGGGGTGGGCGTGGTCGGAGACCGAGGCGATCAGCGCCGGATACACCATCGCGGTGCCCAGGCCGAGCGCGATCGCGGACAAGATCCCGGCCAGCAGCGGCCGCTCCAGCAGCACCAGAGCCAGGACGAACCCGCCGGCCTGCACCAGCATGCCGTAGACGATGAGGGGTTTGCGGCCGATGCGGTCGGCCAGATGGCCGGTGGGGATCTGCCCGATGCCCCACAGGATCGGATACAGGCCCTTGATCAGCCCGACGGCGGCCAGGCCGAGCCCGTAGTCGGTGAACAGCAGCGGGAACACGCCCCAGGTCAGGCCGTCGTTGAGGTTGTTGACCAGCCCGGCCTGGCTGGCGCCGCGTAGCGACCGCTCCCGCCAGGATGTGCGGGCGAACGTGGCCGCCAGCCCGGTGTTCTCGCCGTCGGGCAGCGGCTTGGGGTGCTGGGCGAGCTCCAGAGCGACGTGAGCGGCGGTGTCGCGGACGGTCAGCGCCAAAATCAGGCCGGTGGCGACGAAGACGACACCGATCAGCTCGGGTGCCGGGCGCAGCCCGTAGGCGGTGGCCAAGTAGCCGGTGAGCAGTGCGGTGACGCCGACCGCGGTGTAGCCGGCAGCTTCGTTGAGCCCGGTGGCCAGCCCGCGGCGGGCCGGGCCGACCAGGTCGATCTTCATGTTGACCGTCATCGACCAGGCGAGACCTTGGTTCAGGCCGAGCAGCACGTTCGCCGCCACGATCCACCACCACGACGGCCCCCACGCCAGCATGAACGGCACCGGCGCGCCGACCAGCCACCCGGCCACCAGGAGCTGCTTGCGGGTGAAGCGCGCGGTCAGCGCACCGGCGGCGAGGTTGGTGGCGGCCTTGGTCACGCCGAAGGCGATGATGAAGGAGAACACCGCCAAGTCACTGGTCAGCCCGAAGACGTCGGTGCCGATCAGCGGTACGGTGGTGCGCTCCAGCCCGACCAGGCCGCCGACGCAGACGTTGACGACGACCAGCAGGGTGAACTGCAGCCAGTTCTCTCGCAGCCCGAGCCGCACCGGGAAGATGGTGCCGGTGCTCACCGGGCACCGCCGTCGGCAGTGCCGGCGTCAACGGTGCCGGCGGCGCCGGTGTCGAGCCGCAGGCCGTGCGCGGCGGCGTACTCGGACGGGCCGCCGTCAAGGACGCTCACGCCGGTGTTCCCGGCGCGTTCCAGCAGGCTCGCCGCGGTCACGGCCCGTTCGCCGTGCCCGCAGGCCACCACCGCTCCGGCCGGGGCGCCGGCGGCGTGGCGGGCGAGGTCACCGAGTTCCAGGTTCAGGGCGCCGGGCACGTGCCCGGCGGCGTACTCGGCCTCCTGCCGCACGTCCAGGTAGGGGCCGTCCGAGGCCTGGCCGGCGGTGACGAACGCGGTCGACGCCTGCGGATGGCCGGCCGCGAGCCAGGCGGGCATGCCGCCGGCCAAGTGTCCCGCCAACTGCTCGTAGCCGATCTTGAGGGCCTGCCAGATGACCTCGTCCAAGTCCTGGCCGTCACCGACTACGAAGGCCAGGGCTACGGTGTCGGGCAGCAGCCAGCCCAGCCAGGTGGCGAACTGATCCCGCAGCGGGATGGACAGCGCACCCGGGATATGACCGGCCGCGAACTCGGCCGCCGGGCGGACATCGACGACCTGGCCGCCGTCGGCGAGCAGCGCCTGGACCCGCTTGGCGTTCAGCGCGGGCAGCGGCGGCGTGCCGGTCAGGACGGCGGGGCCACGCCGGTTGGCCTCGGTCAGGCGCGCGAAGTAGGTGGGGTAGGAGCCCAGGCTCGACACCAGCTCCCGGACGAAGGCGTCCTCGTCCGGCGCGGCCAGCAGCGCGTTGGCCCGCTTCTCCGCGCCGATGGTGGTGGTGCGCTCGGCGCCGGGCGGGGCCGAGCAGAACGAGCCCGCCCCGTGTGTCGGCCACACCGCGACCTCGTCCGGCAGCGTGGCCAGCCTGCGCAGTGAGCGGTACTGGGCGCGGGCCAGCTCCTCGGTGCGCTCGGCGCCGACCAGGTCGGTACGCGCCGCCGAGCCGACGATCAGCGACCCGCCGGTGAACACCCCCAGCTCGCGGCCGTCGTCCAGCAGCAGGAACGACAGGTGCTCGTCGGTGTGGCCGGGCGTGGCCAGCGCACGCAGCCGCAGCCCGCCCAGGTCGACCTCGTCACCGTCGACCAGACCCCGGTGCGGGAAGCCGCGTTCACCTGCCGCGGAGGCCAGCACGCTCGCCCCCGTGTCGCGGGCGAGCTGCACGGCGCCGGACAAGAAGTCGGCATGCAGGTGGGTATCGGCCGCGTACGCCACCCGCAGGCCGCGCCGCCCGGCGGCGGCACGAAAAGCGCGCAGGTCACGGCTCGCATCCACGGCCAGAGCGCGGCCGTCACCCAGGTCGACCAGGTAGGCGCTGTTGCCCAGCCCTTCATCCACCAGCGGTATCAGGTGGTCCTCGGCGAATCCCACGATGTCCTCCACGATCTGGCCCGGCAGTTCGGGGAAGGAGCGCGCACCGCTCCCGATTGATACGATATTCCATAGATTAATGGAGGACTGGATGAGTGACGCAACCCCCGCCCAGGCCAAGGCCCACCTGTATGAGGCGTTCGCCGCCAGCGGCAAGGCACTGGCCAGCGGCAAACGGCTGGAACTGCTCGACCTGCTCGCCCAGGGAGAACGCACCGTCGAGGCCCTGGCCAAGGCCGCCGGGCTGAACCTGACCACCGCGTCGGCCCACCTGCAGACGCTCAAGCAGGCCGGGTTCGTCACCACCCGCCGCGACGGCGTGCGCATCCACTACCGGCTGGCCGGCGACGACGTCGCCCAGCTGTTCGCGCTGCTGCGCAAGGTCGCCGAGAACCGCCAGGTCGCCGTCCCGCCCGCTCGGGACGCCTACCTCGGCCGAGACGACGCGGCGGAGGTCACCCGTGAGGAACTGCGCGCCCGCCTCCAGACGGAAGACGTCCTGGTGCTCGACGTCCGCCCGGTGGAGGAATACCTGGCCGGTCACATCCCCGGAGCCGTCTGCATCCCCGTCGCCGACCTGGCCGACCGGATCAACGAACTGCCCGAGGACTGCGAAATCGTCGTCTACTGCCGCGGCGAATACTGCGTGCTCGCTTACGACGCGGTCCGCCTCCTGACCGACCGCGGACGGCACGCGATCCGCCTGGCCGACGGCATGCTCGAATGGCGGCTGGCCGAGATGCCTGTCGACGCCGGACAGCTGACATGAGCGACGCGCTCGCATCGCGTCCCGGCTCATCCGGTGAGTCCGCCCGGCCTGCCGGTGGACACCTCACGGACGGGCCCATGGACGGACCGGTCTACCTGGACTACAACGCCACCACGCCCGTCGACCCGCAGGTGACCGAGGCGATGCTGCCGTATCTGACCGCCTGGTTCGGCAACCCCTCCAGCAGCCACCCGTACGCCGATCGGCCGCGCCGCGCGCTCGCCGACGCCCGCGCGCAGGTCGCCGCTCTCATCGGGGCGTAGGCAGCGCAGGTGGTGTTCACCGCCTCGGCTCTGAGGCGAACCTGCTGGCCGTGCGCGGCGCGGTACTCGCCGCCGACCGCCCGCGCCCGCACGTGATCATCCAGGCCACCGAGCACCCGGCCGTGCTGGACACCTGCCACGCGCTGGCGCGCCTGCACAACGCCCGCGTCACCATGCTGCCGGTCGACGGCGACGGGCTGGTGAACCCGGCCGCGCTGGCCGCCGCCCTGGATGAGGACACCGTGCTGGTCTCGGTGATGGCCGCCAACAACGAGACCGGCGCCCTGCAGCCGATCGCCGAGCTGGCCGCGCTCGCCCACGCCCGGGGCGCGCTGCTGCACTGCGACGCCGCCCAAGCCTCGGGCAAGATCCCGCTGGACGTCACCGAGCTGGGCGCGGACCTGCTCACCCTTGTCGGGCACAAGATGTACGCGCCCGAAGGCATCGGCGCCCTGTACGTGCGCGAAGGCGTGGCGCTGGAGCCGGTGGTCTACGGTGGCGGGCAAGAGCGGGGCCTGCGCGCGGGTACTGAGAACGTCGCCCTGGCCGTGGCTCTCGGCGCCGCCGCCGACCTGGCCGCGCACGACCTCGCCACCGGCGCGCCCTCTCACCTCAAGCACTTGCGCGATGACCCGCACCGTCGTTTGGACGCGGCGCTGCCAGGACGAGTTCACCTCAACGGCCCCGCCGGTCGGCGCCTGCCGAACACTCTGAACATCAGCATCGACGGCATCCACGGGCACGATCTCCTGGCCGCCGCGCCCGCGGTGGCGGCCTCCACCGGCTCGGCCTGCCACAGCGGCACCCGCACCCCGTCCCCCGTGCTGTCGGCCATGGGCCTGGACACCGGCAAAGCTTTGAGCGCGGTCCGGCTGTCACTGGGCCGCTGGAGTACCAGCACCGACATCAGCACCGCGGCTGCCGCGCTATCACCGCGGCCCTGACCATCTCTCACCCGCTGCCTGACCTTCCCGGTATCACAGAACAGGCCACGCCATGAAGGACGAGCGGGAGCATGCCGCCACTGAGGATGACCGCCCTGCCGATGGCGGTGCCGGCGATCCGGCCGTGCCAGTGGTACTGGACGGCGGTGACCGCCGCTGCGTGCAACTGCTGAGCGAGCTGAGCCGCCTGGTAGCCGGCCTGCCCTCCGTGAGGGTCGTCCACCTCATCGGACACCGACCCCGCCGAACCGATCGACCTGCCCGCCTGGTGCCATCTGACCGGCCCACCTCTACCTACCCTGAAATCCCCGAACGCCCAGGAGCACAGGTCAAAGGCGGAATTTGGCGGCCTTGACCCGGTCACGGCCGCGGTTGATCATTTTTGTCATGTTCCGATTACGGCCCCGTGTCGGGGCGGCAGCGCCACATGGGGCGATCATCGCGCTGGCGGTGTTGATGGTGCTCCTGGCCGGCTGCGGCCAGCAGCGCATACCTGAAAACGACATGCAGGGATGCATCGCCAGCAAGTTCATGGCGGATGTGGTCGAGGCCGACGGCAGCCCAGAAACCTTCATCTCCTATTGGATGGTCACCTTAGAGGTCCTAACAATGGACTCATCGGACGAGGCGTCGCCAGCAGATGATCGCTGCGGCAAGGGTCATGAAGGCCTCGTGGATGTCGTCGCGGATCTCCCAGCGGATGCGCAGACGGCGGAACCAGTG
>NZ_JABCPZ010000210.1 GCF_013283785.1 Nonomuraea antri
CCCCTCACCCGGACCACCCACCACCTGGCCCGCCCGCCACTCGGCAGCCCGCCTCCCAGCACGGCCCGCTGTCCGGTGCGCCCGCCCTTCGGAACGGCCCCACCTCTCGCAGTGGGCGTCCCCCGAGCGGCCGGTGTCCCAGAGGGACCCCAGGGGCCGGTGGCGGGACGCGAACGGCCCGCCGTTCGGTGCGGTCCGCCTTTCGAGACGGCAGCCGCCCGTCAGCGGGCACCCCCAGACGGCCGGTGTCCCAGAGGGACCCCAGGGGACGCGAACGGCCCGCCCCGAGGAGTGGGGCGGGCCGTTCGGTGTGGTGCGTCACGCGTGGGAGCGGGCCTTGAACAGGGCCCGGCGGGCCGCCTTGGCGACCTGCTTGTCCGGGTGGACCTGCGAGATCAGGTCGAGCAGTTCCTCCACGTGCGCGTGCGGGATCTTCCAGATCACCTCGAGCAGGTTGTTCACCATCTCCGGCCCGATGTCGCGCAGGCTGCTGACGAACTCCGACCGGCCGAGGCCCGCCGAGATCGTCCACATGTCGAGGATCAGCCAGTGCGTGTCGTCCTGCGTCGGCTCGGGGGCGCCCTCGACGCCGAGCTGGCTCAGGTGGGTGGCCGCGTACGGGCGCAGCGACGACTGCTTGAGCGCCTCCTCCCACGCCGGGACGGCGGCCTCGCCCAGCGTGCCGACGACGCTGGCCGCCTGCACCCGGATGAGCGCGTCGCTCTCGTCCTCCGCCGCGGCCTCCAGGAGCTCCTGAGCGGCCTTCTCCGGCTCGCGCAGACGCATCCAGGCGGCGAACTCGGCGTCGGCCTCGTCTTCGGGCAGCTCGGCGCTCAGCGCCAGCAGCTCGTGGGCGCTCATCGACTCGATGTCGGGCCTGGCGTCGACCTCGATGTCGGCGTCGTCGACCAGGTGCACCACGCCCTCGGTGCCGAGCGGGGTCAGCCGGACGCTCTCACCGTCGGCCTCGATCATGCCGTAGCCGGTCAGCCAGTCGAGCACCGGGGCCAGCGGGTCGCCGGCGGCGGCCCAGGCGTCGGTGGCCAGCTCGTCGATCTCGGTGGCCGCCTCGGCCAGCTCCCGGCGCAGCTCGGCCAGGTCGCGCGCGCCGCCCGCGAGCAGCAGCCTGACCAGCAGCGCCCGGGTGAGCCCGCTGAGCGCCATGGTCAGGTCTTCGTCGTCGAACTCGGGGTCGCCGTACTCGACCGAGTGCAGGCCGAGCATCCAGGCGTCGAGGACGTCCTCGTCGTCGTCGAACGGCCACTCGGAGGTGTCGTCCTGCACGGCCACCGTGTGGGCCTCGCCCGGCTCCAGGAACTCCAGGTCGACGGCCAGGTTCCAGATGTTCCACAACTGCGGGACGGACTCGGAGACCGGGCCCTCGGTCTCGGGCCTGGGCAGCCCGATGGCCTGCAGCGCCTCCTCGACCTCGGCGTCGGACAGCAGGGTGTCCTCGCCGACCCGGCGCCCCGACCCGACCCACAGGGCCAGGTCGCGGGCCTTGGCGATCAGCGGCACCTGACGCGCGGCCGCGGCCAGCTCGGAGTCCGGCCGCAGCCTGATCGTGTCGAGTTCGGCCAGCTCGTCGGCGAACGGCTCGAAGTCACCCAGGTCGCCGGCCTCTTCCTCCTCGTCGTCGGCCTCGGTGTCGTCCAGCAGCTCGTCCATCAGCTCGAGGAATTCGTCCTCGACCGCGTCGAGCTCGGCCTGCAGATCGGCGAGGGTGTCGGAGCCCTTGGCGAGCCTGCCGGTCTGCGACAGGAAGGTCAGGTACGCGTCGACCGCGGGCAGCATGCCCTCGGCGGCGGCGTCGGGATCTTCCACGACCTTGGGCATGCGGTCGAGCAGCAGGTTACGCAGGTCGGCGCGCTTCCACGTGCCGAGATCCTGGGAGAAGGCGAGACGGTGCCACAGCGCGGCGGGCCCCACGAGCTCGGGATCGCTGCCTGGCGCGTTGACGCGTGCCCACATGATGAACTCTTCGAGCAGGGGTCGCAGCTCAGTGGCGGCTACCTCGATGCGATCTGTCACGCACTCAGGCTAGTGCGCCCACGAGCCACTCGGCCCCCGAAATAACGGCTTTCGCGGATCATGACGTGCGGCGCATGGCCTCCGTGATGCGTTCCGCGGCCGCCATGACCGGCACGGCGTGCAGCCGACCAGGGGCCCTGGTGAGCCGTTCGATGGGACCGGAGACCGAGACGGCGGCGATGACCTTGCCCCCGCTGCCCCTGATCGGCGCCGAGACGCTCGCCACGCCCTGCTCGCGCTCGCCGACGCTGTGCGCCCAGCCCCTGCGCCTGACCGACGCCAGCGTGGCGGCGGTGAACTTGGCGCCGCGCAGGCCGCGGTGCAGCCGGTCGGGCTCCTCCCAGGCCAGCAGGATCTGCGCGGCCGAGCCCGCGATCATCGGCAGCGCGGAGCCCACGGGCACCGTGTCACGCAGGCCGCTGGCCCGCTCGGCCGCCGCCACGCACACCCGCTCATCGCCCTGCCGGCGGTAGAGTTGCGCGCTCTCGCCGGTCAGATCGCGCAACTGCATCAGCACGGGCGCGGCCACCGCCAGGAGCCGGTCCTCGCCGGCCGCGGTGGACAACTCGGAAAGCCGCGGGCCGAGCACGAATCGCCCCTGCGTGTCGCGCGTCACGATGCGGTGATGCTCAAGTGCGACGGCCAGCCGGTGGGCCGTGGGTCGGGCCAGGCCGGTGGCCTGAACGAGCTGCGCCAGTGAAGCGGGTCCCGCTTCGAGGGCATTGAGTACCAGAACGGCCTTGTCGAGTACTCCGACTCCGCTAGAGTTGTCCATACACCGATACTGCCGTCTCGACATATGAGAAAGCAAGTCGGGGTGCCGCCGCAAGTGAGCGCGGGACGCGACGCGATGGAGCATCGCAACCACCGAGGAGGAGATCATGGGCCGCACACTGGCCGAGAAGGTCTGGGAGCAGCACGTCGTGCGACGTGCCGAGGGTGAACCCGACCTGCTCTATATCGACCTGCACCTCATCCACGAGGTGACCAGCCCCCAGGCGTTCGACGGGCTGCGTCTCGCCGGCCGCGAGGTGCGGCGGCCCGATCTCACCATCGCCACCGAGGACCACAACGTCCCGACCGTGCTCGGCCCGATCTCCGACCCGGTCTCCAAGACCCAGGTCGAGACGCTGCGCAAGAACGCCGCCGAGTTCGGCATCCGCCTGCACCCGATGGGCGACGCCGGCCAGGGCGTGGTGCACATCATCGGCCCGCAGTTCGGCCTGACCCAGCCCGGCATGACCATCGTGTGCGGCGACTCGCACACCTCCACGCACGGCGCGTTCGGCGGCATCGCGTTCGGCATCGGCACCTCCGAGGTCGAGCACGTGCTGGCCACGCAGACGCTGCCCGCCTACCGTCCCAAGACGATGGCCATCGAGGTCTCCGGCGAACTGCCGGTCGGCGTCACCGCGAAGGACCTGATCCTGGCCATCATCGCCAAGATCGGCACCGGCGGCGGCCAGGGCTACATCGTCGAGTACCGCGGCGAGGCCATCCGCAAGCTGTCGATGGAAGGCCGCATGACGGTCTGCAACATGTCCATCGAGGCCGGGGCGCGCGCCGGCATGATCGCGCCGGACGAGACCACCTTCGACTACCTCAAGGGCCGCCCGCACGCCCCCACCGGCGAGGCGTGGGACCAGGCCGTCGAGTACTGGAAGACGCTGCGCACCGACGACGACGCCGAGTTCGACAAGGTCGTCGAGATCGACGCGGCGGCGCTGACGCCGTTCGTCACCTGGGGCACGAACCCCGGCCAGGGCCTGCCGCTGGGCGCGGACGTGCCGAACCCGGCCGACTTCGCCGACCCGATCGAGCGTTCGGCCGCCGAGCGGGCGCTGGAGTACATGGGCCTGACCGCGGGCACGCCGCTGCGCCAGATCGAGGTCGACACGGTGTTCGTCGGCTCGTGCACCAACGGCCGCATCGAGGACCTGCGCTCGGCCGCGGAGATCCTCAAGGGCCGCCAGGTGAAGACCCGCACGCTGATCGTCCCCGGGTCGATGCTGGTCAAACTGCAGGCCGAGCAGGAGGGCCTGCACGAGGTGTTCAAGGCCGCGGGCGCCGAGTGGCGCGAGGCCGGCTGCTCGATGTGCCTGGGCATGAACCCCGACACGCTCAAGCCGGGCGAGCGCAGCGCCTCCACCTCCAACCGCAACTTCGAGGGCCGCCAGGGCAAGGGTGGCCGAACCCACCTGGTGTCGCCGCAGGTCGCCGCCGCGACCGCCGTCACCGGCCGTCTCACCGCGCCCGCCGACCTGTAGGGAGATCTCACATCATGGACGCTTTCACCACCCACACCGGTACGGCGGTGCCGCTGCGCCGCAGCAACGTCGACACCGACCAGATCATCCCGGCCGTCTGGCTCAAGCAGGTCAGCCGCACCGGCTTCGAGAAGGGCCTGTTCTCCGCCTGGCGCGAGGACCCGACGTTCGTGCTGAACGACCCGGCGCACGAGGGCGGCACGATCCTGGTCTCCGGCCCCGACTTCGGCACCGGCTCCTCGCGCGAGCACGCCGTCTGGGCGCTGCAGCAGTACGGCTTCCGCGTCGTGATCGCCGCCAGGTTCGGCGACATCTTCCGCAACAACTCCACCAAGATGGGCCTGCTGCCGGTCGTCCTGCCCAAGGCGGACGTCGAGGCGCTGCAGTCGGCCGCCGAGGCGGACCCGAAGCTGGAAGTGACCGTCGACCTGGGCGAACGCCAGGTCCGCTGGGCGGACAACGTCGTCTCCTTCGAGATCGACGACTACACCCGCTGGCGGCTCATAAAGGGCCTGGACGACATCGGGCTGACCCTGCGTCACGCCGACGACATCACCACGTACGAGAATGGTCGGCAGCCATGGTTGCCGACGACCGTCTAGAAGACGACGAACTGGCGCGGCGGTTGCGCGAGGCGCACCGCCGCGTCCGCATGCTCCCCGCCGCCGACAAGGAGCGGCTGGGCCGCCGCTACCTCACCATTTGTGATCTGGCCAAGAGAGACCCGGCCAGAGCCGCGGCCAGACTGGAGGTGTTCCTCGCCGCACTGAACACCGCACTGAACACCGCACTGAACACCGCACTGAACGCCACTCCGAACACCGCGCCGAACACGGGTGCCGACACGCCACGCGCTCCGGAAAACACGCTCGGTGATTGAGTTCCCCCGCGATCCCGCCTACTTTCGAGCCCGTAAGGGGTTTCTACGTCGAACTCGTGAGCTGGAACCCCGAGCCGTAACTGGGGGAGCAGGACTTTCATGAACAAGAAAGAACTCGTCGAGGCCATCGCGGACCGGGTCGGCGACAGGAAGACCGCCACGGAAGCGGTGAACGCAGTCATCGACGCCATCCAGAAGGCCGTGGCCGGCGGGGACAAGGTCTCGATCACGGGCTTCGGCGCGTTCGAGATGGTGAACAAGCCGGCCCGCACGGCCAGAAACCCGTCAACCGGCGCCGAAATCAAGGTCGCGGAGAGCTGGGCGCCCAAGTTCCGCCCTGGATCGGAATTCAAGGACCTGGTCAACGAGGGCGGCAAGAGGATCGGCAAGAAGTAGTACAGCCAGACGACTGGCGCCCGGGCGACGGCTCGGGCGTCACTTGTGTGCGGACGTCATCCGGGAACGGGGAAAGTCGACAGCGTGATGTAGCTGATCTCCGCGCCCGACATCGCGAGATTCACCCGCTGGCCGGTGCGCAGCAGCCGCAGCGGGCCGGCGTCGAAGGCCCGCGTGCCGAACTCCAGCACGCTGCCGTCGTCGAGGAACACCGTGCCAGAACGGGTGGCCGGGTCGAAACTGCGTACCGTCGCCTGCACCCGACCAGCGTAAACCGTTTGCCCCGCGCCCGCGAGACGGCGGATCATCGCGAGTCATGGGGGGTGACTTCGCGCGGTTCCTCTGGGCGAACGGCGTCACTCAGCTCGGCACGCAGGTCACGCTGGTGGCGCTGCCGCTGACCGCCCTGCTCGCGCTCGACGCGGGCGCGTTGCAGCTCGGCCTGCTGTCGGCCGCGCAGGTGCTGGCCTTCCTGCTGATCGGGCTGCCCGCCGGGGTCTGGGTGGACCGGGTGCGCCGCCGTCCGATCCTGGTCTGGGCCGACGCGGTGCGCGGACTGGCGCTGCTGAGCGTGCCGCTCGCCGCCTGGCTCGGCGTGCTCACGCTGGCCCAGCTGTACGTCGTCGCCCTGGTCGTCGGGGTGGGCACGGTGTTCTTCGACATCGCGCACCTGAGCTTCCTGCCCGCCGTGGTCCCGTCCGATCGGCTCGAACGGGGCAACGGCGCGCTGGAGGTCACCAAGAGCGTCTGCCTGCTGGCCGGCCCTGGGGCGGGCGGCTGGCTGGTGGCGGTGCTCACCGCGCCGTTCGCGCTGCTCGCCGACGGGGTCAGCTACCTGGTGTCGGCGTTGCTGCTGTCCGGCGTACGGGCCGAGGAGCGGCCGCGGCGGCGCGAACGGCGGCGGCTGCGCGGCGAGGTCGCGGAAGGCGTGCGGTTCGTGGCAGGCGACCCCGGGCTGCGCAGGATCGCGGCGGGCGGCGCGATCGCCATGTCGGCGGGCACCGTGCTGACCGTCGGGCTCCCGCTCTACCTGGTCGAGCAGCTCGGCGTGGGCGCGGCGGCCTACGGGCTGCTGCTGTCGGCCTCGGCCGTGGGCTCGCTGGCCGGCGCGGCGCTGGTGGCCCGCGTCACGGCCCGCTTCGGCACCGGGCGCACCCTGTACGGCTCGGCCGTCCTGGCCACCGTGCTCTTCCTGCCCGCGCTGGCGACCGGGCCGGGCTGGCGGCTGCTGATCTTCCCGGTGTCGGCGTCGCTGTTCGGGGTGGTCAGCACGATCTTCAACATCGGCCAGCTCAGCTACCGCCAGCGCATCACCCCCGAGCACCTGCTGGGCCGGGTCAACGCCAGCATGCGCTTTCTGATGTGGGGCGCGGTGCCGGTGGGCGCGCTGCTCGGCGGCGCGCTGGGGGAGTGGCTGGGCGGCCACGCGGTATTCGCCGCCGGGGTGGGCGTGCTCGGGCTGTCGCACCTGGCCGTGGTCACCGCGCCCAGGCTGCGGCACCTGGGCGCCGGCTCATGATCCGGCTCATGACCCCGCTCATAACCCCGCTCATGACCCCGCTCATGACCCCGTGGAAGCGGACGGCCACAGGTCGCGTACGACCGCCGCCGTGTGCGGGCCGAGCCCGAGCGCCACGGCCGCGCGCAGGTCGTCGGGGGTGTCCACGTCGCGCCTGACCGAGTCGACGCCCGCGGGCGACAGCTCCTTGGCCCCGCCCGCCAGATGCCTGGCCCGCGACTCCCCGCCGAAGCCCGGCGTGAACGGCAGCCCCGGCCGCACTCCGTAGAAGGTGGTGCCGACGTCCAGCGCGTCGGGCACGAACGACTGGTCGCACTCGGCCGCGGCGGCCAGCACGGTGGCCAGCTCCGCCGGGCGCAGCGCGGGCAGGTCGGCCTGCAGCGCGCCGACCGCGTCGCCCGGCGCCACCCGCCTGGCGTGCGCCGCCCCGGTACGCAGCGCGGTGTTGAGCCCCCGGTCGGGATCGGGCACCACGTCGGCGCCCAGCGCGGCCAGCGGCCCGGCGGCGGCCGGGTCGGCCGTGACCACGACGACCCGCGACACCAGCGGGCACGACAGCGCGGCGGCCACGGTGTCGCAGGCCACGGCCACGGCCAGCCGGGTCCGGTGCGGCCCGGTGGCCGCCGCCAGCCGGGTCTTCGCCGCGACCAGCGTCTTCACCGGGACCACCAGTGACCAGCGGATGCTCATCAAGTCTCCTCGAACGTGGAGCTCCCGGTCTGCGACCGGTCGCCGGGACGACGGACACGTGCCTACACCCGCGGCGTCCGCGTGCGTGGCATGTGGCACCCTTGGGCAGGTGATGCCGACGCCGCCACCGACATCCTGGCGGACCGGCGGCGAAGCAGGTAACCCCGTGGGAGACCGCGGGAATTCCCTCGTCAGCGAGGGGAGGAGGCCGAAGGCCGGACATCTCGCCTCGACATCCCCGGTGACCGGCCGGGAGACTTGGGCGAATCACCGTACGTGTTGGAGGAGACCATGAGCCGCCCCACGCGACCATCGCGTTTCTGGGAATACCTGGCAGTAGTCATCGTGAAACCGCTGTCCCGGCTCCTGGTCAAGCGAGACTGGCGCAACGGCGACAGGATCCCGCGCACCGGCGGCGTGATCATCGCGTCGAACCACCTGTCGTGGACCGATCCGGTGCTGCTGTCGCACTTCCTCTACAACAACGGACGCTGGCCGGTCATCCTCGCCAAGTCGGGCCTGTTCTCGGTGCCGCTGCTCGGCCGCGCGGTCAGGGGCCTGCTGGCCATCCCGGTCTACCGGGGCAGCAGCGAGGCCGCCAAGTCACTGCGGGTGTCGGAGCAGCGGCTCAAGGACGGCGGCGCGATCCTGTTCTACCCCGAGGGCACCTGCACCCGCGACCCGGACCTGTGGCCCATGGTCGGCAAGACCGGCGCGGCCAGGCTGGCGCTGGAGAGCGGCGCCCAGGTGATCCCCGTCGCGCACTGGGGCGCCCAGGAGCTGCTGCCCTACGGCGAGAAGAAGCCCAGGCTGTTCCCGCGCAAGACGTTCCACGTGACCGTCGGCCCGCCGGTCGACCTGTCGAAGTACGCGGGCAAGCCGCCGCACGCCGCCGTGCTGCGCGAGGCGACCGCCGACATCATGGCGGCCATCACCGAGCAGCTGGCCGAGCTGCGCGGCGAGAAGGCCCCGGAAGCTCCCTACGACCCCGCCGGACGGTGAAGTCATGACGAAGGTGGCCGTTTTCGGCTCTGGCTCGTGGGGCACCACGTTCGCGATGTTGCTGGCCGAGGCGGGCAACCGCACCACGCTCTGGGGCCGCAGGCAGGAGCAGGTCGACGCGATCAACCGGACCCACGTGAACGCCGACTACCTGCCCGGCGTCCAGCTGCCCGCCGCGCTGCGGGCCACGACCGACCCGGCCGAGGCGCTCGACGGCGCCGAGTTCGTGGTGCTGGCCGTCCCCTCGCAGACGCTGCGCGGCAACCTCGACCGGTGGCGTGCGCACCTGCCCGCCGACGCGGTGCTGGTGAGCCTGATGAAGGGCATCGAGCTGGGCACCACCAAGCGCATGAGCGAGGTGATCCGCGAGGTCGCCGAGGTGCCGGAGGAGCGGGTCGCGGTCGTCTCCGGGCCGAACCTGGTCATGGAGATCGCCCACCGGCAGCCCGCCGCGACCGTGGTGGCCTGCACCGACGAATCGGTCGCCGCCCGGCTGCAGGCCATCTGCCACCTGCCGCCGTGGTTCCGCCCGTACACCAATCCCGACGTGGTGGGCGTGGAGCTCGGCGGCGCGGTCAAGAACGTGATCGCGCTGGCCGTCGGGGTCTCGGCGGGCATGGGCATGGGCGACAACGTCAGCGCCATGCTCATCACCCGCGGCCTGGCCGAGATCTCCCGCCTGGGCGCGGCGCTCGGCGCCGACCCGCACACGTTCGCCGGGCTGGCCGGCATGGGCGACCTGGTGGCCACCTGCACCTCGCCGCTGTCGCGCAACCGCACCTTCGGCGAGAACCTGGGCCGCGGCATGACGCTGCAGGAGGTCATCGCGGCCACCAAGCAGACCGCCGAAGGCGTGAAGTCCTGCGAGTCGGTGCTGGAGCTGGCCAGGAAGCACGACGTGGAGATGCCCATCACCGAGGTGGTCGTGGGCGTGGTCCACGACGGCATGTCGCCGCAGGAGGCCGGCATGCTGCTCATGTCGCGCTCGCCCAAGCCGGAACGCTACGGACTGTGAGAATCCCACCTCACTGGCGTGCTTGACTCGCTGTGGTGGGGACACGCCGGTAGATTCGGACCTCATGAGCAAGCCACGCGTCGCCGTCGTTTTCGGAGGTCGCAATTCCGAGCATGCCGTGTCCCTGATGGGCGCGGGCAGCGTGCTGGATGTGATCGACAGGGAGAAGTACGAGGTGATCCCCATCGGGATCGCCCAGGACGGCAGGTGGGTGCTGGCCGCTTCCGACCAGCGGTTCCAGATCGAGGCCGGAGAGCTGCCGGTGGTCGACACCACGGGCGCGGCGCTCGCGCTGCCGTCCGGTGACAACTCCCTGGTCGCCTACGACCCGGGCAGCATCCCGGTCGAGCTGGGCTCGGTCGACGTCGTCTTCCCGGTGATGCACGGGCCGTTCGCCGAGGACGGCACGATCCAGGGCCTGCTGGAGATGGCCGGGGTCCGCTACGTCGGCTCCGGCGTGCTGGCCAGCGCGGTCGGCATGGACAAGGCGTACATGAAGACCGTCATGGCCGCCGCCGGGCTGCCGGTCGGCCGCTACGTGGTGGTGCGCGACCGCGACTGGCGGCTCAAGCGCGAATGCGTGCTCAAGGAGGCCGAGGAGCTCGGCTACCCGGTGTTCGTCAAGCCCGCCAGGGCCGGCTCGTCGCAGGGCATCTCCAAGGCGCACGACCGGGCGGAGCTCGAAGCGGCCGTCGAGTTCGCCAGGCGGCACGACCCCAAGGTGCTCATCGAGGCGGCCATCGTCGGCCGTGAGATCGAGTGCGCGGTGCTCGAGTCGCTCGGCGACGAGCCGCCGGCCGCGTCCGTGCCCGGCGAGGTCAAGGTCGAGGGCGGGCAGGAGTTCTTCGACTTCGAGGCCAAGTACTACCCCGACCAGATGTCGCTGACCGCGCCCGCCGACCTGCCCGAGGAGACGGCCGAGGAACTGCGGTCCATGGCGGTGCGCGCGTTCGAGGCGCTCGACTGCGAGGGGCTGTCGCGGGTCGACTTCTTCTACACCCCCGACGGGGGGCTGATACTCAACGAGATCAACACGATGCCCGGGTTCACGTCGCTGTCGGTCGCGCCGCAGCTGTGGGCCGCGTCCGGGCTGACGTACCCGGAGCTGGTCGACCGGCTCGTGCAGCTCGCGCTGCACAGGTCACCCGGCCTGCGCTGAGATCTTCCCGATCGGGCCGGACAGGTCGGCGAGCACCGCGGGAGCCGAGTGCTCGCCGCCGACGGTCACCTCCACGTAGGCGGGGTCGGCCACGGCCGTGAACAGCGTCGGGTGGTCGGGGTCGGCGAACCAGCCGACCCCGTTGATCTCCTGGAGCTGGTCGGTGGGCTCCATCTTGGCCGGCCGCGGCACGCCGCAGCGCAGCGCGATGGACGCCCCGCCCCACACCGCCACGTACGGCGACGCGGGCGTGGACGACCCGCGCTCCGCGCCGTCGAGCGTGGCGGGCAACAACCCGGACAACCGCCCGCAGGCCGCCGCCGCCTCGCCTTCGGGCTTGGGCGGATCGACCTGTACGTCACCGCCGCAGCCGGCGAGTGCCAGGAGAACGAGCAGGACGGCGGCAGCGGCACGCATGAAACGACTACCTCGAATGGCTGACTCAGATATGGACGATCGGGCACGTGAGAGTGCGGGTGATGCCCTCCACCGCCTGAATCTGCGCGACGACCAGCTTGCCCAGCTCGTCGACGTTGTGCGCCTCGGCGCGCACGATCACGTCGTACGGCCCCGTCACGTCTTCCGCCTGCGTGACACCGGGAATGCCGGAGATCTCGCGTGCCACGGTCGCGGCCTTGCCGACTTCGGTCTGAATAAGGATGTAGGCCTGCACCATTACGTCCTCCCGGGCGATTGGATCACGCCGAAGAGCCACCGTACCCTGTGTGCGTCAGGAGGTGCGTCATCACAGTCGGAGATCTCGGCGAATTCGGGATGGTAAATCGTATCGCCGCACGCCTGCCGCAGGGCGAGACGGTGTTGCTGGGCCCCGGTGATGACGCCGCGGTGGTCGGTGCCCCCGATGGGCGCGTCGTGGTGTCCACGGATCTGCTTCTCGAGGGTAGGCATTTCAGACGCGATTGGTCCAGCGGATACGACGTGGGTCGCAAGGCCGCCGCGCAGAACCTCGCCGATGTGGCGGCCATGGGCGCGGTGCCGACGTCCATCGTGGTCGGGCTCGGGGTCCCCGCGGACCTTCCCGTGTCCTGGCTGGACGCGCTCACCGACGGCTTCCGCGACGAGTGCGCCGTGGTCGGCGCGAGCGTGGCCGGCGGCGACATCACGCGGTGCGACCTGGTCGTGATCGGCGTGACGGCGCTGGGCGACCTGGGCGGGCGCGCGCCGGTGAAGCGGTCGGGGGCCAGGGCGGGCGACGTGGTGGCGGTGGCCGGTCGGCTGGGCTATTCGGCGGCCGGGTGGGCGCTGCTGGAGTCTGGGCTGCTGGAGTCGGGGGCGCTCGCGGACGACGGCGTGCTGGCCGAGGCGGTGGCCGGGCATCGGCGGCCGAGCCCGCCGTACGCGATGGGGCCCGAGGCGGCCGCGCTGGGCGCGAGCGCGATGCTGGACGTCAGCGACGGGCTGCTGCAGGACCTCGGGCACGTGGCCAAGGCCAGCGGGGTACGCGTCGAGCTCGACCCGCGCGCGTTCGCCGTGGGGGAGCCGGTGGCGCTGGCGGCCAAGGAACTGGGCGTCGATCCACTCGACTGGGTGATCACAGGGGGTGAGGATCACGCACTGGCCGCGACCTTCCCTCCTGACGTGGTGTTGCCCGCGTCGTGGCAGGTGGTGGGCCGGGTCGTGGACGGTGAAGGGGTGATCGTCGTCGGGCGGGAGATGGGGCCCGGCGGCTGGGATCACTTTCGGTAACCGCCCGTCCCGATTTTTCGGATATTCGCCCGGTTTGCGGCGAGACTCCCGGGATTGTTGTGACAAAGGCGTAGTAAAGGTGTTATGAAGATTGGCGGCCACTGTAACCGGGAGAAAGGGCAGCCATGGGCCGCCACGGCACAGGTGGATCCGAAGACGGGGACGATCGGGGGAACCACAGCTCTTTCTGGGGGCCTGACGAGCAGGCGCCCGGCTGGCCGGCGCCGCCGGACCAGCTCGAGGTCACGGGCCAGTGGGCCCCCATGCCGCGCAGGACCGACGGCTGGGACGACCCCCAGGCCGCCCCCGGTTCCCACGGTCTCGCCGGGGACGCCGGCTGGGACGACCGCCGGGGCGCGCGCGGGCCGCAGGCCGAGCCTTTCGAGACCACCGGCGCCTTCGCCGCGCCCGGAAACCCCTCAGGGGGTTTCACCCCGCCGCCCGCCGGCCCTTCCGGTCACTCCGGCCCCTTCCCCGCCACGGGCGGGCAGCCCGAGCCGTTCGAGACGACGGGCGCCTTCGCCGCGCCCGGCCCCCACTCGGACCCCTTCGCCACACCGGGTCCCCACTCGGACCCCTTCGCCACACCGGGTCCCCACTCGGACCCCTTCGCCACACCGGGTCCCCACTCGGACCCCTTCGCCACACCGGGTCCCCACTCGGACCCCTTCGCCGCGTCCGGTCCTCAATCGGACCCGTTCGCCGCGCCCGGCGGCCGCTCGAACCCCCACTCGAACCCTCACTCCGACCCGTTCGCCGCGCAGCCGCCCCGCGACTCGGGGCCGTTCGCCGCGCAGCAGGCGGGGCCCTTCGAGACGACCGGCGCCTTCGCCCGCCCGCCCGACTGGGACGCGCTCGACCCGCGCAACCAGCCCGAGCCGCGCGCCTCCGCCTTCGACCCGGCCGGGACCGGTCCAACGGCCGCCTACCGCATGCCGGGCGGCCCCGACCAGACGGCCGCGTTCAACCCCGGGGGATTCGACCAGACCGCGGCGTTCGATCCCATGGGCCGCCCCATGGGCGATCCCATGGGCGGGCCGATGGGGACCGGCCCGATGGGCGCGCAGCACGGCCCGCGCGACGACGACCAGGCGCCCTTCGACGCCCCCGGCACCGGCCCCAAGTCCTTCTACGCCGGCCCGCCAGAGCCGGGCGACATCAAGGTGGCCGGCGAGCCGACCAGCCCGACCTGGGCCGAGGCGGAGACCGGATTCCTGCGTTCCGGCTGGACGCCCGACGAGGACCTGGACGAGCCCGGCTCGCGCCGCCGCGGCAGAGGACGCGGGCGCAGGAAGCCGCCGTCCGACGGGGACGTCTTCGACGCGCCGCCCGCCGGCCGTGGCCGGGTGGCGCTGCTGTCCGTCGCGGCCGTGGTGGTGGTGCTCGGCGGCACGGTGGCCGGGGTGAAGTTCATCAGCTCGTCCGGCGAGCCCGAGACCTGCGCGACCAGCAACTGCACCGCCGTGCAGTCGGCGCCGGTGTCCAGCGCGCCCCCTTCCGACCCCGTCGAGGAGGAGCCCGAGGAGGAGCCGATCGAGACGGCCGCCGACGAGGAGGCCGAGCCGTCCGACACCCCCACGCCCAAGACCACCCAGGCCGTCAGGACGCCGCGGCGTCCGACGACGCCCAGCCCGACGCCGACCAAGAGCAAGACCAAGACGCCCGCCCAGCCCACCGAGGAGCCGGAGCCGACCCCCGAGGAGTCGGTGTCGGAGTCCCCGACCGAGGAGGAGACGGCGCTCGACCCCGACACGAACGCGGGCGGCGTCCCCACGGCTCCGGCCACCACCGCCGCGCCGACGGCCACGGCGACCACGCAGTCCGCGCCGAGCGGCGGTTCGGTCAACCTCCAGCAGCAGGTGGTCAGGCAGGGCGTCACCCGCTACACGGCCAGGGTGAACGTGCTGAACGACTCGGGTGAGACGCTGGCCGCGCCCACGCTGTCCCTGCCCGTCGAGGGCGAGGTGCTGAACGTGAACGGCGCGGAGTGGACGCAGGACGGCGACCTGCTGATCATCGACCTGCCGGAGAAGCTGGCGTCGGGTGAGTCGGTCGAGATCACGTACACGGCCACCGGGGAGCCGGCCGATCCGGAGAACTGCGGGCTGGTCGGCGGGGAGTGCGCCGTCAGCTGAGGTGGTTGGATGGGGATATGACCGTTTTGACCCCTCCACGCGTGCTGACCGTCGCCGGCTCCGACTCGGGCGGCGGCGCGGGCATCCAGGCCGACCTGAAGACCATGCTGGCCCTGGGCGTGCACGGCATGAGCGTGATCGCCGCGGTGACGGCGCAGAACTCGCTCGGCGTCCAGGGTTACTGGGAGCTGCCGCGCGAGGCCGTCCGCGCGCAGCTCGACTCGGTGCTGGGCGACATCGGCGCGCAGGCGATCAAGACCGGCATGCTGGCCTCGCCCGAGCTGGTGGAGACCGTCGCCGACGTGCTCGCCGCCTACCCGGCCCCGGTGGTGGTCGACCCGGTCGGGGTGTCGAAGCACGGAGACTCGCTGCTCGCCCCCGAGGCGGTGGACACGCTGAAGACCCGTCTGCTGCCGGTCGCCACCGTGGTCACGCCGAACCTGTGGGAGGTCGAGCAGCTCACGTCCGTCAAGGTCGAGGACGAGGACGACCTGCGCCGCGCCGCGGACGCCGTGCTGGCGCTGGGACCGTCGTGGGCGCTCATCAAGGGCGGCCACCTGCCCGGCGCCCCGGTGGACCTGCTGACGGACGGCACGGACGAGTACCGCTTCACCGCCGAACGCCATGACAACCGCCACACCCACGGCACCGGCTGCACCCTGGCCTCCGCCATCGCCTCACACCTGGCGCTCGGCGACGACGTGCCGGCGGCGGTGGGCAGGGCCAAGGAGTACGTGACGGGCGCGATCGCCCGGGGCTTCCCGCTCGGCGGCGGCATCGGCCCCGTGGACCACGCCTGGCACTGGCGCTGACGCTCCGGCCCGAACCCCGCCCGCTTCCCCGGAACGGCCGCCTGGCCGGGGGCGGCGGCAGGGGACTCGGGCCGGCTGACGACGGTTCCGGGCATGACGAAAGCCCGTCGCGCCACAACGGGCGACGGGCTTTCGCGGAAGTGAAGAACTAGCGGGTGACCTTGCCCGCCTTGATGCACGAGGTGCACACGTTCAGCTTCTTCGGCGTGCCGCCGACGACCGCGCGAACCGTCTGGATGTTGGGGTTCCAACGACGGCGGGTACGGCGGTGCGAGTGGGACACATTGTTGCCGAAGGTCGGGCCCTTGCGGCAGACATCGCAGACGGAAGCCACGGTATCGCTCCTTAAACCAGTCGATGTAGCCCTGTCCGCTGATGCTTTCCGGGCGGAGGGCATGCCGGGACAACCGGCCAGCCAGACGAGAATATCTGATCCACACCGCTGGGTGCGAACTCGGGCGAGGCGCCGGTCACTGGACGGCGCTCGGCGCGGCGATATTCTCCTGCCCTGACATTAGCGCATGCGGGGAGGTCGGAACGCGCGAATGAAGATCCTCGACCCGCCCGCGGTGCGCCGCTGGGCCCGCCTGGCCGCCGACGCGCTCGGCCGGGCCAGCGCGGAGATCGACGCGCTGAACGTGTTCCCCGTGGCCGACGGCGACACCGGCACCAACCTGCACCTGACCATGCTGTCCGCGGCCGAGGCGGTGGAGTCGCTGCCCGACGACGTGGACGTGGCCGTGGTCTGGCAGACGCTCTCGTACGGCGCGCTGGTCGGCGCGCGGGGCAACTCGGGGGTGATCGTCAGCCAGGCGCTGCGCGGGCTGGCCGAGGTGCTGAAGGAGGGCCAGGACCTGCGTGCCGGGCTGCTCAGGGCGGCCACGCTGGCCAGGGAGGCCGTGGCCAGGCCGGTCGAGGGGACCGTGCTGAGCGTGCTGGAGTCGGCCGCGCGGGCCGTGCAGGACGTGGAGGGCGATCTGCCCGAGGTGGCGCGCAGGGCCGCAGAGGAGGCGCGGGCGGCGCTGCGCCGCACGCCGGAGCAGCTCGACGTGCTGGCGCGCAGCGGCGTGGTCGACGCGGGCGGGGCCGGCGGCGCGATCGTGCTGGAGACGCTCGCCGCGGTGCTCACCGGCTCGCACACCGCGCACTACGACGTGCCCGCGCCCACCGCCCGCGTGTCCCCGATGACGGAGGTCGGCGCGGGCTACGAGGTGATGTACCTGCTGGACGCCGAAGACGCGGCGGTGGCCGGGCTGCGTGCCGAGCTCGACGCGATGGGCGACTCGCTGGTGGTGGTCGGCGGCGACGGGCTGTGGAACGTGCACGTCCACGTGGCGGAGGCGGGCCCGGCCATCGAGGCGGGGATGAAGGCCGGGCGGCCGCACCGGATCAGGGTGACGTACCTGGCCGAGCGCACCCACCGGGGCGGCGCGGGCCGCGGCGTGGTGGCGGTGGCCGCGGGCGACGGGATCGCCGCGCTGTTCGAGGAGTGCGGCGCGGTGGTGGTGCGGCGCGCGCCCGGCACCCGTCCCACGCTGCCCGCGATGCTGGCCGCGATCAGGCAGGCGGGCGGCGAGGTGGCGGTGCTGCCGAACGACGAGGGCGTGCGCGCGGTGGCCATGGCCGCGGCCGAGGTGGCCAGGGAGGACGGGGTCGCGGTCAGCGTCCTGCCCACCAAGGCCACCGTGCAGGGGCTGTCGGCGCTGGCCGTGCACGACCCGCTGCGGCGCTTCGACGACGACGTGGTCGCGATGACCGACGCGGCCGGGCACACCCGACACGGGCAGCTCGCCGTCGCCGACCGCGAGGCGGTCACCAGCGCCGGGCTGTGCCATCCGGGAGACGTGCTGGGCCTGATCGACGGCGACGTGGCGGTGATCGGCCGGACCCTGGAACACGTGGCCACCCTGGTCGTGGACCTGATGGCGGCGGGCGGCGGCGAGCTGGTGACCCTGGTCACGGGCGTCGACGCGCCGCCGGACCTGGCCGATCACGTGGCCGCCCACCTGCGGCGCACCAGGCCGGAGGTGGACCTGGTGGTCTACGAAGGCGGCCAGGGCGGCTACCCGCTCCTGATCGGCGTGGAGTGACCCCCGGCGTGACATCGGCGGCCCGGTAGGGGATTCCTGTCGGCCCCAGGCGGTAGAACTTATTGCCGTGAGCCGTTTCGACGAGCCGCTGACGAAGGCGCTCGACCCGAAGACCGCGAAGTTGCTGCACGGTGTGCTCGGCCTGGAGACGGTCGGCGACCTGCTGCGCCACTATCCGCGCCGCTACGCCGAGCGCGGCGAGCTGACCTCGCTCGACTCGCTGGAGGTCGACGAGCACGTCACCGTGGTCGGCGAGGTGACCAGGCTGATGCGCAAACCGATGCGCAACAGGGGCGGCACCTGGCTGGAGGTCGAGGTCGTCGACGGCAACGGCAGCAAGATCTACCTGTCGTTCTTCGGCAAGGGCTCCCACGTGGCCGAGTCGCGGCTCAAGCCGGGCAGGCGCGGCATGTTCGCCGGGAAGGTGGGCCTGTTCGGCTCGCGTACGACCCCGCGCTGGCAGCTCGCGCACCCGGAGTTCGAGCTGTTCGAGGAGAGCGAGTCGAGCGTCGAGGAGTTCGCCGGCGCGCCGGTGCCGATCTACCCGGCGGGCAAGGACGTCACGCCGTGGGCGATCAGGCGGGCGGTCGGGGTGGTGCTCGACACGCTCGGGCCGCTCGACGACCCGCTGCCGGCCGCGCTGCGGGCCCGTCACGGGCTGCAGGAGCTGGGCGAGGCGCTGGTGTCCATCCACCGGCCGAAGGACTTCGGCGACGTGCAGCGGGCGCGTAAGCGGCTGAAGTTCGACGAGGCGTTCGTGCTGCAGTCCGTGCTGCTGCAGCGCAGGCAGGCGGCCACCGCCTGGCCGGCCAAGCCGCGTCCGGCGCGGGCCGACGGGCTGCTCACCGCCTTCGACGAGCGGTTGCCGTTCTCGCTGACCGAGGGGCAGGCGCGGGTGGGCGAGGAGATCGCCGCCGACCTGGCGCTCGAGCACCCCATGCACCGCCTGCTGCAGGGCGAGGTCGGCGCGGGCAAGACGGTGGTGGCGCTGCGCGCGATGCTCCAGGTGGTCGACGCGGGCGGCCAGGCCGCGCTGCTGGCGCCCACCGAGGTGCTGGCGCAGCAGCACCACCGCTCGATCACGAACATGCTGGGCGACCTGGCGCAGGGCGGCATGTTCGGGGGCACCGCGGTGACCCTGCTGACCGGCTCGATGGGCGCGGCGGCCAGGCGGGCCGCGCTGCTCGACGCGGCGTCGGGCACGGCGGGCATCGTGGTGGGCACCCACGCGCTGCTGCAGGAGCACGTGCAGTTCGCCGACCTGGGCCTGGTGGTGGTCGACGAGCAGCACCGCTTCGGCGTCGAGCAGCGCGACGCGCTGCGCGAGAAGGCCGGCGGCGGGCGTCCGCACGTCCTGGTCATGACCGCCACGCCGATCCCGCGCACGGTGGCGATGACGGTCTTCGGCGACCTGGAGGTCTCCACGCTCTCGCAGCTCCCGTCCGGCCGGGCGCCGATCACCACGCACGTGGTGCCGGCCGCGGAGAAGCCGCACTTCCTGGAGCGCACCTGGCAGCGCGTGCGCGAGGAGGTGGGGCTGGGCCGCCAGGCCTACATCGTCTGCCCGCGCATCGGCGACCTGGAGGGCGACGAAGGCGATCTGGCCTCGGCGGGGGGCGAGGAGAAGCGACCGCCGCTGGCCGTGCTCGACGTGGCCGAGCTGCTCACCGACGGCCCGTTCCACGACCTGCGGGTCGAGGTCCTGCACGGCAAGCTGCCGCCCGAGGAGAAAGACGCGATCATGCGCGCGTTCACCGGGGGCGAGATCGACGTGCTCGTCGCGACGACGGTGATCGAGGTGGGCGTCGACGTGCCCAACTCGTCCGTCATGATCATCATGGACGCCGACCGCTTCGGCGTCTCCCAGCTGCACCAGCTGCGCGGCCGGGTGGGCC
>NZ_JABCPZ010000211.1 GCF_013283785.1 Nonomuraea antri
GAGCTGGCCAGGGCCACCGCCTACTTCTACGAGAAGCTGCCCATCCCGTTCTTCTGCGCCGACTTCCTGTTCGACGGCGAGCGGTACTGGTTCTCCGAGCTGGAGCCCGACGGCGTGATCGCGCCCGACTGGGGCGACCCGGCCAGGACGCTGCAGCGGGACGTCACGCGGGCCCGCTGGATCGCCTACCGCGACGGCCACGCCCGCTGGCTGGCCGCAGGAGCCGCCATCCCGACCATCGAGAGCTGGTGACGACATGATCGAATCGTTCTCGCTGCCCCCCGAGGCGGCCGAGCCGCACCTGCGCGTGCCGCGCCGCGCGCTGGACCTGCTCAAGAGCGTGCCCGCGCTCGCGCCGCGCTACGCCGGGCACGAGAAGGTCCTCACGCTGGAGGACCTGGCCGCGCTGCCCCCGCTGGTCAAGGACGACCTGAACGTGGCGCTGGCCCACCTGCGCCCGGCCGCCGAGCACGGCGCCACCTGGCTGTTCCAGAGCGGCGGCAGCACCGGCGCGCCCAAGGTCGGTTACGCGCCCACCGGCTTCTACATGGACGGCGTGCACGCGCACTGGCAGCCGCTGGAGCGCGACGACGTCTTCGTCAACGCCTGGGGCGCCGGCCGCATGTGGGGCGCGCACTTCCTGGCCGCCGCGTTCGCCGACCTGTCCGGCTGCCAGGTCATCGCGCTCGGCTCGGTCACCAAGGACGAGTACGGCGACTGGCTGGGCTTCTGCGCCGACCGGGAGGTGACCGCGTTCGGCGGCACCCCGAGCGTGCTGCGGCTGTGGTTCGCGCACGCCCGCGAGCACGGGATACGCCTGCCCGCGCTGCGCAAGGTGCTCTGGCTCGGCGAGGCCTGGCACCCGCAGCTCGACGAGGACCTGGCCGAGGTGGCGCCGGACGCGCGCCGCTGGGGCATGTTCGGCAGCACCGAGACCTGGGTGGCCGGCACCAACACCCCGCGGTGCCCGGCCGACGTCTTCCACCTGCTGCCCGACCAGCTCGTGCACCTGGACGCCGACGGACTGATGGACTTCACCACGCTCAACCCGGACATGCTCAACCCGGTGCTGCGCTACCGCACCGGCGACGCCGGGGAGTTCACCGCCTGCCCGTGCGGCCGCCCCGGCCGGACGCTGCGCGTGCTCGGCCGCAGGGACTCGGTAGTGCAGGTGCGCGGACTCGGCCTGCACGTGGACGACCTGCTCGCCCGGGCCGAGCGCGAGCCGGGCGTCACACGGGCGCAGGTCGTCGTCACCCAGCGGCGCGGCCGCGTGGCCACCGTCGACGTTCTGCTGCTGACCGGCCAGGACGCCCCGCCCGGCCTGGCCGAAGGGCTGCGCAGGGAGCTCATGTCCGCCACGTTCACGCTGAGCACGGCCTTCCAGCACGACCCGGAGTCGTTCCGCGTCGTGACCGCCGACGCGCTGATCAGCAACGAGCGCACCGGCAAGACCGCCGGCCTCGTGGTGAGGGACGAGCCGTGAGGTTACCCGCGTCCCTGGGCCGGCAGTTCAACCTGTTCTGGGCCGGCCAGACGGTGAGCCTGGTCGGCGACCGGATCACGGTGTTCGTGGTCCCCACCATGATGATCTTCGTGCTGGACGCCTCCGCGCTGGAGGTCGGCATCGTGGCCATGGCGCAGTACCTCGGCATCCCGCTGCTCGGCCCGGTTGCCGGCGTGCTCGTGGACCGGTGGGACAAGCGCGTGACCATGCTGGCCTGCGACTTCGTCCGGCTGGTCGCGGTGGCGGCGATCCCGCTGGCGTACTGGCTCGGGGTGTTGTCCACGCCGCTGCTGTTCGCCTGCGTGACGCTGATCAGCGCGGCGACGATCTTCTTCAACGTCGGCTACCTGGTCGCGGTGCCCGCCACCGTCCCGCAGGAGCGGCTGGTGCGGGCCTACTCCAGGCTGGAGGGCAGCAGCACGGTCTCCGAGGTGGCCGGGCCGTCCATCGCGGCCGGTCTCTACCACGTGTTCGGGGCGGCGGCGCTGATCGTGGACGCGGCCAGCTACCTGGCCTCCGCCGCGTGCTTCCGCTTCATGCGGCCGTGGGGGACCACCTCGGTCCAGCAGGGCTCGGTCTGGTCGCGGCTGCTCCTGGGCTTCCGGCTGAACTGGGCCGACCCGGTGCTGCGCCGGGTGGTCATCGCCGCCGTGACGCTCAACTCGGGCGGGCCGATCTTCGTCACCGTCCTGCCGGTGCTGGCCTACCAGGGGCTCGGCGTCTCGGTCGGCCTGTTCGGCGCGGCGATGTCGGCGGCGGCCGGCGGCGCGTTCCTCGGCGCGCTGGTCGCACCCAAGATCAGCGACCGGCTGGGTCTCGGCCGCACCATGGCCTGGGGGCTGCTCTGCCACTGCCTGGTCGGGCTGGGCATCCTGGCCGCGCCCGCGCTGCCGGCCGCCCCGGTGATCGGCGTGACGTTCGCCTGCTACGGCTTCTTCATGTCGTGCATCAACGTCTGCAGCGCCCCCATCAGGCAGTCCAGGATGTCGCAGGAGAACCAGGGCGTCATGCACGCCGCGTTCCGCACCGCCACGTGGGGCGTCATCCCGCTGGCCGCGCTCGTCGGCGGCACGCTGGTCACCCTGCTGACCCCCGGCCTCGGCGTGCTCGACGCGGCCAGGACGGTGATGGTCGGCGGCACGCTGCTGGCCGCGTTCTCGTTCCTGCCCGCGTCCGGGATCCAGCCGCTGCTCGACCGGGCCGAGCGCGGGCAGCTGGCGGGGAGCGCGTCATGAGCACCGTGCTGATCACGGGCACGTCGTCGGGCATCGGGCTGGCCACCGCCGTCGCGGCGGCCAGGGCCGGGTTCACCGTGGTGGCCACCATGCGCGACACCGGCAGGGACGGCGAGCTGCGCGAGGCCGCCGCGCGGGCCGGGGTCACGGTGGACGTGCGCCGGCTCGACGTCACCGACCCCGCCTCGGCCGCGGCCTGCCTGCGGTACGTGCGCGTGGCCTACGGGCGGCTGGACGCGCTGGTCAACAACGCCGGCGTGGCCAACTTCGACCCGACCATGGAGATGTCCACCATGGACGACCTGCGGGCCAACCTGGAGGTGAACTTCTTCGGCGTGGTCGCGGTCAGCCGGGTGGCGATGCCGCTGCTGCGGGCCAGCCGGGGCCGTCTGATCACGGTGGGCAGCGTGCACGGGCTGGTCGGGCAGCCGTTCAACGAGGCGTACGCGGCGGCCAAGTTCGCCGTCGAGGGTTTCATGGAGAGCCTGGCCCCGGTCGCGGCGGCGCACGGGGTGAAGGTGAGCGTGGTGGTGCCCGGCTTCGTCCCCGACACCCAGTTCGGGATTTTTCCGGACATCAATCGGGAGACCATCCGCGCCGCCTCCGGCCCCTACGCGCGCACGTTCGGCGACTACATCGACTGGGTGCGCGGCCAGGGCTGGGAGGGCGCCGGACAGTCCAGGGCGGAGGTGGCCGAGGTCATCGTGCACGCGCTGACCGCCGAGTCGCCGCCGTTCCGCATCCCGACCAGCGCCTGGGTGCGCGACTACCTGGCGCCCAAGCTCGCCGACCCGGCGGGCGCGGCCGTCCAGACCCTGGCCAGGACCTGGATCGGAGCACCGGCATGAAGGTGGCCGACCCCGCCTGCCGCTCGCTCGGCATCAGCCTGGAGAGCGTGACCGCCGGCCACGCCAGACTGCGGATGCGCGTCACCGGGGAGATGCTGAACGGCCACGGCATCGCCCACGGCGGCTACCTGTTCCTGCTGGCCGACGCCGCGTTCGCGTACGCGTCCAACGCCCGCGGGCCCGTCACGCTGGCGCACAGCGCGCAGATGACGTTCCTGCGCCCGGTCGCGGCGGGCGACGAGCTGGTCGCCGAGGCCGTCGAACGCGCCAGGTACGGCAGGAACGGCGTCTACGACGTCACCGTGCACGGCCCGGCCGGGGAGATCGTCGCGGAGTTCCGCGGCCAGAGCGTCACCGTGTCCGGCCGCCCGCAGGAACGCGCGCCCGAGGCCGGGACGTGAAGACGCACTGCCCGTACTGCGCGCTGCAGTGCGGGATGACGCTGACGCCACGCCCCGGCGGCGGGGTCCTGGTGGAGCCGCGCGACTTCCCGGTCAACGCCGGCGGCCTGTGCCGCAAGGGCTGGACGGCGGCCGAACTGCTGGACGCGCCCGACCGGCTGCGCACCCCGCTCGTCCGCGACCGCCGCGACGCCCCGCTGCGCCCGGCGACCTGGGACGAGGCCCTGGACCTGGTGGCCGCGCGCGTCCGGCGCGTCCAGGAGGAACACGGCCGAGACGCGGTCGCCGTGTTCGGCGGCGGCGGGCTCACCAACGAGAAGGCGTACCTGCTGGGCAAGTTCGCCCGGGTCGCCCTGCGCACCTCGCAGATCGACTACAACGGCAGGTTCTGTATGTCGTCGGCCGCCGCGGCCGGGCTCAGGGCGTTCGGGCTCGACCGGGGGCTGCCGTTCCCCGTCACCGACCTGGCCGGCGCCGACGCGATCCTGCTGGCCGGGGCCAACGTCGCCGAGACGATGCCGCCCCTGGTCAGGCACCTGCGCCGGGCCAGGGACCGCGGCGGGCTCATCGTGGTGGACCCGCGCCGCACCGCCACCGCGGACCTGGCCGCGCTGCACCTGGCCCCGCGGCCGGGCACCGACCTGGCGCTGGCGCTCGGCCTGCTGCACGCCGTCGTCGCCGGCGGCCACCTGCGGCGCGGCTACGTCGGCGCGCGGACCGAGGGGTTCGCCGCGGCCTGGCGCATCGCCGCCAGGTGGCGGCCGCAGGAGGCCGAACGCGTCACCGGCGTGCCCGCCGCCGACCAGCGGGCCGCCGCCGGGCTGCTGGCCGGGGCCGGGCGCGCGTACGTGCTGACCGGCCGCGGCACCGAGCAGCACGCCGGCGGCGTGGACATGGTGTCGGCGTGGATCAACCTGGCCCTGGCCCTGGGCCTGCCCGGGCGGCCGGGCTCCGGCTACGGCTGCCTGACCGGCCAGGGCAACGGGCAGGGCGGCCGCGAGCACGGGCAGAAGGCCGACCAGCTTCCCGGCTACCGGCGCATCGACGACCAGGACGCGCGCCGGCACGTCGCCGCCGTCTGGGGCGTGCCGGCCGAGGAACTGCCCGGGGCCGGGCGGTCGGCGTACGAGCTGCTGGACGCGCTCGGCACCGCGTCGGGGCCGCGCGCGCTGCTGGTGTTCGGCAGCAACCCCGTGGTGTCCGCGCCGCACGCCGGTCACGTGGCCGACCGGCTGGACGCGCTCGACCTGCTGGTGGTCTGCGACGTCGTGCCGTCGGAGACCGCGCTGCGGGCCGACGTGGTGCTGCCCGTCACCCAGTGGGCCGAGGAGGACGGCACGATGACCAACCTGGAGGGCCGGGTGCTGCTGCGCCGGCGCGCGCTCGCCGCCCCGCCGGGCGTCCGCTCGGACCTGTCCGTCCTGCGCGGGCTGGCGGTGCGGCTCGGGCAGGACGCCGCCGCGTTCCCCGACGACCCGGAGGAGGTGTTCGCCGAGCTGGGCCGCGCCTCGTCCGGCGGCCCCGCCGACTACGCCGGCATCGCCCACGACCGGCTCCGCGACGGCGAGGCCCTGCACTGGCCCTGCCCCGGCGCCCGCCACCCCGGCACGCCCCGCCTCTTCCTGGACGGCTTCGCCCGCCCCGGCGGCCGGGCCAGGTTCGCGCCGGTCGACCACCGCGACGTCACCGAGCCGCCCGACGCCGACTACCCCCTGTACGCCACCACCGGGCGCGTGCTGGCCCACTACCAGTCGGGCGCGCAGACCCGCCGGGTGCCCGAGCTGGTGCGGGCGGCGTCCGGGGCGCACGTGGAGGTGCACCCGGACACCGCCCGCCGCGCCGGGCTCGCCGACGGCGACAGGGCGCGCGTCGTGTCGCGCCGGGGCGCGGTCGAGGTCCTGGTGCGCTGCGTGCCAGGGATCAGGCCGGACACCGTGTTCGTGCCGTTCCACTTCCCCGGCGCGGAACGGGCCAACCTGATGAGCGACCCGGCGCTGGACCCGGTCAGCGGGATGCCCGCGTTCAAGTCGTGCGCGGTCCGGCTGACCCCGGCGAACGGGGAACCCGCGTGAACGCCCGCCCGCCCGGCGGGCGCCAGGCTCCCCGGCGGGTGGTGATCGTGGGGTACGGCCTGGCCGGGGCGCGGCTGGCCGAGCGGATCCGCGAACGCGACCCCGGCGGCGAGCGCGTGTCGCTCACCGTCGTCGGCGCCGAGCCCGGGCCCGCCTACAACCGGGTGCTGCTGTCGGGCGTGCTGGCCGGCACGTTGACCGCCGCCGACACCCGGCTGCACGACCGCGACTGGGCGGCCCGCCACCACGTCACGCTCCGGCTCGGCGCGCCCGCCGTCCGCCTGGACCTGGCGGCCCGCACGATCGTGCTGGCCGGCGGTGCCACGGTCGGCTACGACACGCTGGTCCTGGCCACCGGCGCGCGGCCATGGCTGCCCCCGGTCGAAGGGCTGACCGGCGACAGGGGCGAGCCGGCCGCCGGCGTGGCCACCCTGCGCGACCTGGACGACTGCCTGCGCATCGAACGCCAGGCCGGGCCGGGCGTGCCGCTGGCCGTGCTCGGCGGCGGGGTGCTCGGCGTGGAGACCGCGCTCGGCCTGGCCGGACGCGGCGCCCGGGTCACCCTGGTCCACCCGGCGGGCCACCTGATGGAACGTCAGCTCGACCCGATGGCCGGGGCCACCCTGGCCGGGCTGTGCCGGGCGGCCGGGGTGCGCACGCTCACCGGGCAGAGCGCGGTGCGCTACTACCCGGGCGAGGGCGTCAAGCTCGACGACGGCTCGTTCGTGCCCGCCGCGCTGACCGTGGTGACCGCCGGGACCAGGCCCGGCGTCGAGCTCGCCGCCCGCGCCGGGCTCACGACGGACGCCGGGATCGTGGTGGACGACCGGCTGCGCACCACCGACCCCCGCGTGCACGCCATCGGCGACTGCGCCCAGCCGGGACGGCCGCCGGCCGGGCTGGCGCGGCCCGCGTGGCGGCAGGCGGAGGTGCTGGCCGACCTGCTCACCGGGGCCGACCCGGCGGCGCGCTACCGGCCGGAACCGGCGGTCACCCGGCTGCGCGCCGGCCCCGTCGACCTCACCGCGTTCGGCGAGATCCGCCTGAACCCGCACGACACCCGCGCCGGGGTCGAGGTGCTGGCCTTCGCCGACCCCGCCAGGGGCGTCTACGCCAAGCTCACGCTGTCCGGCGGCGACCGCGTGATCGGCGGCGTCTCGCTGGGCCTGCCGGACGCCGCCGCGCGGCTCGTCGAGCTGTACGACGGCGACCGTCCCGCCCCCGCGGACAGGACCGCGCTGCTGCTCGGCCGGGCCCTGCCGCCACCCGTCGCCGCGGAGCCGCCCGAGACGGCGCTGGTCTGCCGCTGCAACGCGGTGACCAGGGCGGACCTGAAGCGCGCGGCCCGCGAGGACGGCGACCCGGCCGAACGCGCGGCCGCCACCAGGGCCGGCACCGGCTGCGGCGACTGCCTGCCCGAAGTACGCCGCCTCCTGCGCCGGGGAGCACCGACCGAAGGCCCGCACGAACCAGCCGAAGGGAGCGATCCATGAACCCGCACCGGACCCGGCGCTGGATCGACCACTGGGAACCGGAGGACCCGCGCTTCTGGGCCGCCACCGGCCGCCGCGTGGCCACCAGGAACCTGATCTGGTCCATCTTCGTCGAGCACCTCGGCTTCGCGGTGTGGCTGCTGTGGAGCGGCATCGTCGTCCACCTGCCCCAGGCCGGATTCACGTTCACCGTCGACCAGCTGTTCTGGCTGGTGGCGGTGCCGAACCTGGTCGGGGCCGCGCTGCGGCTGCCCTACACGTTCGCGGTCTCGGCGTTCGGCGGCCGCAACTGGAACGTGGCCAGCGCGCTGCTCCTCCTGGCGCCGGTGGGCCTGCTGGCCTGGCTGCTGACCGATCCCGCGACGCCGTACTGGATGTTCCTGGCCGCGGCGGCGACGGCCGGGCTGGGCGGCGGCAACTTCGCCTCGTCCATGGCCAACGTGTCCTACTTCTACCCCGAGCGGCACAAGGGTTTCGCGCTGGGCGTGAACGCGGCGGGCGGCAATCTCGGCGTGGCCGTGGTGCAGGCGCTGGTGCCGCTGGTGGTGACGGCCGGGCTGGTGAACGCCGCGCTGGTGTGGGTCGTCCCGATCCTCGCCGCGGCCCTGTGCGCGTACCTGTTCATGGACAACCTGGCCGTGGCCAGGACCGACTTCAGCGTCCAGGGGCGGGCGTTCCTGCGCGCGCACACCTGGGTCATGTCGTTCCTCTACATCGGCACCTTCGGCTCGTTCATCGGCTACTCGGCGGCGTTCCCGCTGGTCGTCAGCGCCGTCTTCGCCGAGTCCGCGGCGCCTTACCTGGCCTTCCTCGGCCCGCTGGCCGGCTCGCTGGCGCGGCCGGTGGGCGGGCGGCTGGCCGACAGGCACGGCGGGGCCCGGGTCACCGCCTGGTCCTTCTACGCCATGGCGGCCGGGGCCCTGCTCGCGCTCGCCGGGCTCGCCCAGCACGCGTTCCCGCTGTTCCTGGCCGCGTTCGGGCTGCTGTTCACGGCGGCGGGGATCGGCAACGGGTCCACGTACCGGATGATCCCAGCGATCTTCGCGGCGCAGGCGGCGCGGGGCGACGCCGACGCCAGGCTGCGCGCCCGGCGCGAGGCCGCCGCGGCGATCGGCATCGCCTCCGCCGTCGGCGCGTTCGGCGGCTTCCTCATCCCGCGCGGCTTCGCCACCGCGCTGGAGCGCACCGGCTCCATCGACCCCGCGCTGTACGCCTTCCTCGCCGGCTACGCCGTGTTCCTGGCCGTGAACTGGTGGTTCTACCGGCGCACCGTCCTGACCCGTGTCCCCAGCCTCGCTCACAACCAGATCTGACGATCAAGGAGAGACGCACATGCCCGCCAGACCGCTGTCCGCGCTCATCGAGCACGCCCGCCGTCACTCGCCGTTCTACGCCGAGGTCTACCGGGACGTGCCCGAGGGCGCCGCCGACCTCACCCAGCTGCCGATCGTCGACCAGGACGCCTTCTGGGCCGCCAACGCCTGGCCGGACAACCGGCTGCTGACCGGCCCGCTGACCGACGCCGGGATCTACTCCTCGGGCGGCACCACCGGCGCGCCCAAGTTCTCCCCGTGGACCCGTTCCGAGCACGCCGACTCGGTGACGGCGTTCGGCGCCGGGCTGGCCAGGTCCGGGCTGAAGCCGGGACAGCGGGTGGCCAACCTGTTCTCGGCCGGCGAGCTGTACGGGGGGTTCCTCTACATCGAGCACGCGCTGCACAACGCCCCGGTGGAGAACGTCCGGCTGCCGGTCGCCTGCCACGCCCCCGACGACTACGTCGCCGACCTCATCGGCGTCTTCGGCGTCCACGTGCTGGCGGGGCCGCCGATGAAGCTCGCCAAGGTGGCGCAGGCGGTGATCGAGCGCGGCCGGCCGGCCGAGACGGTGGAGCTGCTGCTGTTCGCCGGCGACCTGCTCTTCGACGACCTGCGGCCGCAGCTCGCCAAGGCCTTCCCCGCGGCCTCGATCTCCTCGCTCGGCTACGCCTCGAACGACGCCGGGCTGATCGGCGCGCCGGTGCCCGGCCAGGACGTACGCGTCCACGAGGCGTTCGCCGACCGCACCGTGGTCGAGCTGATCGACGAGGTGACCGGCGAGCCGATCACCGAGCCCGGCGTGCCCGGCCGGGTGATCGTCACGAACCTGTTCAGGACGCTCATGCCGATCATCCGCTACCCGGTCGGCGACCTGGCCGAGTGGGTCGACGCGGACTGCCGGGCCTTCCGGCTGGTCGGCAGGACGTCCGAGGGCGCCAGGGTGGAGACGGTGGCGATGTCCACCGAGGCCATCCGCGAGGTGCTGGCCGCGGCCGACCCGGAGCGGGCGATGTCCGGGATGCAGATGGTGCAGCGCCGCTGGGACGGCAAGGACGGCCTGATCCTGCGCCTGGCCACGGTGGCCGAGCCGCAGGACGAGCTGACCCGGCGGCTCATCGACGCCGTCTACGCGGCCAGGCCGGCCTACCCGCAGTCCGTGGCGGACGGCCTCATCCACCCGCTGTCCATCGAGTGGGTGCGGCCGTCGGATCTGATGCTGCACCCGCGGACCGGCAAGGTGCTGCGCGTGGTCGACGAGCGCCTGCAGTAGCAGTCGTCATTCCGTGTCCGAATGCTGGACGAAACATTTCGGCGAGGCCGGGGAAAGGCGGCTGAAGCGTTCCAAGAATGGCGTGTGATGCAGATCACATCGCTCGACAAATTCTGGAAAGCGGTTACACCACAACGGAGCTGACATGCAGTGCGCCGCGTGGTCGATTCCGGAAGGACACCGTCCGTCACGCCGCCGATGCCGTATTGGCCGTTGACCCCGCGAAGATCGTCGATCACGATCCGGGTTGCTCGTCTTTATCAGGTCCTTATTCGACGCGATTCGGCCTCGTTCCCGGGGTCTGCGTCAGCGTGCCTTGAAGAGGTGGCGACATGCGTGCGTGGCGGCGGCGGATGCGATTGATGGCATTGGCCATCGGCGTGACGGCGGCGGTTCTCCTGTCCGGGCTCGCGGTGCCCGACACGTTGGTGAGCAGGGCTTCGGCGTCCGTCGGGACGCCGGAGCCGGAACGCTCGGTGGACGGCCGCGAGGTGCCCGAGCCGAAGGTGGCCAAGGGCGCCGAGGAATCACAGCCCAAGGTCGAGCGGCGGGCCCCGGCCTGGCCGAGACCCGGCACCGCGACGGTCGATCCACCGGCCGACCACAAGACGGTGCCGGCCGCCGGGCTGCCGGTCCGGGTCGGGACGGTCAAGGGCGCCGCCGACCCGGGCAAGGTGAAGGTGGAGACGCTGGCCCCGGAGGCGGTGCAGCGGCTGGGCGGGGTGGGCATCGCCGCCCGGCTGAGCGCCGACACCGCCGGGAAGGTGCGCGCGCAGTTCTCCTACGCCGGTTTCCGCGACGCCCACGGCGGCAACTTCGCCACCCGCCTGCAGCTCCTGCGCGTGCCCGCGTGCGCCCTGTCCACGCCCAGGCCGCGTGACTGCGTGGTGCGCCCGCAGCCGGTCAAGGCACACAACGACGTCAAGACCGGCACGCTGACCGCCGACATCGACGCCGACCCGGCCACCGGTAAGCCGGCCGCCCTCGCGCTGCCCAAGAGCCAGACCGGCAAGAACCCGGCCAAGGCCGACGCCCGCGCGGCCCAGGCGTTCACCTCCGGTTCGGTGTACGTGCTGGCCACCGGGATGACCGGCCCTGACGGCAACTTCGGCGCCACCGACCTCAAGCCGTCGGGCACCTGGCAGGCCGGCACCTCCGGCGGCGGCTTCTCCTACGACTACCCGCTGCCCGAGGCTCCGTCCCCGGTCGGCAACGGGCCGAACCTGTCGCTGCAGTACGACGCCTCCTCCGTGGACGGCGAGGGCCACTGGACCAACAACCAGTCCGGCTCGGTCGGCATCGGCTGGAGCCTGTCGGCCGGGTTCATCGAGCGCAAGTACAAGCGCTGCACCGCCTGGAACCAGTACGACCCGGACACCTCCGACCTGATCTGGTACGCCGACGAGAACGCCCCCTGGGGCCACGCCGTCTGCTGGGAGTCCCCGGACGAGCGCGCCACCGACATCACCACCAAGGACTACACCCAGTCCGAGCTGGTGCTGCACCTGGCCGGCCGGTCGGCATCCATCGTCAAGGACCGCACGTCCGGTCTGTGGAAGACGGTGCCCGACTTCGGGTGGAAGGTCGAGCAGGTGGCCGGCGGCGCGGACGGGCAGGCGTACTGGAAGGTCACCTCCTCCGACGGGCAGGTGCACCGCTTCGGCTACACCAAGGACGCCCAGTGGCAGCTGCAGTACATCGCCAACCAGCGGGGCGAGCCGTGCTGGGAGCGCTACTTCAACGACATGATCCCGCCCACCTGCGCCGGGGTGTGGCGGTGGAACCTGGACCAGTCGATCGACGCCAACGAGAACGTCGTCGACTACACCTACGAGCGTGAGACCAACTACTTCTGCATGCCCGGCTGTGACTACGAGACGTACAAGGTGCTCCCGTACGACCGGGGCGGGTTCCTGAAGCAGATCAGTTACGGCCACAACACGCAGGTCGCGGGCAGCGTGCCGACTTCGCGCACCACGTTCACCACCTCCGATCGCGGCGGCGTGGACGTGCCCACCGACCTGAACTGCGGCCCCACCTGCGCCACCAACGACGCGATCGCCTTCTACACCGCGCGCAAGCTGGACTCGGTGCTGACCGAGTCGCTCAACCCGGCCACCGGCGCGTGGGAGCCGAACACCCGTCTCGACCTGCGCTACCGCTGGATCTACACCCGCACCGACTTCGGCCCGGCCTACGACCCGGTGTTGTGGCTGGACAGCGTGCAGCAGACCGGCCTGGCCGGCAACACCCCGCAGAAGCTGCCGCCGGTGGCGTTCGACGCGGCGATGGTGGCCGGGAAGATGCTCTACGACAACTGGTCGGACTGGACCGACTCCCTGTCCTGGCGCATGGTCCCGCGCGTGGCCGGCATCGGCAACGGCATGGGCGGCCGGATCGAGGTCACCTACGGCCAGTCCGACCGCTGCGGCGGCGGCAAGGGCCGCGACGGCACCGACTACTTCACCGACCAGATCGGCGACTGCTACCGGGTCGACTACGACTCCAACCCCGAGACCGGCTACGAGAGCTGGGGCCGCTTCTACAAGCAGCTCGCGCTGAAGGTGGTCGAGCGTGACCTGGTCGGCGGCTCGCCCGACATGGTCACCAACTACGACTACGTGGGCAGCCCGCTGTGGGTCAACCGGCTGTCGTTCACCCAGCCCGAATGGGCGCCGACGGCCAGCGACTGGCGCGGCTACGCCACGGTCCGCACCACCCGCGGCTCCGGCTCCGACCCGAACGGCTACACCGTCACCTCCGACACCTTCTTCCGCGGCACCGGCGGCACGATCACCGACTTCGAAGGCAACAACGTCACCGACGCGCACGCCTTACAAGGTCAACTGCTGCAGGAGCAGACCTGGAAGCTGACGGCCACCGAGCCGCGCGCCTACACCGAGGCCGAGTCCACCCGGTACGAGTACCAGGTCGCCGCCACCGGCACCGGGCCCGGCACGCTGGATCCCGCGTTCGTCCACCGCACCAGGGAACGCACCCGCGAGCAGGTGACGGGCGGCGGCTGGCGCTGGAGCGACCAGCGCACCGCCTACAACGCCGACGGCCAGCCGACCACCGTCAACGACTACGGCGACACCGCCGTGACCAGCGACAACACCTGCACCAGCGTCACCTACGCCCGCAACCCGGCCAACGGCATCACCAGCCTGCCCTCGGTGGCCGAGAAGCGCGCCGGCGACAGCTGCACCACCGGCGCCCTGCTCGGCAAGGCCGTCACCCTGTACGACGGCGGCACCGACCCGGCCACCAACACCCCCTCCGACGGCAACGTCACCGAGACCCGCTCCTACGCCGGCGCCACGTCGATCTCGGTCACCAAGGGCACCTTCGACGACTACGGCCGGGCCCTGACCGCCACCGACGCCCTCGGCAAGGTCACCACCACCGCCTACACCCCCGCGGTCGGCTGGCCCTACCAGGGCGCGAAGGTCACGAACCCGCTCGGCCACGTGGTCACCACGTTCTCCTCCCACCGCAACGGCCTGCCCACCAAGCTGGTCGACGCCAACGGCAAGACCACCGAGATCGGCTACGACGCGCTCGGGCGGGCGGCCAAGCTCTGGGAGCCCGGGCAGCCACCGGGCACGCCGACCGCGACCGTCGACTACGACATCCCCTTCGACGGCAACCTCGGCCAGCCCACCGCCCCGGCCAGGACCACGATGCGCAAACTGCTGCGCGGGACGACGTATCTGTCCACCTACAGCTACGAGGACGGCTTCGGCCGGCCCCGCGAGGCCCAGACCGAATCGCCGGCCGGCGGCCGGGTGGTCCAGGTGACCACCTACGACGCCCGGGGCCTGCAGAGCGCGTCGTCCCAGCCGGTCCACAACACCGAAGCCCCCGGCAGCGGCCTGCTGAACCCGCCGCTGACCGCCCTGCCGTCCTGGACCAGGACCGTCTACGACAGCATGGAACGCCCGACCGCGGTCATCGACCACCACCTGGCCGCCGAGTTCCGCCGCACCACGACCACCTACCCCGGCCTGGACCGCATCGAGGTGACCCCGCCGGTGGGCGGCAAGACCGTCACCGTCTCCGACGTCTTCGACCGCACCGTCAGGACCGAGGAGTGGAAGGACGGCGCCACCCACCACGACACCACCTACACCTACGACGCGGCGGGCAACGTCTCCAAGATCACCGACGCGAACGGCAACGTCCGCACGTTCACCTACGACTGGCTCAGCCGCCGCACCGCGACCACGGACCCCGACGCGGGATCGTCCACCTACGGCTACGACGCCGCGGGCCGGCCCGTCTGGACCATCGACGGCAACGGCGCGAAGATCTCCACCGTCCACGACGATCTGGGCCGGCGCACCAGCCAGTGGGCCGGCGAGCCGCAGACGGGGACCAAGCTCGCCGAGTGGACCTACGACTCCATCGCCAAGGGGCAACCCACCGCCGCCACCCGCTACGTCGGCGCCGCCGCCTACACCGACGCCATCACCTCGTACGACGACTCCTACCGGGCGACCGGCACCAAACTGAGCATTCCGGCCACCGAAGGAGCGCTGGCCGGCGACTACGCGTTCACCGCGAGCTACGACGCGGCCGGCAACCTGACCAGCCAGAGCATGCCGGGCAAGGGCGACCTGGCGGCCGAGACGCTCACCTTCGGCTACACCGACCTCGGCCTGGTCGAGGACCTCACCTCCGACTACGCCGGCGGAACCACCTACGTCAAGGAGACGCTGTTCTCGGCCACCGCCCGCCTGAACGAGCGCTCCTACGGCGCCAACGCCCAGGTCAAGCGCACCTTCACCTGGGACGAGGGCACCGGCTGGCTCAACCGCCTCACCACGACCGCCGGCTCGCAGGTCGCCCAGGACGACACCTTCACCTACAGCAAGGGCGGCCAGCTCACCCGCATCCACGACACCCCGGCCGGCCAGTACGAGTGCTTCGGATACGACGGGCTCGACCGGCTGACCGCCGCCTTCACCACCGCCGACGCCACCTGCGCGGCCGGTGACGGCCAGGGCGTCGACCCGTACGACCAGTCGTTCACCTACGACGCGGTCGGCAACCTCAAGACCGTCACCGACAACGGCGTCACCTCCACCTACGGCTACGCGGCGGCGGGCGCCTCCGCGACCCGGCCCAACGCCGTCACCTCCATCACCCGTCCTGGCCGCACCGACACCTACGGCTACGACGACGCCGGCCAGCTCGTCGCCCGCACGGTCGACGGCAAGCAGTCCACCTTCTCCTGGAACGCCCTCGGGCAGATGGACAAGGCCGTCGTCAACGGCGCCGAGACGTCGATGGTCTACGACGCCGAAGGCGAGCGGCTCATCCGCCGCGACCCCGACGGCTCGTCCACCCTCTACCTCGGCGGCATGGAGGTGCGGGCGACCGGCGGCGTCGTCAAGACCACCCGCTACTACTCCGGCCCCGACGGCGCCGTGGTCGCGATGCGGACCTCGGCCGGCATCCAGTGGCTCGCCTCGGGCATGCACGGGTCCACGCAGCTCGCCGTGAACGACAGCACCGGCCAGATCTCCCGCGAGCGCTACCTGCCCTACGGCCAGCGGCGCGGCAGCGACGATCTGCCGTTCACCGACAGGGGCTTCCTCGGCAAGACCGAGGACGCGTCCACCGGCCTGACCTACCTGTCGGCCCGCTACTACGACCCGGCGATCGCCAAGTTCGTGTCCACGGACCCGCTCCTGGACCTGACCAAACCGCAATGGACCAACCCCTACTCCTACGCCGGCAACAACCCCGTGGGCGCCTCCGACCCCACCGGGCTGAAGGTGATCGACGACGCCGGCTCCGCCGACCCGTGCGCCAAGCCCAAGAGCGTCGCGTGCAAGGTCAAGCGCAAGCAGGAGGCGGACGCCGCGCTGCGCGCCGCCCAGGCCGAGGTGCAGCGCCAGCTCAAAGCGCTCATCGACGCCGTGATGGCCATCGCGAAGATCGCGGCAGACGAGCTGGGCATCACCGCCGGCATCAAGTGCTTCACCAGCGGCGACCTGGGAGCCTGCGGCGAGACCGCGCTGAACATCCTCGGCTCGCTGGCAGGCGGCCTGGCCGGCAAGCTCGCGGTGAAGTACGCACTTCCCTGGAAGTGGAAGAAGGCCTACGAGCTGGGCAAACGCGTCTGGAAGCACGCGGGCGACGCCATCAGCGCCTTCAAGAACTGGCTCGCGGCGAAGGACAAGCTCAAGATCGCCGAACGAGTCAGGGACGCGGCGACCAAGGAACTGGGCGACTGCAACAGCTTCGTCCCCGGCACGTTGGTGGTGATGGCCGACGGAACCACCAAACCCATCGAAGACGTCGACGTGGGCGATCAGGTCCTGGCGACCGATCCGGAGACGGGTGAACGGTCGGCCCAGCCCGTCCTGGCCCTGATCACCGGCGAAGGCGTCAAGAACCTGGTGCGGGTCTCGGTCCGGACCCACGACGGCCCGGGCGTGGTGATCGCCACCGCCGAACACCCGTTCTGGGTGGCGGACCTGAAGGCATGGGTGGCCGCCACCCGCCTGACGCCCGGCATGTGGCTCAGGACCGGCGCCGGCACGCACGTCCAGGTCGCGGCGGTGGCCAAGTGGACCAGCCCCCAGCAGGACGTCCACAACCTCAGCGTCGCGGGCCCGCACACCTACCACGTGGCGGCGGCGAGCACCGACGTCCTGGTCCACAACGACAACCCGACCTGCGACCTCGCGGCGGCGATGAAGCGGGCGCTGGCCAAGAAGGCCGGCTTCAGCGGGGTGGGCGTGCGGCTGCTCGTCGACGAGAACCTCTCGCCCGGCTTGGCCGCCTTCCTGCGCAAGCAGGGCTTCGACGCCCGGAGCGTCCAGGAGCTGGGACTCAAGGGCGCGAAGGACCCCGAACTCGCCCAGCTCGCCGAGCAGCTCGGCGCGAAGGTGGTGACGCGGGACCGCGGCCGGCAGATGGACGGCGGGTTCGGAAGGAACGCGATCCAGATAAACTCGAAGATCAGCAGTTTCGCGGCGATCCTGAGGATCATCACCGGCAAATGACAGGCATTCCCGGCCGTGCCGGCCCAGACCAGGCCGAGCTTTCCGCGATCCACCGGCGGTGGGTCGCGGAACGGCATCGGCGTACCGAGGATCCCGATTATCGGGAGGAGTGGTATTACGAGCAGTGCGGCAGTTGCCGGTTCTGGCTGCCGCTCTCGGGGGAGCTGGGCCGCGACTACGGCGCGTGCGCGAACCCGGCCTCGCCCTTCGACGGCAGGGTGCGTTTCGAGCACGACGGGTGTGAAGCTTTCCAGGAGGCGGGAGCGTGGTCCACGCCGGAGGACCACGACGCCCAGCGGCGGTGGCGGCTGTACCTGCGCGCCCTGGACGACCTGGACGAACGCGGCCTGACGCTGCTCCGCGACGCCCTCGCCGACGAGCCCGACCGGGAACTGGCGCTGGCCGTGGTCCTGCGCGCGCTGGAGTCGGTGGGCGCGAGCGAGCGCCGGCCGTGGATCGAGCTCACGCCGCCGGGGCCGGACCGCGAACGTGCCGAGTCGCGGGCCGTGGATCTCGACGCCTTGGCCGGCGGGCCGTCCGGAGTGCCCGGCGACTGGTCGGACTGGCTGCAACGACGACTGGCGGCGACGACTGCGGACCTCGCGACGCTGGACCTCCTCGCCCAGGCGGGGCGCACCAGGCGCGTCAGGCGGATGGCCGCCGAGCGCCGCCAGGCGATCGACGGCTCATGATTTTACGGCCGAGCCGCGACCTGCGACGCCTTCAAGGAGGATCTCCGATCTCCGATCCTGAAGCAGCGGCGGCCGGTCTCCGCGTCCTCCTCGGCCTGCGGGCCGTGGGCGTGGGCCGGGCGCTCAACCTGGGGATCGTCGAGTTCGACCGTCCGTCCCAGGCCGCGCTGGAGCGACCGGCGGACGACAGGACGCCCTTCGCGCTCCACCTGCAGTGCCCTTTCCGCATCGCCTACGAGGGCCGGATCATCCTGGGCTCGGGGGACATCGCCTGGCGGGAGGCCGACGTCCGCGGCGCGCAGGCCGCCGGCGGCGAGCGCACGATGTACGACTTCATGGCCGACCACGTGGACCGGGCCTTCGCGGAGGTCCGGCCCGCGGTGATCGCGGTGGACGTCACGCCGCTCGGCGACCTCCGCGTCGAGCTGGAACACCAGTTCACGGTGCAGGCGTTCCCGGTCGTGTCCGGCCGCAAGGAGGCGTGGCGATTCCTGGAGCGGGCCGGCGAACACGTGGTCTTTCCGCCGGAGGACGAGTTGTACGGCTGAATGCCCATCGCCGGACGAGAGCCGGCGCCCGTGGGAGCGCTACGCCGGCTTATCCGTGCATTCATGGATTTCGCCGTACCGGTGGCGGGCGATGCGGAGCAGGGCGATCGAGTCCGCGACCACGTTCCTCCCCTTCGCCGCTTCCGAGAAGTCGATGCCCATCCAGGGGCGCTCGTCGCCACATCGGAACAACATGAACACGACGTAGGGGTTCGTCCCGGAGCTCTCTCCCGTGTACGCGATCAACCCTTCGCCGAGGTCGGCCGGCAGGCCGGCGAGCCGGCGGCTGCCGAAGTTCTCGAGGGCGAGATCCAGCGCCTGGTCACCGCCGCGGGCGGACCAGTAGAGGGAGAAGCGGGTGTACCCGTTCCGCAACAAGCATCCGCCATGCGTCGTGGGAACACCCCACGTGCTCTCGGTCAGGGGTAGGGAGAGTCCGCTGATGATGCGGACCGCTTGCCGCGGGATGACGTCGCACCAGTACGGTCCGACGTCGACGATGGCACGGGTGTCGACGGTGGGCTTCGGGGGCGGTGAAGGTGGTTCCCGTGGGCAGCCGGAACTCGACACCAGCGCGAGAAGTGCGCCGATGACGGTGATCAGAGCGCGTGCGGGCATTTCAGCGGCTTCACCGGAGTGGGGATGCGGGTTTATCGAACCCCGTGCTTTTGCATGACGATAACGGTGAGTGGGCTGAATACCCCGGTAACCAACTTTCTCGTGATTTCTCCCGCACAAGCCGTTCAGAGGCATTAGGGCCCGCTGTCGTGCCCGATGAAGGTCAGCAGATCTTGTAGGCGGAGCGCGACGAGTTGTACGAGCAGGAGTCCACCAGCGCGCCCGCCGGGTCGCGCAGGTACGCGGTGTCCCTGACCTGGTTCCAGATGTAGGCGAACGTCCCGCCGCTCCGGCCCCAGTACAGAGTGGTGCGGGTGTTCCTGCCCTTCCCGGTGCGGACGGTGACCGTCTTTCCGGCGCCGAGGGTGAACGCGCCGAAGGTGTAGACGTGATCCGAGCGGCTCGTCTTGTCGCGGAGCGTCCAGCCCTCGAGGCTGACGGCCTTCCTGGAGGTGTTACTGATCTGCGCGTACTCGCCGTTGAGACTGCTGTTCGCGCCGTGGTCCGGGGAGCCGGGCGAATCGTAGTAGATCTTGGTGATCTGGAGGGCGGGGGCCGCGG
>NZ_JABCPZ010000212.1 GCF_013283785.1 Nonomuraea antri
GTGTCGGGGTGGGCGTCTCGGCCGGTGGGGCGGTGGTCGGCGACGTGCTGGGCGAGTGCGACGGTTCGCCGCTCTCGCCGGGCGCGGGCGCGTCCGTGACCGGCGTGTCGTCACCCCCCGGGGTGTTCCGCTCGGCGGGCGGCTGGTCGCGCTGCTCGCGGTGCGGCGCCTTGCCGGTCACCTGCTCGTGCACGGTCGTGTCCGCGACGGCCTGGTAGGCCAGGATGCCGCCCATGCTGACCGCGAACACCAGCGCCGCGGCCAGGCCCACCTTCAGCCACGGCAGCCGCGCGCCCCGCCGCTCCCCCTCGGCGGGTTCGTCCGCGCCGGCTTCATCAGCGGCGTGCTCGTGCTCGTCTTCGCGCCGGCCCGTCAGCGTGTGCTGCCTGACCCGGTCCCCCGTACGCTTCAGGTAGTGCGTGTACACCGCGGTGGCCACGGTGCTGGCGACACTGACCACCGCGGCCCCGATCACCGTGCCCGCCACGCCGAGGTACGAGGCCGCCACGGCCGCCGTCACCGCGGCGAGGGCACTTCCCACGATCTGCGGCCCGCTCAGCTCGAATTTCCGCTGGTCGCCGCTCATCCCCCGGATCAGTCCCCTCTTGTCATGCGTTCGGTAAAGAGCTTCCTCGTGAATAGACGCGAGCGCGTGTCCCGTTGTTCCTGTGACCTGCGTGACAGGAACCCTCATAGCTCGTGCCCCGACGATTCGGCCTACCCTCCGTCTATCTCGCCGCGGCCATGGCGACCGCCGCGACGACAGCCGTTCCCCTCGCCATGACGCCCGCATCGGGCAAGGCCCTGCGCCCAGCCGTGACCGAGCCGAGCCGCCCCTACATCGTCACGGCGCGCAGCCGCCCGGACGCCCGCGATCTCGTCGGCGAGGTGCGCTGGCGGGTGCGCCGCTTCTACACCGCCGCGCTGCCCGGATTCGCCACCTTCCTCACCGCCGCCGAACTGGCCGAGCTCCGCGCCGACCCGCGCGTGCTCACCGTCGAGGCCGACCGGCAACTGCACCCCATACCGGTACGCAGGACGCCCCGTCCCACCGACGACTGGGGCACCGGCGCCCGCGCCACCGTCTACGTCGTGGACAGCGGCGTGGACGTCGCCAGGCCCGAGTTCGGCGACCGGGCCTGGCACGCCTTCGACGCCACCGGCGGCACCGGCCGCGACTGCACCGGGCACGGCACCCAGGTCGCCAGGATCGCGGCCGGCCGCGTGACCGGCATCGCGCCCGCGGCCAGGATCGCCTCCGTCCGGGTGCTCGGCTGCGCGGGACCCGGCTCGCTGTCCGACGTCATCGCCGGGCTCGACTGGATACGCAGACACGCCCGGGGTCCGTCCGTGGCGAACCTGTCCATCGACGGCGCGGACTCCCCCGCGCTCGACACGGCCGTACGCGGCCTCGTGCAGGCCGGCGTGTTCGTCGTGGGCGCGGCGGACTCCGGGATCTGCCAGGTCACCCCCGGCGGCGAAGTGTTCTCCGCGCTCGCCCCGCAGGTCGCCGGCGCCGCCGCCCGGCACCTGGAGCACCATCCTGAAGCAGACCCATCCGCTCTGGCGGCTTCACTGAAGTGCATCCCGGCGCACAGCGCGATTCGCCAGAATCCGTCGAGGAGCTCTAACCTCCTCATGCACAACGGCGGGCTTTAACGGGATGGATTCCACAAATGTGACCGGCGTCACATCGTCTCCGGGCCGTCCCAGGAAGGCGATGTTCGGACATGCCGGGTACGGTGCTGGCAGGCAACCGGCACACGCGAGAGACTCAAGGGTCCGGGGGAAGAATGAGCACGCTGACGAAGGGACTCGCATGCAGGAGCTCCGACTCGTCGCGGTGAGTGAGGACGGCACCTATCTCGTGCTGGCTACTGCCGGGCGAGGTACGCGCTTCACGCTTCCCGTGGACGACCGGCTCCGTGCTGCCGTCCGCGGCAACTTCTCCCGTCTCGGCCAGTACGAGATCGAAGTGGAGAGTCCGTTGCGCCCCAAGGAGATCCAGGCCCGCATTCGCGCCGGAGAGACGGCGGAGGAGATCGCCGCGACCGCCGGCATCCCGGTCGAGCGTGTGCGCTGGTTCGAGGGGCCGGTGCTGCAGGAGCGGGAGTATGTCGCCCAGCAGGCGCAGCGTGTCGCCGTGCGCATGCCGGGAGAGTCCGCCCCGGGCCCGACGCTCGGTGACCTCGTCGCCGAGCGGCTGAACAGGCGAGGTGTGCCCACCGACGAGATCGACTGGGACTCCGCCAAGCGCGACGACGGCCTGTGGCGGGTCAAGCTCGGCTACGTGTGGAACGGTCACACGAGGCACGCCGAGTGGCTGTTCGACCCGCGCAAGCGCCATGTCACGCCGCACGACGACGAGGCGCTGCGCCTGTCGTCGGCCGACTTCGACCCCGATCCCGCCGTGGTGGAGGACACCACGGTGACGCCGTTCGCGCCGCGCGTGGCCAAGCTGCAGCCGGTGCCGCCGCTGGCCTCCGACCCGCTGCCGTTCCCGTCCGTGGTGCGCCGCGACGCCGAGCAGGAGCCCGCCGTCGGGTACACGCCGCCGGTGCGGGGCGCGGAGGCGTCCTATTCGCGTACGTCCGACCTGCCGGCCCGCGACCGCCCGGACACCGCGCCCTTCGGCCGCGACCCCCTTCCTCCTGGTACGCAGGAGCCCGTCTACCGCGTCGAACCCCGCGACCCGAACCGCCGGGGCGAGCCGCCGGCCTACCGTCCCGACTCGTCCGGGGAAACGGCCTACCGCGCCGACCCGGCGACCAGAGACTCGGGCTACCGCTCCGACGCCGCCACCAGAGACTCCGGCTACCGCGCTGACGCTGCGACCCGGGACTCGGGCTACCGCGCTGACGCGGCCACCAGAGACTCGGGCTACCGTCCCGATGCGGCCACCAGAGACGCCGGTCACCGTGCTGACTCGGCCAGGGATGCCGGTCTCCGCCAGGAGCCGCCCGGCCGCGAGACCGGTTACGCCCGCCCCGGCGACACGCAGTCGCGCCGCGGCGGGTCTTCGCCGTGGCTGCCCGACTTCGGCGCCGCCCGCTCCCCCGAGCGTCCCGGGGGTCGTGACGGCGAGACCATCTACTCACCGGTCACCCCGCCGTCCCCTCCCGCCGACGTCCGCATCCAGGACACCGGGGAAGGCCACGACGAGTACCGCCCGGCGCCCGCCCAGGCGCCCGCGCAGGTGACCGACGCGCCCGTGCAGGCGTCCGCGCAGGTGACGGACGCGCCGCCGAACGTCCCGGCAACGGCCGAGGCACCACCGGCCGCGCCCCCCGCCACCACCGGGGTGTCCAGCCTGCCCGCCACCGGCACGCCCAGCGCGCCCGCCGGGACCGTTGACGCGCGGACCGCGACACCCGACGTGAGCGCGATGCCCTCCGCCGTCACCACGACGCCGGACGCCGCAACCGCCCCCACACCGGACAACGCCGTCATCAAGGAGCCGACCGCCGGCGCCACCACCGCCCCGGAGACCGCGAGCGTTGCTGAGGTCGCCGCCGCTGTCGTGGCGACCGCACCGGTCACCGCCCCCGCCCCGGAGACCGCCGAGCCGGCGAACGCGCAGGCAGCGGCAGTCGCAGAGCCGCAGACGGTCCTTGAGACCCAAACGGTCACGAAGCCCGAAACCGCCGCTGAGCCCCAGTCGGCCCCTGAGACCGAGACGGTCGCTGAGGCCCAGACAGTCGCTGAGACCCAGACAGTCGCCGAGGCTCAGCCGGTCGCTGCGCCGCAGGTGGCCGCTGAGGTGCAGGCAGGCCAGCCGTCCGCAGCCGCCGACTCCCCCGTCGCGGCGGAGTCCGTGCCGGCCGCCGAGGCGAGCACGGTCGTCAAGGAGGCCGCCGACCCGGCACCCGAGGACACCGCCCCGGCCGCTGCGGTCACCACGGCCGCCGCGAGCACGGAGACCGCTCCCGATGCTGTCGTGGTAGAGGCCGCGCCGAAGGAGGAGGCAACTCCCGAGGCTGCTGCCCCTGAGGCGAAGTCCTCGCCGGAAGAGGTCGTGGCCGAGACGCCCGTGGTCGAGCCCGAGGTGGCGAAGGCCGTAGCGCCGACCGCCGCCCCGGACGTCCGCGAGCCGGAAGCACGCGAGCCCGAGACTCAGCAGCCAGCAGCGCAGCAGCCCGCGGCACAGGAGCCCGAGCCGCAGCAGCTCAAGGCGCAGGAGCCCGAGGCCCGCGAGCCGGAAGCACCCCAGTCTGAAGCACCTCAGCCGGAAACTCAGGCCGGGACTCCTCAGGAGGAGACCCAGCAGGCCGGAACCCCGCAGGCCGGGACCCAGCAGGCGGAGACTCCTCAGGCCGAAGCGCAGGAGGACAAGCCGGCCGAGGTGAAGCCCCGGCCCGCGCCCAAGCCGAAGCCCGCGCCCAAGGCTCCCGAGCCCGCCGTCCCCGCCGCTCGCCGGGGGAAGGACGACAAGGAGGACGGCAAGGAGGAGGAGCCGCCGGTGCCGGTGCCCTCGCCGCCGCCCGCGCCCGCCGCCCGCCAGGCCAGGAAGGGCTCCCGTGGCCGCAGGGCCTCGGTCCCGACCTGGGACGAGATCATGTTCGGCGCCCGCCGCCAGGACTGACCGGCCCACCGGCGCACCCGCCGGGCTCTACGCGAGCCCGCGCGGTGCAGCCCGGTCCGGTCAGGGTTCCTGGCGGGTGAGGAACGGGGTGAGCCACTCCGGGGTCACCTCGGCGGGGAAGTCCACCGCCTGCGTCTCGGAGACGTCCAGCGCCGAGTAGCCGCCGCTGCCCGCGCCCACCCCGGCGATCAGCGTGACCACCCCGGCCCGCCGCTGGAACCAGGTCTGCCGCAGCCGCCAGCCCACCACCGCGCGCCGTTCGACGACGGCCTGGGAGCGCCGCAGCGAGCCCGAGCGCACCGACAGCCGGACGCCGTCGTAGCCGTGCCCGAGCGAGGCGTACCTGTCGAGCCCCAGCGGGACGCCGGCGGCGGCCAGCAGCACGGCCAGCACCAGCAGGATCCACCACAGCATCATCCCGGTCAGCCAGGCGGCCGCCGCGCTCACCACGGCCAGGGCCAGCCACGGGAAGACCGCGCGGAACAGGCGGCGGCTGCGCGCGACCGGCGGGTGGGGGCGCAGGTCCGCCAGGTAGGGTCCGATCGCGGCGCGGGTGACGTCGGAGGCGACCGGGCGCGGGACGTCGGGGAGCAGCTGGCCGCGCGTCTCGCTGTCGCCCAGGCCGGTCACGATGGCCCAGACGCGGGCGACCCCCGCCCACCGTTCCGCCAGGCCCTCGACGATCTCGTAGCCGCGTACGCGTCCCGACTCCAGCGACACGCTGCGCCGGTTGATCAGCCCGCGCTCGGCCACCAGGTAGCCGCCGCGCCGCAGGAGGCGGAAGTCCCAGTTGAAGACCGCGTACATCAGCCCGCCCGCGAACGGCATGGCCAGCACGAGCAGCAGGACGGCGACCAGCAGCAGGTACGGGTGCGCCCACAGCCACTCCCCAGCGGTCCACGCGGCGTCCTGGCCGAAGCCCAGCTCGTTGCCCCATTGGAAGGCCAGCCCGATGGCGCCGCCGACCAGCGCGAACGGGGTGAGCAGGTACGCGCCGGACAGCGGCCCGTACAGCAGCCAGCGGCGCGGCACCCCGATGATCAGGTGCTCGTCCTGGACGGGTGCGGCGCCGGCGTCGGTGCCGACCTCAGTGCCGGCCCCGGTGGCGGCCCCGGTGGGGGGCGCGTGCGGGGCCAGGGCGGCGGCCCGCAGCAGGACGGACTTGAGCCGTTCCGCCTCGGCGACCGTCACGCCGTCGAGCGCGGCCTCCTCCTTGTCGCCGCTCGCCCCCGTGTCGATCTTGAGGATGGCCAGGCCGAGCAGGCGGTGCATCGGCGGCGTGGAGACGTCGACGCCTCGGATGCGTTCCACCGGGATGGTCCTGATCGACCGGCTGACCAGGGAGCGCTTGATCTCCAGCCGGTCGCCGACGATCTCGTACGTGAAGGTGAGCCACCTGACCACCGCGAACACCACGGTGCCGGCCAGGCCGAGCGCCGCCCACAGGTACGACCTGGCCGAGAACCCGCCCACGAACAGCACGCCGACCAGCGGCAGGAGGAGCGAGGGCAGCATCCGGACCGGGTCGATGAGCAGCACCTTGGGGCTCAACCGCAACGCCGTCCGCACCGCCGCAGGCGGTTCCGGTGCGGGTTCGGGGAGGCTGTCCGGGCTGTCCGGGTGCGGGGGCTCGGTCATGTGGCGTCGTCCCTGAGCGCTTCCGCGCGGTGCGCGAGCTGCTCGGCCAGCCCCGCCGCCACCGCGAAGTCCAGCCCCTTGATCGTGGAGGACCCGGCGTGCGAGGCGGTGCGGATCTCCAGCGTCGCCAGCCCGAGCATCCGTTCCATCCAGCCCTGCCCCTTGTCGACCGTCTGGATGCGGCTGACGGGCACGAACACCCACTCCCTGGTCAGGAACCCCGACCGGGCGTAAACCACGTCCCCTGACAGCTCCCAGCGGTGTACGGCGTACCTCACGAACGGCTCGGCCACCAGGAACGGCGTGGTGAGCACCCCGACCACCGCGGGCAGCACCCACCAGTTGCCGGCGAACCAGCCGGGCACCCACGACCAGCCGCTGCCGCCCACCCACTGCGCGACGATGACCGAGCCGCCGACGAAGAAGACGAACGCCACCAGGGCCTCCAGCAGCCACAGCCGGACGGCTTTGGGCGAGACGCGGTTCGCCGGATCACGTAGCGGGCCAGTTGACGTCACAAGGCCAGCTTATGGTGCGCGGCTTCCCGGTGATCTGTCAGTGTCCGTCCTATACGCACCGTGCGGCACGGCTCGCGAGAATCAGCCGCTTCGAGCCCGGCGGTGATGACCGGACCCGCGGCGGGCGTCGGCAAAGACCGGCCGGGCGCGTCGGCGTGTCTGCCCGCCGAGCCCGGTCACCGGTGCGATGCTCGTGGCGGCCAGTCGCAGGCTGTCGAGCTCGGCCGACGTCGGCGGCGCCACGTTCGTGCCAGCCAGGACGGGCGAGCGCGGGACCGCACCGCAGCGCGCCTCACGAGACGTGGCAGCCGCCGTCCGATCGGCACCACAGGGCCCCGGCGGCACGACACACCCCCGGCGGCACACCCCCGACGGCGCCGCACCCCCGCAACAACGCCGTCACTTCCGGTCCCTGTCCGACAAGACATGCCGTCCTGTCCAGTGACATGCCATGACAAGCTGGCGCACCTGGTTTTTTCCCTCCCCTGACGGGCGCGCGCACCCCGCCCGGACCCGTCCCGCGACCGCCGTTCAGGGGAAAGCAGCAGGCCAGTCAGGGTGCGCGAACACCAAGAGCAGAAGATCCGACCGCATGCCGATGGTCATGCTTGTGTCCAAGCTCACTGCTTTATTGTCCCTATTACGGCCGTTTTCGGCTCCTTTACCGGCGACGGACCATCGAGAAACGGTCTGCGCACCGCCGAGAGCCGCGTAGCATCGTCCGGCATGGGGCTGTGTAACACGGCATCACGCGTGCGCCGCGCCACTGTCACTGCGACGGTGGTCGCTGTCGCGTTCGCGCTGTCGGGTTGCTCGCTCGTCGGACGATCCCAGGCCAACGAGATCGCCGAGATCAACGTCTCGAGCCCGGAGTTGCGCGATGGCATGCCGCTGCCGGGCGACTACTCCTGCAAGGGCGATCAGGGCAGTCCGCCGCTGCGCTGGTCGAGCGAGCCGTTGCCCAAGGCCAAGTCGATCGCGATCGTGGTCGACTCCATCACTTCGTCCGGTTCGGCCGTGCACTGGGTGCTCTACAACATCCCGGCGACCACGACCGAGCTGGGGCCTAACGCCACCGCGGATCCGCCGGAGGGATCCGGGCAGGCCAAGGCGACCAGCGGGAAGGTGGGCTACGAGCCCCCCTGCAACGACAAGGGCAGCTACCGGTTCACCGTCTACACCCTGAGCGCCAGGGTGAAGTCCTCGGAGGGCGCCCCCCTCCCCGAGGTCTTGAAGGAGATCGCCGGTAACACGATCGCCCGCGGCCGGCTCACGACGGTTGACATCGAGTGAGGCCTCGAACACCGCTGGTAGTAGTGGTTACCAATTCTTCACTTAGGGTGTGACAACGCTCATAGTGGTCCGACACAATCAGATCCAATTGTTAGGCACTGGTGATCAAAGGGGGCAGGTCGCGTCGATGGCCGCGCGATCTCACCGGTGCCACAGGGAGGCCATGGCTTTGAGGGTGGTGCAATGACCGCGGTTATAGTGAGCTTGGTCGCTGTCGTGCTCCTCGTGCTCGTCGTCGTGGCACTGGGCATGCGATCCATGAACCGCCGGGAGAGCTCTCTCCCTCCGGAACGGCTCAAGCAGATGGCCGAGAAGGAGGAGATGACCCATGCTCGGTCCACGGATGAGTTCGCCGCGCACGAACCCCGTATGAACAACTTCAGCCCCGACTTCAGCCCCATTGACGAGCCCAAGCCCAAACCGGTGCGTACGGGCCAGCGGGGCAAGCGTGGCGTCGACGAGTGGGGCAACCCGAGCTCCGACGTCGAGGACGAGGAGTTCTGGGCCAACATCCGCAGCGACGCGGAAGAGGGCGGATTCGGCGCCGGTGGCACCGTCGCGGCCAGGAAGGCCTCCGCCCGCCCGGTGGAGCGCGAGCGGCCCGCGGCCGCCCCCGCCGGGCGTCCCGCCGCCAAGCGGGAGCCGGTCGCCGCCGACCCCAACGCCGCCACCGTCCAGGCCCCGCTGCCGCAGCGGCCCGTTCCGGCCGCGCAGCGCCCCGTGCCCGCCGCGGCCGCCGCTTCCGCCAACCTGGCCGACCTGGTCGAGCCGGTCCAGCGGCAGGCGCCGTCCGCCGCCGACCTGGCCGACCAGCGCACGATGACGTTCTCCGCGCCGACGCCCGACGTGATGACCATCCTCGGCGCGGGCGCGCAGCAGGTGCCGGCCACCCCGCAGGTGCCGGCCGCGCGTCCCGACCCGCTGTCGACCGGCGGTTCCTTCCCGGCCACGAGCACGGGCGGCTACCAGGCCGGCGGCCACGGCTCCTTCCCGGCCAACCCGATCTCCGGCAACACCGCCGCGAGCCCGCTCTCCAGCGGCTCCTTCCCGGTGGCCCCGCCCACGACGCCCATCCACGCGGCGCCGACCAGCGACCCGTTCCCGGCCTACAACGAGACCTCCTGGACCGGCCAGTCGGCCGCCACCACGTCCGGTTCCTGGGCCGCCTCGCCCGACATCCTCGACGACCCGGCCCCGGGCTCCTACACGCCGAGCGGCCCCAGCGGCTCGTGGCCGGCGTTCGAGCCGCAGCAGCCCGCCGCCACCCGCTCGTCCTACGAGGTGCGTTCCGGCTGGGCCGTGGCCGACGACTCCGACGCGCTCACCGGCCCGACCCCGGCCAGCAGCACCCCGACGGTGCCCGGCCGCGCGGTCTCGGCCTACGACGACGTGCTGTCCGCGCCGCCCGCCGCGCCGGCGTCCATGCACGCGTACGAGACCGGCGACTACACCGCCGCACCGCCCGCGACCGGCGCGGGCTGGCCCGAGCCGCCGGCGGGCGCGCCGTGGCCCACCTACGGCGAGATGTACGGCGCGCCTCCGCAGGCCGGAGCGGGCAGGCAGGGCAGCGGCGGGCACCGTCACGCGCCCGAGCAGGAGCACCCCGACTACTACCGCTGACCTGGGGCTCCTATTAATGGGTAAAGCCCCACGATGACCTCTTAGAGGACGGGCCGGTGGAGCACTAGGGTTTGCTCCGTGATCGCCAATACGCACCGTAGCTGGCTGAGTACTCTCAGGTACGATCTGCCGGCCTCGCTCGTGGTCTTCCTCGTCGCGGTGCCCCTCTCCCTGGGCATCGCGATGGCGTCAGGAGCTCCCCTCGCCGCCGGGCTGATAGCCGCCGTGGTCGGCGGCATCGTGGCCGGCGCGTTCGGCGGCTCGGCCGTTCAGGTGAGCGGCCCCGCGGCCGGGCTGTCGCTGGTCGTGGTGGATCTCGTCCACACCTACGGGTGGGCGGCCACCTGCATGATCACCCTGATGGCCGGGGCGCTGCAACTGCTGCTCGGCCTGTTCAAGGTGGCCAGGGCGGCGCTGGCCGTCTCCCCCGCCGTGGTGCACGGCATGCTCGCCGCCGTCGGCGTGATCATCGCGCTCTCCCAGCTCCACGTGGTGCTGGGCGGCAGCTCGCAACGTTCCGCGCTGGCCAACCTGGTCGAGCTGCCCGGCCAGATACTGAACCTGCACGGGCACAAGGTCGCGGTCGGCCTGCTCACGATCGCCGTGCTCGCGCTGTGGACGCGGCTGCCCGCGCAGGTCAAGACCGTGCCCGCGCCGCTGGCCGCGCTGCTCGTGGCGGCGCTCACCTCGTGGGCGTTCGGCTGGGACGTCACCCGCGTCGATCTGTCGAACAGCGTCACCTCCTGGACCGTTCCCGAGCTGCCCAGCGGCGACTGGCACCTGATCGCGCTGGCCGTGCTGCTGGTGGCGCTGCTGGCCGGGGTCGAGTCGCTGCTGTGCTGCGTGGCGATCGACAGCCTGCACACGGGCTCGCGTTCCGACCTCGACAGGGAGCTGACCGGGCAAGGCGTGGCGAACATGCTCACCGGGGTGCTCGGCGGCCTGCCGGTGGCCGGCGTGATCGTGCGCAGCACCACCAACGTGCGGGCGGGCGGGCGCACGCGGGCCTCGACAATCCTGCACGGGGTGTGGGTGCTGGTGTTCGCGCTCGGCTTCGGCTGGACGATCAAGCTGATCCCGCTGGAGGCGCTGGCCGCGTTGCTGGTCTTCATCGGCGTGCAGATGGTGAACCTGGGTCACATCAGGAAGGTGCACGGCCACGGCGAGGTGCCGGTCTACCTGGTGACGATGGCCGGGGTGATCGTGCTCGGGCTGGCCGAGGGCGTGGTGGCCGGGCTGGCGCTGGCCGCGGTGCTGGCGCTGCGCCGGCTGACCCACGTCACCGTCAGGAAGGACCCCGAGCGCGATGGACGGCTGCACGTGACGGTCTCCGGCTCGCTGACGTTCCTCGGGGTGCCCATGCTCACCCAGGCGTTGCGGTCCATCCCCGCCGGCGCCACCGTGGACCTGGATCTGAACATCGACTTCATGGACAACGCGGCGTTCGAGGCGTTGCACTCGTGGCGGCTCGACCACGAGCGCATGGGCGGCACGGTGGACGTCGACGAGCTGCACGACGAGTGGTACACGATGGCGACCAGCGGCACCCGCATGTCCACCGCCAAGTCGCCGCCCCGGGCCTCCGGCCGCTGGTGGCTGCCGTGGGCGCATCGGCGGCACCGTCCGGCCAGGCCCACCGAGCCCGCCTCGGCGGAGTCGCCGCCGGCGGCGGAGTGCCGGCTGACGGCGGGCGCGCACGAGTTCCACCGGCGCACGGCGCCGCTGGTGCGGCCCATCTTCAGCCAGCTGGCCGGCAAGCAGCAGCCCACGCACCTGTTCATCACCTGCGCGGACTCGCGGATCGTGCCCAGCCTGATCACCTCCAGCGGTCCCGGTGACCTGTTCACCGTGCGCAACATCGGCAACCTGGTGCCGCGGCGCGGCGCGGAGCCGCACGACGACTCGGTGGTGGCCGCCATCGAGTACGCCACGCAGGTCCTGAGCGTGCACACCATCACCGTGTGCGGGCATTCCGGGTGCGGGGCCATGGCCGGGGTGCTCAGCGCGGGGGTGCACGCGGGCAGCCTGCCCGGGCTGCGGCGCTGGCTGCGGCACGGCAACCACAGCCTGGCCAGGCTGATCGAGAACGACGACGAGCGGCTGCACGACGGCGCGCTCGACCTGCTGTGCCGGCTGAACGTGCAGCAGCAGCTGGAGAACCTGCGGACCTACCGGAAGGTGGACGAACAGGTCAGGGCGGGCAAGCTCCAGCTCGTCGGGATCTACTTCGACATCGGCACGGCCAGGGTGCACATGGTGCCGCCTTCTACGCTGTCCGTGAAGACCTCTCCTGCGGGGTTGGTCGTACCCGAAGAATGAGGCCATGAAGGTTCTCATCATCGGCGGGTCGAGGTTTCTGGGGCGCGCGCTGGCGGCGGAGTCGCTGGCGCGCGGGCATGAGGTGACCACGTTCAACCGTGGCAGGAGCGGGCCCGATCTGCCCGGCGTCGAGGCCGTGCGCGGCGACCGGGAGGTGCGCGCCGACCTCGAGCGGCTGGCCGACGGCCGCACGTGGGACTTCGTGGTCGACACCTCGGGCTACGTGCCGCGCGTGGTCGGCGAGTCGGTGCGGGCGCTGTCCGGCCATGCCACGACGTACGCCTTCGTCTCCAGCGTCTCGGCCGTCGACGGCTTCCCCGGCAAGCCGGCCACCGACGCGTCCGGGATCTGGGAGTGCGCGCCCGACGCCGGTCCTGACGACGGCGACTACGGGGTGCTGAAGGCGGGCTGCGAACGCGCGGTCGAGCAGGGGTTCGACGGCAACGCGCTGATCATCCAGCCCGGCCTGATCCTCGGCCCGCACGAGAACGTGGGCAGGCTGCCGTGGTGGCTGACCAGGATCTCGCACGGCGGCCGGGTGCCGGCCCCGGGCGACCCGGCCACGCCGATGCAGCTCATCGACGTGCGCGACCTGGCCGTCTTCACGCTCGACCAGGCCGAGCGCGGGGTCGCCGACCGGTTCATGGTGACGGGCCCTGCGGGCAACACCACGTACGGCGAGTGGCTGGCGCTGTGCGAGCAGGTCACCGGCTCTGGCGCGGAGTTCGTCTGGATGGCCGACGAGTTCCTGGCCGAGCAGGGGGTCGGCACGTTCGTCGAGCTGCCGCTGTGGGGTGGGCCGGCCTCGTCCGAGACCGACAACTTCTGGTCGGTGTCCACGGCGAAGGCCGAGGCGGCGGGGTTGCGGGCGCGTCCGGTGGCCGAGATCGTCCGCGACACGTGGGCGTGGCTGAAGGACGTCCCGGAGCAGGAGCGCGTCTACGGCGCGCACGGGATGGCGCCGGAGAAGGAACGCGCCGTGCTCGCGGCCTGGGACGCCCGCTCCGCCTGACCTTCCCCGTCGTCTGTGTCGTCGTGCGCAGACGGCGGGCGGGCGCGCGGCTAACGTCGGCGGCGTGCCGCTGATGGCGGGCGCGCCTGGCCGACTCCGGGCGCGTCCACCGGGATCCGCGGCATCGATCCTGACTCCCAGGGGATCGAGAGGGACGCGGGCGTCCAGGGTGCGCCTCGCGTCCCTCGCCCCCGGTCCGCCGCGCGGCTGACACCGGGTCAGTCACCGGGTGGACGACCGGGCGGGTCCGGCCGCCCTACTGTCGTGCGCATGTTGAAAGACCAGGTGACCTTCCGCCGCCTCGCGGCAGGCACCTTGCTCATCGTGGCCCCACTCCTGCAAGCCGTGGCCGCCGTACTCGACCCCGGCACGTGGGGCGACGATCGGGAGTCCGTCAGCTACGGCGACAACCCCGCGCTGGCCCAGACCGAGTCCGCGCTCTACCACTGGAGCTGGCTGCTCATGGCGCTGGCCGCGCTCGGCCTGATGCACCTGACCAGGCGGAAGGCAACCGTGCTCGGCCACCTCGCGGGGGCGGCGGCCGTGGTCGGCTACATCTCGGCCTCCGGGCTGCTGCTGACCGACCCGGTCGAGTGGTGGCTCGGCCGGCACTACCCCGACCAGGCTCAGGACATCCTCAAGGAGATGATGGACCTGCCCGGCGTCATCTACGGGTTCCAGATGCCGTGGATGTTCCTGGCCATCCTGGGCCTGCCGATCCTGGCCGCCGCCGTGTGGCGTACCGGGTTCGTCGGCTGGTGGGTGCCCGCGCTGGTGGCGGTCGGGTACGTGTTCTCGTTCCCGCTGGAGTACAACCCGCTGATCATCGTGTTCTGGACGCTGCCGGTCATCGCGCTCGGATTCACCGGGGTGAAGATCCTGCGGATGAGCGACGCCGACTGGGCCGAGTACTACCCGGGCGCGGACCGCGCGGCCGGGGTGTCCGACGCCGGGGTAGGCGCTGAGCGGCTCAGCGGCTGAGCAGGGTCTTCCTTTCGCTGAGCAGGGTCTTCCTTCGCGGTGACGAAACAGGACGATCTCTCCCGCTCCCTCGACCGTTACCTGGACGGACGGCCGGGGGAGCTCTCCGTGTCCGTACGCGAGCTGCGTACCGGCGCGTCCTTCTCCTACAACCGGGCGCTCAGGACGGCCACGGCCAGCATCGTCAAGGTCGACCTCGTCGCGGCGCTGCTGCTGCGCGCGCAGCGGCGGCGGCGCGGGCTCAGCACGTGGGAGCGGCGCCAGGCCGCGCTGGCGATCGAGGTCAGCGACAACGACGCGGCGAGCGCGCTGTGGAGCGTGATCGGCGGCGGACGGGGGCTGGCCGCCGCCAACCGGCGGCTCGGCCTGCGCCGGACCGTGCCCGGGCCGGACGGCGCCTGGGGCGCGACCACCACCAGCGCCGCCGACCAGGTACGCCTGCTGACCGCGCTCACCTCCGCCGCGAGCCCGCTCAACGCCGTGAACCGCCGCCACCTCCTGCGCCTGATGGCGAACGTGGCCCCGGAACAGGCGTGGGGCGTCAGCGCGGCCCGGCGTCCGGGCTCGGACGTGGCGTTGAAGAACGGCTGGCTGCCCCGCGAACGCGACGACGGCCGCTGGACGATCAACAGCATCGGCCGGGTACGCGGCGACGACCACGACTACCTGATCGCCGTCATCTCCCGGGGTAACGCGGGCATGGGCGCCGGGATCGCGGCCGTCGAACACGTCGCCGAACTCGTCACCCGGACCTTGGCCGGCGATCGCTGACGGTCGGCGCCGGTCAGTGCGGGCGCTTCGTCCGCAGCTTGTCGACGAACCTCTTGGCCTTCTGCTGATTCTTCGGGTCGCGGGCCAGGCGCTTGGCCTTCTCGACGTTTTCCTTGCCTTGCGGGCTGCGCAGGTACGCGCGTACCCGATCCATGAGCGTTGCCATGAACACCCCCTACCCGTGACGGCCAGGAGAACGCCTCACCCCGGACACAGGTGACCGGGCCGATCACAACTCGCTGTCGGCACAGGTGACCAGACCGATCACGACTCGTCCCAGCACAGGTGACCAGACCGATCACGACTCGCCCCGGCACAGGTGACCAGACCGATCACGAAACGAGAAGTGTCGATGACCCGGCCGAGGTTAGCGTGATCGCCATGGACATCTCCATCCACGCCAGCTTTCTGCCGCACGAGGACCCGGAGGCCTCCCTGGCCTTCTACCGCGACACGCTCGGCTTCGAGGTGCGCAACGACGTCGGGTACGCCGGGATGCGCTGGATCACGGTCGGCCCGGCGGGGCAGCCGGAAACGTCCATCGTGCTGCAGCCTCCCGCCGTCGACCCCGGCATCACCGAGGACGAACGCCGCACGATCTCCGAGATGATGGCCAAGGGCACGTTCGCGGGCGTCGTGCTGTCGACCACCGACGTCGACGCCACGTTCGAACGGGTCCGTTCGGGCGGCGCGGAGGTCATCCAGGAGCCGATGGACCAGCCGTACGGGGTGCGCGACTGCGCCTTCCGCGACCCGGCCGGCAACATGATCCGCCTCCAGCAACGCACCTGAGCCTCCTGACCGCCCCACCTCGATGACAATCGCCGTACGGAACGCCGGTCTGGCATAGAGTTGAGCGGTTTCATCCCGCTGCCAGCGGAGGCGTCATGGCGAACAAGGACTTCTTCATCACCTACAACGGCAATGATGAGGACTGGGCCATGTGGATCGCCGCGACGCTGGAGACCGCCGGACACACCACGATCATCGAGGCGTGGGACTTCCGCCCTGGAGACAACTTCATGGCGGCCATGGACCACGCCCTGGCGACCTGCCGACGGACTCTCGGCGTGCTCTCCTCCCACTATCTCGCCTCGCTTTACACCCGGGCGGAGTGGACCGCGGCCTATCGCCGATCGCTGGCCGAGGGAGAACGGCGGTTCATTCCGGTCCGGGTCGCCGAATGCGACGTGACCCCGCTGCTCGGCCCCTTGGCCTATATCGACCTGGTCGGCATGGAAGAGGACGAGGCGCGCGGCCGGTTGCTGGCCGGCGTCGCCGACTCCGTGCGGCGATCCCCGCGCGATCCCCGATTTCCAGGCGCTACGCGCCGTTGATCCGGTAGAAGCGGGTTAGGCGGCCGAGTCCAGGAGCTTTTTGTGTCGGATACCGAATACACCGCAGACTTCTTCATCAGTCACGCGGACGCCGACGTGCAGTGGGCGGAGTGGCTCGCGTTCGAGCTGGAAAGCGCCGGATACGGGGTGATACTCAAGGCATGGGACTTCCGGCCCGGGGACGATCTGCTCGACAAGATCGACGAGGCGTTGTCCACCAGCCGCCACACCCTCCACATCCTGTCAGCCGAGAATGACGCGGAGGTCGCCGCCCGCACCGCCGCCGCTCGATACCAAGGGCTTCAGGGCAAGGAACGCGCGCTGATTCCCGTCCGGGTGAACGAGGCCAACGTCTCAGCGGCGATCGGCACCCTGATGTCGATCGACCTCAGCGGCCTGGACGCCGAGGACGAGGCCCGCCGTCGCCTTCTGGCCGGGGTCGCCGAGTGCGTCGAGCGGGTCGCCCGAACCGGCTTCCCTGGCAAGTCGGCGAAGCAGGTTCGATTTCCGGGTGCCGAGCAGGAGGTCTGCCAGCTCCGCGGGCACCGTCCTGACCCGCGTTTCATCGGCCGCGACGACCTGATGACGGAGCTGTATCGCGCCCTGCGCACCGACCGCCCAGCCGCCGCGATCCAGGCGATCACCGGACTGGGTGGGCTGGGTAAAACGCAGGTCGCCGTCGAGTTCGCGTTCCGGCACGGGGCCGCGTACGACGTGGTGTGGTGGGTGCGAGCCGAGGACCCGACCACGTTGCGGGGCGATTACACCGAACTCGCCACGGAGTTGGGCCTGCCGTTCGAGAAGGACGATCAGGCGATAGCCGCCCTTCGCCAGTCGTTGCGCCGCAGGAAGAACTGGCTGCTGATCTTCGACAACGCCGAGGACCCCGACGGGCTTCTGCCGCTGCTCCCCGAGAGGCACACGGGGCATGTGCTCATCACCTCTCGGCGTCCGGAATGGCCCCACGCGGAGATCCGGACCCTCGACGTTCTTCCGGTACCCGCCGCGGTGGAATACCTGCGGCAGTGGGGAGGCGTGACCAACGCCGGCACGGCGAGTGAATTGGCGGAGGCCCTGGGATGCCTGCCGCTGGCGCTGGCCCAGGCGGCGAGCGTCATCGCGGACGGAATGGCCGCCACCGACTACCTCGGCCAACTGCACGAGCAGTCGCCGGAGTTGTTCGTCCAGGGGCGAACGGGAAACCATCAGGTGACGATCGCTTCCACCTGGCGGGTGGCCTTCGACCGGCTGGCCGAGCAATCCCCGGCCGCTGTGGCCTTGTTCCGGCTGGCCGCGTTCCTCGGTGCCGAGGCGATCCCGTTGGACAGGGTCGTTCCCGTACCGGGCATGCCGGACGAGCTGACGGAGGCGCTGACAGCTCCGCTCCCTCGTATGAGGGCCACCAAAGCACTCCGTGAGTATTCCTGGCCAAGACCGGTGACGGGCTCATGTCGATCCATCGCATGGTGCAGACCGTCACGCGCACCGAGCTGGCCGCGGACGAATCCCGGTGGGCGGGGTTCGCGCTCGCGTCGATGAGCAAGGCATTTCCCAGGGAGACGAACGACCCCGCGTATTGGCCGACCTGCGAAACAATGCTGGCGCACGCGCTTTCGAGCGCGCAACATGCTCGGCGGCTCCATGTCGACACCGCAGGAACGATCGACCTGTTGGACCGAATCGCCCGCTATCTCTTGGACAGAGGAAGGCTGGACCAGGCGGCGACCGTCATCCAGGAAGCCCTGACCTCGGCCGGGCGTCTTCCCGCCGGCACCCTCGAATATCTCCGCTGCCGCAACACCCAAGGGCTGATCCTGCTGAAGAAGGGCGATAGTCGCGAGGCGCTTCAGGCTCAGGAGGAGGTCTATCAGGCCAGAATTCGAAAGCTCGGAGAAGTCGATGTGGACACTTTGCGCGCCGGCCGAGATCTCGTCGAGGCTCTTTATCTCCGAGGTCAATGGGCGCAGGCCACGGAGTTGCAGAATCGCCTCGTCGAGGCGTTCGTCACGGTCCTTGGGGCGGAGGACCTCGAAACCGTAACCGCTCTAGCCTACCAGGCGACCCTTCTCCATAGCGCGGGACAGTACCGAGAAAGTCGCATTTTGGAGGAGCAGGTGCTGGAAGTTCGTCGCCGACTCCTCGGCGACGCACACCCCGACACCATCACCGCACTCGCCAACCTCGCCGCCACCATCTACACGCAAGGTGAATACGACCGCGCCCGCGCCCTCGCAGAACAAGTACTCGAAGCCCGCCGACAACTCCTCGGCGACCAGCACCCCAACACCGTCACCGCACTCGCCAACCTCGCCGCCATCATCTACGTGCAAGGTGAATACGATCGCGCCCGCGCCCTCGAAGAACAAGTACTCGAAGCCCGCCATCGACTTCTCGGCAACGAACACCCGCACTTCCTCGACGCACTCGCCAACCTCGCCACCAGCCTCCATGCTCAAGGCGAATACGACCGCGCCCGCGCACTCCGAGAGCAGGTACTCGAAGCCCGCCAACGACTCCTAGGGGACCAGCACCCCCAAACCCTCGACGCACTCGCCAACCTCGCCACCAGCCTCCATGTTCAAGGCGAATACGACCGCGCCCGCGCCCTCGCAGAACAAGTACTCGAAGCCCGCCGACAACTCCTCGGCGACCAACACCCCAACACCGTCACCGCACTCGCCAACGTCGGTGCCACCCACCGCGTGCAAGGTGAATACGACCGCGCCCGCGCATTGCAAGAACAAGTACTCGAAGCCCGCCACCGACTCCTCGGCAACGAACACCCCAACACCATCACCGCACTCGCCAACCTCGCCGCCACCATCTACGCGCAAGGTGAATACGACCGCGCCCGCGCCCTCGAAGAACAAGTACTCGAAGCCCGCCGACAACTCCTCGGCGACCGACACCCAAGTACCCTTCATGCGATGGCAAGCCTCGCCATTTCCCTCCATTCACAAGGTGAAACGGCGAAGGCACACTCCTTGCTCTTCGAAGCCCTTACCCGCAGTCAACAGGCCTACGGCAAGAAGCACACGGTCACGACGCAAATCGCTTGGCAGTTGGTTTCCATCCTCGACGCACCCCATGAAGCGAACAAGAAGCGGTCAGTCGTCCTCGAAAATCTCTCCTGGATGTCGAAGGAAGCGCCCAACCGGCTGAGCGGAGAACAGAAGAGCATCAAGGAACGTCTGAAGGGGTTCCTCTTCGGCGGCGGGAAATCCACCAATCGCCGTTCGTCGAAACGCAGGAAATAGCCGCCTGGCCGACGCGAGAACAACCCAGGCCGACACATTAAGGATGGTGAGACGAGTCGGCCTGTAGGCCGGGTTCTGTTCGCGCCTCCTCGTTGACCTTGGCCTTCGCCTCGGTACCGGTCCTGAGCTGCGAAAGCAGCTTCCAGTGGTTATCACCGGTTTCCGGTGTCTTCTG
>NZ_JABCPZ010000213.1 GCF_013283785.1 Nonomuraea antri
GGAGTTGGTGGTGGTGGAGGGCGAGGGTCATTTTGATGAGGGCGGCGATGCCGGCGGCGGCTTGGGTGTGGCCGATGTTGGTTTTGAGTGAGCCGAGGTAGAGGGGGTGGGTGCGGTGGTGTCCGTAGGTGTTGGCGAGGGCTTGGGCTTCGATGGGGTCGCCGAGTCGGGTGCCGGTGCCGTGGGCTTCGATGGCGTCGATGTCGTGGGGGGTGAGGTGGGCGTTGGTGAGGGCTTGGTGGATGAGGCGTTGTTGGGCGGGGCCGTTGGGTGCGGTGAGTCCGTTGCTGGCGCCGTCTTGGTTGATGGCGGTGCCGCGGATGATGGCGTGGATGGGGTGGTTGTGGTGTTGGGCGTCGGAGAGCCGTTCGAGCAGGACCACCCCCACGCCCTCGGAGAATCCGGTGCCGTCGGCGTCGTCCGAGAAGGCCTTGCAGCGGCCGTCGGGCGACAGGGCGCGCTGACGGCTGAACTCGGTGATCGTCAACGGGCCCGACATCACCGTGGAACCGCCGGCCAGGGCCATGCCGCACTCTCCCCGGCGCAGTGACTGCACGGCCAGGTGCAGCGCCACCAGCGACGACGAGCAGGCCGTGTCCACGGTGATCGCCGGGCCCTCCAGCCCGAACACGTAGGCGATCCGCCCCGAGGCCACGCTCGTGGTCGTCCCGGTCGAGAGGTATCCCTCGACTCCTTCCGGCAGCCGTCCGGTCCTGACCGCGTAGTCGCCCGCGGTGACCCCGGCGAAGACGCCGGTGGGGCTGCCGTGCAGCGAGTCGGGCGCGATGCCCGCCCGTTCGACGGCCTCCCAGGCCACCTCCAGCAGCAGCCGCTGCTGCGGATCCATGGCCAGCGCCTCGCGCGGGCTGATGCCGAAGAACTCGGCGTCGAACTCCGTCGCGTGGTCCAGGAACCCGCCCTGATCGGTGGCGGTCTTGCCGGGCGCGTCCGGGTCGGGGTCGAACAACCCCGTCTCCCAGCCTCGGTCGGTGGGGAACCCGCCGATCGCGTCCACGCCCTCCGACACCAGCCGCCACAGGTCCTCCGGCGACTCCACACCGCCGGGGAGGCGGCAGGCCATGCCGATCACCGCGATCGGCTCGTCCAGCGGACCCGCCACCGGCTCGGCCCGCACCACCTCCTGCTCCTCCGCCAGCAGGACGGTACGCAGGAAGGCGGCCAGCGCGGCGGGAGTCGGGTGGTCGAAGACCAGCGTCGCGGGCAGGCGCCGGCCGGTCGCGGTGATCAGCCGGTTCCGCAGCTCCACCGCCGCCAGCGAGTCGAACCCGAGCGCCTTGAACGGCTTGCCGGGATCCAGCGCCTCGCCCCGCGGCCGCCCGAGCACGGCCTGGACCTCGTTCCTGACCACGTCGGCCAGCAACTCCGCACGCGCCTGAGCGGGCAACGCGGCGAGCCGGTCGGCCAGCCCGGCGCCCCCGCCCCCCGTGGCGGATCGCCGCCGCGTGCTCCTGACCAGGCCGCTCAGCACGGCGGGCAACGTGCCGCGCGACCGCAGCGCTTCGAGGTCGAACGCGACCGGCGCCAGCACGGCGCGCTCGTGGGCGAGCCCCGCGTCGAAGGCGGCCAGGCCCTCCTGCGGGGTCAGCGGTCGCAGCCCGGCCTCGCGGATGCGGCCGAGCCCGGCGCGGTCCAGCGTGCCGGCCATGCCGCCGGGCACTCCCCACAGCCCGAACGCGAGACTGGTCGCGGGCAGCCCCAGCGTGCGGCGATGCGCGGCGAGCGCGTCGAGGAAGGCGTTGGCCGCGGCGTAGTTGCCCTGCCCTTGATTGCCGATCACCCCGGCCGCCGAGGAGAACAACACGAACGCGGCCAGATCCAGGTCCATGGTCAGCTCGTGCAGATGCCAGGCCGCGTCTGCCTTCGGCCGCAGGACGGCGTCGAGACGTTCGGGGGTGAGGCCGTCCAGCGCGCCGTCGTCCAGCACACCCGCCGTGTGGACGACGGCGGTCAACGGGTGAGCGGCGGGCACGGACGCGAGCAGCCCGGCCACCGCGGCCCGGTCGCCGACGTCGCACCGCGTCACGGACACGACGGCGCCCAGCGCGGTCAGCTCCGCCACCAGCTCGGGGTCGACCGCCCGGCGCGCGGCCAGCAACAGCCGCCTGACGCCGTGCTCGGCCACCAGATGGCGGGCGACCAGCCCCGCCAGGCTGCCGGTGGCGCCGGTCACCAGCACCGTTCCCGCGGGGTCGAGCGGCCTCGGCAGCGTGAGCGCGATCTTGCCGATGTGCCTGGCCTGGCTGAGCTCGCGGAACGCGGACCGGGCCAGCCGTACGTCCCAGGCGGTCACCGGCAGCGGCCGCAGCGCCCCCGACGCGAACGCCGCGCTCAGCTCGCCGAGCATCTCCCCGATCCGGTCGGGCGAGGACTCCAGCAGGTCGAAGGCGGTGTACACGACCCCGGGCCGGCTCTGCGCGACCTGACCGGCATCGCGGACGTCGGCCTTGCCCATCTCCAGGAAGCGGCCGCCCCTGGGCAGCAGGCGGAGCGAGGCGTCGACGAAGTCCCCGGTCAGGGCGTTGAGCACGACGTCCATTCCGCGGCCGCCGGTGGCCGCGAGCAGCTCGGGTTCGAAGCTCAGGCTGCGTGAGTCGCCCAGGCGCGCCGGGTCGAACCCGTCACCGGCCAGGACCTGGCGCTTGGCGGCGCTCGCGGTGCCGTACACCTCGGCTCCCAGGTGCCGGGCGAGCCGCACCGCGGCCATCCCGACACCGCCGGCGGCCGCGTGCACCAGCACGGCTTCACCCGGTCGCAGCCCGGCGAGGTCGACCAGGCCGTAGTAGGCGGTCAGGTACGCGATGGGCGCGGTCGCCGCCTGCGCGAACGACCACCCCGGCGGGACCGGGGCGAGCAGGCGCCGATCGGTGACCGCCGTCGTCCCCGCGCCCTCGGGGACCAGCCCCATCACGCGGTCACCCGGGGCGAGCCCGGTCACGCCCGGCCCGGTCTCGACCACGACCCCGGCCACTTCGCCGCCCATCGGCGCGGCGACCGGGTACCGGCCGAGCGCGATCAGCACGTCGCGGAAGTTCAGGCCCAGCGCCCGTACCGACAGCCGTACCTGCCCGGCGGCGAGCGGCGCGTCGTGCTCGGGCGCCGCCCCGGCGGACAGGCGCTCGAACGTGCCGGGTTCGTCGATGGTCAACCGCCACGGACCGGCCGGCAGCTCAAGGGCATCCTCTCCTGTGGTGCGGACGAGGCGACTGGCGTACACGGTGCCGTGGCGGAGCGCGAGTTGCGGCTCGCCGGATTCCACGGCGGCCAGCAGGGTGTTCCAGGTGGGCGCGGCGCCCAGGTCGACCAGGACGCAGCAGCCGGGCGACTCGGCCTGCGCGGTGCGCACCAGCCCCCAGCAGGCGCCTCCGGCCAGGTCCAGCACGTGCTCACCGGCCGATACGGCCGTCGCGGCCTCGGTGACGAACACGAGCGTGGCGTTCGCCTGGTCCGCACCGGCCTGCCACTGCCGCAGGCTGGTCAGCACGACGTCCAGCGCGGCCCGTGTGTCCGTCCCGCCGACCGGCACGAAGACCAGCTCGGGATCGTCGGCGGCCGGGCCCGCGTCGTTCAGCGTGGCGGCCAGCAGCGGGCCGGGCTCGCCGAGCACCGCCCAGCGCCGCCGGCCGGGTTCGGCGACCTCGGGCAGCGCCGTCCACTCCAGGTGGTGCAGTGGCGCGGCGGCGGTGGGCGCTTCGGTGGGCACCCGGCGCAGCGTCAGCGTGCCGACGCTGACGACCGGTGCGCCTGACGCGTCGGCCGCGACGATGGAGACGCTGTCGTGGCCGTGCCGGTTCAGGCGCACCCGCAGCGCCGTCGCGTGGGTGGCGTGCAACCGCACGTCCGTCCAGGCGAACGGGATCATCGGCTCGAACGCGACATCCTCGGTGGCCGCGACGATGAGCGGATGCAGCGCGGCGTCCAGCAGCGCGGGATGCACGCCGTACCCGTCGGGGTCGATGTCGGAAGGCAGGGTGACGTCGGCGTACAGGGTCTCGCCGGCCCGCCACATGGCCGTCAGTCCCTGGAAGGCGGGGCCGTACCGGTATCCGTGCGCGGCCAGGCGCGGATAGAGGTCGTCGAGGTCGACGGCTTCGGCGTCCGCCGGCCGGGCCCAGTCCGCCGGGGCCGGGTCGCCGTCGCCCAGCGTGGCCGTGGCGTGCCGGGTCCAGCTCTCGCCGTTCTCCGGCCGGGAATGGATGCTCAGCGGACGGCAGCCGCTCTCGTCCCTGGGCCCCACGATGATCTGGACCATGACGGCGCCCTGCGCGGGCAGCGTCAGCGGGGCCGAGATCGTGAGCTCGGCCACGGCCGGGCAGTCCGCCCGGTCGGCGGCGTGCAGCGCCAGGTCGGCGAAGGCGGTGCCGGGCAGCAGCACGGTGTCGTTGACGGCGTGCCCGGCCAGCCACGGCTGCGCGGTCAGCGACAGCCGTCCGGAGAGGATGAGCTGGTCGGCGTCGGCCTGCTCGACGATCGCGCCGAGCAGCGCGTGGCCCGCCGCACCCAGCCCTGCGCCGGCCACGTCCGCCCTGGCCGAAGGCTCCAGCCAGAACCGCTCGCGCTGGAAGGCGTAGGTGGGCAGGTCCACCCGTGGTCCGGGCGGCAGGAACCGCTCCCACGCCACCGGCAGCCCCCAGGAGTGCAGCCCGCCGAGCGCTTCCAGCAGCGAGACGGCCTCGGGGCGCCGTTCCCGCAGCACGGACACCGCGGTGACGCCGGGCAGCGTCTCGCCGACCATCCCGGTCAGCGCGGCCGACGGGCCCACCTCCAGGAACGCCGTGACCCCCTGCTCGGCCATCGTGCGCAGGCCGTCGGCGAATCTGACGGGCGCGCGCAGGTGCCGCGCCCAGTAGGCGGCGGAGGCCAGGTCGGCGGCGTCGGCGATCCGGCCCGTCACGTTCGACACGATCGGGATCGTGGGCTCGGCGTACGTCAGTCCGGCGGCGACCCGCTCGAACTCGGCGAGCACGCCGTCCATGTGCCCGGAGTGGAAGGCGTGGCTCACCCGCAGCCGGTGCGTGCGCACCCCCTGGCCGCGGAACAGCTCCTCCACCCCGGCGACCGCGTCGGCGTCGCCGGACACGACGGTCGAGGCGGGCCCGTTGACGGCGGCCAGGTCCACGCCGGGGAAGCCGGCCAGCGCGGCGGCCACCTCGGTCTCGGGCGCGCCGACGGCCAGCATCGCACCGCCCTCGCGGGCGCCGTCCATGAGTCGGCCACGGGCCGCCACCAGCGCGCACGCGTCCGCCGACGACAGCACACCGGCCACGTGCGCGGCGACCAGCTCGCCGACCGAGTGTCCGGCCACCAGGTCAGGGCGCAGGCCGAGGCTCTCCAGCAGGCGGAACAGCGCCGTCTCCACCGCGAACAACGCGCACTGCGTGTACACCGTCCTGTTCAGTGCCTGGGCGTCGTCGCCCCAGACCACGTCCTTGAGCGGCCGTTCCAGGTGACGGCCGAACTCGGCGGCGAGCTCGTCGAAGGCCGTCGCGAAGGCGGGGAAGGCGGCGTGCAGCTCCTCGGCCATGCCGAGCCGCTGGCTGCCCTGACCGGTGAACAGGAACGCCAGCCGCCCCGATCCGGCCGCAGGCAGGTCCGCCCCGACGGCGTCGAGGCCGTCGAGAAGCTCCTCGCGGGTGCGGCCGGCGACGACCACGCGATGGTCGAGGGTGTCCCTGGTGGCGGCCAGCGCCCGGCCGATCTCCGCGGGAGTCAGCTCCGGGCGCGCCTCGGCGAACTCACGCAGCCGCGAGAGCTGGGCGCGCAGGGCGGGCGCGGACCGGGCGGACAGCACCCAGGGCACGACCGCGACGTCCCCGGACCCGTCCGGCTCTGCGGGACTACCGGTCTCGTCGGGCTCTGCGGGAATGCCGGTCTCGTCGGCCTCCTCCAGCACGACGTGCGCGTTGGTCCCGCTGAGGCCGAAGGACGAGATCCCCGCGCGGCGCGGCCGTTCCGGGTCACGCCGCCACTCACGTTCCTCCGTCAGCAGCGACACCTCGCCCGCCGACCAGTCCACGTGCGAGGTCGGCGCGTCCACGTGCAGGGTGCGCGGCAGCAGGCCGCGGCCGAGCGCCAGCACCATCTTGATCACGCCGGCCACGCCCGCGGCGGCCTGCGTGTGCCCGATGTTCGACTTCACCGAGCCCAGCCACAGGGGCCGCGCGCGCCCCCGGCCGTAGGTGGCCAGCAGCGCGGCGGCCTCGATGGGGTCGCCCAGCCGGGTGGCCGTGCCGTGCGCCTCCACGGCGTCCACGTCGGACGGCGCCAGGTCGGCGTCCTCCAGCGCCTGCCGGATCACCCGCTCCTGCGCGCGTCCGCTCGGCGCGGTCAGCCCGTTGCTGGCGCCGTCCTGGTTCACCGCGGAGCCGCGGACGACGGCCAGCACCCGGTGACCGTTGCGTCGGGCGTCCGACAGGCGCTCCACGAGCACCAGCCCGGCCCCCTCGGAGAACCCGGTCCCGTCGGCGCCCTCGGCGAAGGCGCGGCAGCGGCCGTCCGGCGACAGCCCGCGCTGCCTGCTGAACTCCAGGAACAGCCGCGGGGCCGACATGACCGTCACCCCGCCGGCCAGCGCGAGCGACACCTCGCCCCGGCGCAGCGCCTGCACCGCCAGGTGCAGCGCCACCAGCGACGAGGAACACGCGGTGTCCACGGTCAGCGCCGGGCCCTCCAGGCCGAAGACGTACGCGATGCGGCCCGAGGCCACGCTCGGGATCACCCCGGCGCCCAGATAGCCCTCGACCTCGGCCGGCACCGAGCGCACCTCCGGAGCGTAGTCCTGCAGACCCGTCCCCACGAACACCCCGGTCCGGCTGCCGCGCAGCGTGGACGGCCGTATCCCGGCGTGCTCGAACGTCTCCCACGCCGTTTCCAGCAGCACCCGCTGCTGCGGATCCATGGCCAGCGCCTCGCGCGGGCTGATGCCGAAGAACCCGGCGTCGAAGTCGGCGGCGTCGTCCAGGAAGCCGCCCCTGCGGGTGTAGGAGGCGCCGGCCGTCTCAGGATCGTCGTCGAACAGCGTGTCCAGGTCCCAGCCGCGGTCGGCGGGGAAGTCCCCCATCACGTCCAGGCCGTCGCGCACCACCCGCCACAGCGCCTCCGGCGATCGCACACCGCCGGGGAAGCGGCAGCCGATGCCCACGATCGCGATCGGCTCGCGCATCCGCTCCTCGGCATCGGCCAGCCTGCGCCGGGTCTGCTGCAGATCGGCGGTGACCCGCTTGAGATAGTCGCGAAGCTTGTCCTCGTTAGGCATGCGAAGCCATCCCTTTCGCCACCCGCGCTGCTTGGATTCGCGACAACTCTGGCCAGGGCGACTTAGCGCGACCTTGTGGCGATCTAAAGCCGACCGGCGCTTTAGGCCATGGTTAGGGCCGGTTTAGACCTGGCCTCAACGATGCGCGGAGAGCGGGCGCCGCACACCCGCCATGGCGCGATTCCCTATGCAGGAGGCATTTCCATGGCTGATCGCCAGAAGTACCACGAGCGCATAACCGCTCCAATCGCGGACCCGCTCGCCACCGTCGTGCACCTGGCAGCCAGACAGGGGGAGTCCGACTACGTCTGCTACGAAGGGCCGGAAGGGTGGGCTTTCACCTCCGGCGTCGCCGCCGAGCTCACCATCGACAGGCACCGGCTGCTGCTGCGCGGCCCCGGCGGAGAGACCGAGCACGCCTGGCAGGAGAACCTGCTGCACCAGATCCCCCAGATCCTCGACGACGTGCCCATCGAGTCCTGGCGGATGTACGGCTGGTGCGGGTTCGACATGGCCACGGCCAAGGACGGTCTCATGGACCTCGTCGGCGACGACGTGTTCCTGCACCTCGTCATCCCGCGCAGCGAGATCCGCTTCCACTCCTCCGGCACGCTGCTGCGGGCCCTGGACCCCGCGGACCTGGACGCCATGCAGGCCGCGCTGGAACCGGCCGAGGCGGTGCCCTACCGCGCCAGCCCCGTGGAGGTGAACGGGCACGACGCCGACCGGTACCGGGCGGCCGTCGCCAGCGCCGTGCAGCAGATCCGCGACGGACGGCTGCAGAAGGTCATCCTCTCCCGCACCGTCCCGGTGGAGCATCCGATCGACATCGTCGGCACCTACGCCGTCGGCCGCCGCGCCAACTCACCGGCGCGGTCGTTCCTGTTCTCCCTGGACGGGCGCAAGGCCGCCGGCTTCAGCCCGGAGACCGTGGTGGAGGTCAGCGACGACGGGATCGTCACCACCCAGCCGCTGGCCGGCACCCGCGCCCGCACCGGTGTTCCGGCCGTGGACCAGGCGCTGCGCACCGAGCTGCTCGGGGACTCCAAGGAGATCTTCGAGCACGCCATCTCGGTCAAGGTCGCCTACGACGAGCTGATGGGCCTGTGCGGCGAAGCCGTGGACATCCCGGAGTTCATGGTCATCAGGGAGCGTGGCACCGTCCAGCACCTGGCCTCCTCCGTGCGTGGCAGGCTCGACGAGGGCCAGCAGGCGTGGGACGCCTTCGCCGCGCTGTTCCCCGCGGTCACCGCCTCGGGCGTGCCCAAGCGGTCGGCGTACTCGCTGATCCACGAGCTGGAGGACTCCACGCGTGGGCTCTACAGCGGCGCCGTGCTGGCCTACGACAGCGACGGCGCGATGGACGCCGCCCTGGTCCTGCGCACGGTGTTCCAGCACAACGGCCGGACCTGGCTGCGCGCCGGGGCCGGCATCGTCGAGCAGTCCCGGCCAGAACGCGAGCTCACCGAGACGTGCGAGAAGTTGTCCAGTGTCGCCCGCTACCTGGTTCCGCTCGGACAGTGACGCTCGCGCACTCGTCCATTCGCCGAGGAGGCCGACGTGATCGTCGAAATGTCCAGAACCGTCAACGCCCATCAGTTGGAACAACTCCTGAAGTCCCTGTCCGAGCAGCACGGCCCGGTCCATCCGGTGAGCCTGGACGGGCGGACGCTGCTGGTCTGTCCCAAGGCGTTGGGCCCGGTCGCCGACTTCGACCAGCATCCGGAAGTGCTGCGCACGGTCCACTCGACCGGCCCGTTCCACCTGGCCGCCCGTGCGCTCTATCCGTCCGGCTCACGGGTGCGCGTCGGCGGCGTCGAGATCGGCGGGCCGGGATTCACGGTCATCGCCGGCCCGTGTGCCGTGGAGACCGAGGAACAGCTCGCGGCCGCCGCCGAGGCCGCGATCTCGGCCGGCGCGGTGCTGCTGCGCGGCGGCGCGTACAAGCCGCGTACCTCACCCTACGAGTTCCAGGGGCTGGGCGAGCTCGGCCTGCGCATGCTGGCCGGGCAGCGTCACCTGAGCGGGCTCGGCACCGTCACCGAGGCGACCCAGCCGGACGAGGTCGCGCTGGTCGCCGAGTGGGCCGACATGGTGCAGATCGGCACCCGCAACATGCAGAACTTCCCGCTGCTGAAGGAGGCCGGCCGGGCCGGCCTGCCGGTGCTGCTCAAACGCGGCATGACCGCGACCGTCGACGAATGGCTGTGCGCGGCGGAGTACATCATGAGCGAGGGCAACCCCGACGTCGTGCTGTGTGAGCGCGGCATCAGGGCGTTCGGGCGGGAGACCCGGTTCACGCTGGACCTCAGCATCGTCCCGACCGTGAAGCGGCTCAGCCATCTGCCGGTCATCGTGGACCCCAGTCACTCCACCGGGGATCCCGCGCTGGTCGGCCCGATGACGCTGGCGGCCGCGGCGGCCGGGGCCGACGGCGTGATCATCGATGTGCACGCCGATCCGGCCGCCGCACTGTGCGACGGCCGGCAGGCGCTGCTCCCCGAGGAGCTCAAGTCGATCATCGACGACCTGGACCGCGTCACCGCCGCACTCGGCCGACCGCTGGTCCGGCAGCCCGCACGGGCGGCCCTGCCGATCTGACCCGAGGGATTCCGGGCGGGCCGAGGGCCTCCTGCGGCCCGCCATCCCCTGTTCGTGAAGGAAGAGCCCGTGCGTTGTCTGAACGCGACCCAACAGAGGTTCGTCGATCTGGCCGGAGAACTCGCCGACGTGTTCGCAGGACGCGCCGCCGAGCACGATCGCGACAACACCTTCCCCTACCGCAACTACGACGACCTGCGCGAGTCGGGGCTGCTGGCCCTGGCGGTGCCCGAGGAAATGGGCGGGCTGGGCGCGGGCATGGCCGAGATCCTCCTCGTTCTCGAGCGGCTGGCCATGGGCGACGGCGCCACCGCGCTGGCGGTGACCATGCACACCCTGCCCGTCGCCCAGTGGGCGGGCATCTGGCGGCGTACCGGCAGCGACCGGCTGGAGTCCATGCTGCGCGCCGTGGCCGAAGGCCGCATGATCTGGTCCTCGGTCACCAGCGAGATGGGCATGCCGAACGACCTGACCGACGCCCGTACCCAGGCCGTCAGGGTGCCGGGAGGCTACCTGGTCACCGGGCGCAAGAGCTTCGGCACGAACACCGCCGTGGCCACCCACTGCTCGGTCACCGCCAGGGACGAACACGCCGACGGCGGGCCCCTGGTGCTGTTCTGCCAGGTCGAGCTGGACCAGCCGGGCGTTCGCATCCATCAGACCTGGGACACCCTGGGCATGCGCGGCACGCAGAGCAACGACGTGGAGTTCCACGAGGTGTTCGTCCCCGACGAGGCCGTGGGCCACCGGCTGCCCGCCGGGCACCTCGACGCGCGCGTCCTGCGGACCACCTGGGCGTGGGCGCTGCCCGCGTTCGCCGCCGTCTACACCGGCGTCGCCGCGGGGGCGCTGGACTGGACGGTGTCCCAGCTGAGCGCCAAGGGCAGGCAGCACGACCCGGTCGTGCAGGACGCGATCGGCGAGTGCCAGATCCTGCTGGAGACCTCACGCGCGCTCATTCACAGGCACGTGGACGAGGTCCGCACCGGGCGGCTGTTCGACGTGGGCGTCCAGGAGGGCGTGGCCAGGTGCGCGGTGGTCAAGTACGTCGGCGCCAACAACGCCACGCAGGTCATGCGCCGCCTGGTGGACGTCGTCGGCGGCGCCTCCTACGCGCGGGCGCTGCCGTTCGAGCGGATGTGGCGTGACGTGCAGGCGGCCACGTTCATGCCGATCAACAACGTGACGGCACGCAAGATCGTCGGCGCCACCGCGGCCGGCGTCCCGGTGGCGCCGGTGAGTGACCGGCGATGAGGGTCGCGTGCGTGGGCGGCGGGCCCGGCGGCCTGTTCTTCGCGGCTCTGCTGAAGAGGAGCAGGCCGGACGCCGAGGTCGTGGTGTTCGAACGCAACCGGCCGCTGGACACCTTCGGCTTCGGCGTGGTCTTCTCCGACGCCACCCTGGGCACGATCGACACGGCCGATCCCGAGCTGGGCGCCCGCCTGCGCGGGCTCGGCCCGCGCTGGGACACGATCGACATCCGGCTGGGCGAGGCCGGCGAGCGGGTGGCCGGCATGGGCATGTCCGCGGTGGTCCGGCGTACGCTGCTCGGCACGCTCGCGGCCCGCGCCGCCGCCACGGGCGTCCACCTGCGCTTCCGGCACGAGATCCACGATCCGGCCGAACTCGACGGGTTCGACCTCGTCGTGGTGTGCGACGGCGCCAACAGCCGCTTCCGCGCCCTGTTCGCCGCGGACTTCGGGGCCTCGGCCGAGACGTCGAGCGCCAGGTTCATCTGGTTCGGGACACCGCAGCCGTTCGACGGGCTGACGTTCGTGCACCGGAGCGGCCCGCACGGCGCCTTCGCCGCGCACGCCTACCCCATCAGCGACTCGCTGAGCACGTTCATCGTGGAGACCGACGCCGACACCTGGGCCAGGGCCGGGCTGGACGGGTTCGACCCGGGCGCGCCGCCGGGAGCGAGCGACGAGCGGAGCAGGGCGTACCTGGAGGAGCTGTTCGGTCACCCGCTGGTCGGCAACAACTCGCGCTGGGCCCGTTTCTCCACGGTCCGCACCCGGACCTGGCATCGGGGCACCTGGGTCCTGCTCGGCGACGCCGCGCACACCGCCCACTTCTCGGTGGGCTCGGGCACCAAGATGGCCATGGAGGACGCCGCCGCGCTGGCGGCCGCCGTGGCCGCCCACGGCGACGACCTGCCCACCGCGCTGCGCCGCTACGAGGACGAACGCCGCCCGCGCGTCGAGCGCATCCAGCACGCGGCGCGGCCGAGCCTGTCCTGGTGGGAGCACTTCGGCGAGTACGCCCGCGCCTTCGAGCCGGCCCAGTTCGCCTTCCACTTCCTGACCCGCAGCATCACCCGCGAGCAGTTGCGCCTGCGCGATCCCGGCTACGTCGAGCGCGTCGACAAATGGTGGCACGAGCGGCACGGGGCCGAGCCGCTGGAGGCCGCCTGGCACGGCCGCCACCTGAGCCTGCCCTGCCGCCGCGCCCGCGTCGCCGGCGACGGCACGGTCACCGCGGGCGGGGCCGAGGTGCCGGAGGTGTCGTGGATCGACGCCCCCGCCGCCGAACGTGATCTGCCGGGCGCGCTGGCCCGGCTCGACGCCCACCACGAGGGGCGGTTCGTGGGCGTGCGCGGGGGCACCGCGCTGACCCGGCTGCTGGTGGCCCAGGAGGCCAGGCTGAACCGCGGGCTGCCGGTGTTGCTCGCGGGGCCGTACGACGCCGACGCGATGACGACCCTCGTCCTGTCCGGCCGGGCCGACCTGGTCGCGGCCGCTCCCTGACGACCTCAGGAGGTCCGACCGATGCACGACACCGACACACTGGGCTTCGTGCCCTGGCCGCCGGAGGCCGCCGCCCGCTACCGGCGCGCCGGATACTGGCGCGGCCGGCCGCTGGGCGACTACCTGCACGAATGGGCCGACCGATACGGCGACCGCGAGGCGCTCACCGACGGCGAGGTTCGCCTGTCCTACCGGGAACTGGCCGATCGCGCCGACGGCTGCGCCGCCAGGCTGATGAACGCCGGCCTGGCCACGGGCGACCGGCTGCTCGTGCAGCTCCCGAACTGCTGGGAGTACGTCGTGCTCGTGCTGGCCTGCCTGCGCCTGGGCGCGGCGCCCGTGCTGGCGCTGCCCGCGCACCGCGGTCACGAGCTGCGTTACCTGGCGCGGCTGGCCGAGGTCCGGGCGGTCGCCGTCCCCGACGTGCTGGCCGGATTCGACCACCGCGCGCTGGGCCACGAGGTGCTCGCCGCCACCGCAGGCGCCCGCCTGCTGCTGGTCGCCGGGCCCGCCACCGCGCCAGGCGAGCAGGATCTGCGCAGGCTCGGCCGTCCGCTGGCCGGGGCCCGCGCCGAACTGGACGCGTTGCCGGTGACCGGCTCCGACGTCGCGGTGCTGCTGCTGTCAGGCGGCACCACCGGGCTGCCCAAGCTGATCGCCCGCACCCACGACGACTACGAATACAACGCCAGGGCCAGCGCCGAGCTGTGCGGGCTCGGCCAGGACACCGTGTACCTGGCCGCCCTGCCCGCCTCGCACAACTTCCCGCTCGCCTGCCCGGGCATCCTGGGCACGTTCATGAACGGCGGCCGGGTAGTGCTGAGCCGCAGCCCCGACCCCGACCGGGTGCTTCCGCTCATGTCCGCCGAGGGCGTCACGGTCACCGCCGTGGTCCCCGCGGTCGCCCAGCGCTGGGTGGACGCGGTCGCCTCAGGACGGCACCCGGCCCCGCCCGGCCTGCGCCTGCTCCAGGTGGGCGGCGCGCGGCTGGCTCCGGAGATCGCCGGCCGGATCGGCCCGGTGCTCGGCTGCGGCCTGCAGCAGGTGTTCGGCATGGCCGAGGGACTGCTCAACTACACCCGGCTGGACGATCCGGACGAGGTGCTGCTGGAGACGCAGGGCCGCCCGCTGAGCCCCGGCGACGAGATCCGCATCGTCGGCCAGGACGGCGAACCGGTCCCGCCGGGCGAGATGGGCGCGCTGCTGACCCGTGGCCCGTACACGCCGCGCGGCTACTTCCGCGCCGCCGAGCACAACGAGCGGGCCTTCACCCCCGACGGCTGGTACCGCACGGGCGACGTCGTGCGGCTGCACCCCAGCGGCAACCTGATGGTGGCCGGGCGCGACAAGGACATGATCAACCGAGGCGGTGAGAAGATCTCCGCCGAGGAGGTGGAGAGCCTGCTGTACCGGGTTCCCGGCGTCTCCAGGGTGGCCGCGGTCGGCGTGCCCGACGACGTGCTCGGGGAGCGGGTGTGCGCCGTGGTGGTCCCCGAGCCCGAGCGGGAGATCACCCTGGCCGGGGTGCGCGCGGCGCTGGCCGGCATGGAGGTGGCGCGCTTCAAGCTTCCCGAGCGGCTGCTGCTGGTCGAGGACCTGCCGCACACCAAGATCGGAAAGGTGGACAAGGCGGCGCTGCGCTCGCTGGCCGTCACCCACACCTGACGCTCGCGGGACGACGAAGAACCCCTCCGGAGCATCCGGAGGGGTTCTCTTCGCGCGCCCGCCGCCGGGGGAGCGGCGTCAGCGGGGGTCGCCGAACCAGGTCCCGAGCGCCGCACGCAGTTCGCCCGCGCCGGCCGCCCAGGCGACATGCCCGTCGGGACGGATCAGGACGGCGCTCGCGTCGATCGCCTCGCACGGCTCGGCCACCACCACGTCCACGCGGTCCCGCCACCCGTCGGCCGCCGCCGCGTGGTCTCCGGTGAAGTCCAGCAGCACCCCGCGGCAGGCGTGCAGCAGCGCGGGCACGCTGGTCACCTCGGTGGCCGTCTTCAGCTCCACGTGCGGCAACCGCCGCCCCACCAGACCGGGGCCGTCGGCGTAGGAGACGCTCAGGCCGGTGGACAGCCCGAGCAGGTGCCGGTTCACCTCCGGATGACGCAGGAGCTCCTGCATCAGCGCGCGCAACGGCGCCACCTTCCGCGCCGGGTGGATCAGCGCGAGCTGCGCGTCCGTGGCGGCGCCCGCCTGCGCACCCGCCGGGTGCCGCTCCGCGTGGTAGGTGTCGAGCAGTGCACGCGGCGCCTGGCCGCGCACCGACGCGGCCAGCTTCCAGCCCAGGTTGACCGCGTCCTGCAGACAGCCGTTCAGCCGCAGCCCGGCCAGCGGGAAGAACGTGTGCGCCGCGTCGCCCGCCAGGAACACCCGGCCGTACCGGTAGCGCTCGGCGTTGCGCGTGGGGCCGCCGTACCTGCGCACCCAGCGGACCGGGGCCTCGGGGAACGCCTCGCCGTTCAGCACGCGGACGCGCTCACGCAGCTCCGCGGCCGTCGGATCGCCGTCGGGCAGGTCGACGCCGAACTCGGCGGTGATCACGCGGACCACTCCTGGCGAGGTCGCCACCGCCGAGTACATGCCGCCCGTGGGGGAGAACCGCGGCCGCTGGTGCACCTCGGCCAGCTCGGACATGGAGATCTCCACGTCGCCCACGAGGCCGTAGCACGGATCGCCGGCGCCGGGGAAATCTATCCCCGCCAGGCGGCGGACGAGGCTGTCCACCCCGTCCGCCCCCACCAGGTAGGCGGCGCGCAGCGAGTACTCGCCCGCCGGACCCCGGACGGTCAGGTCGACGCCGTCGTCGTCCTGCGTGTACTCGCGCAGCTCGTGTCCCCGCCGCAGGTCCGCGCCGAGCGCGACGGCCTGGCGTTCCAGGTGGCGCTCCAGGTGCTGCTGGCCGATCAGCGTTCCGGTCCTGTGCCGCCCTTCGAGCGGCGAGTCGTCCAGCCAGAGCATCGCGAAGTGCGTGCCCTTGGTCTCGCTCTGGTCGCGGTGCTCCAGCAGGCCGTCGAGCAGGCCGCGCTGTTCGAGCAGTTCCACGGCGGTGGTGTTGAGCCCCTGGCCGGGGCAGTAGTCGCTGGTGTCCGTCAGCTTCTCCAGCACCACGCAGCCCACGCCGGCCTTCGCCAGCTCGTACGCCAGCATCAGCCCGGCGGGACCGCCGCCCGAGATGACCACGGGGTCGCCCATGATGATTCCTTTCCTTCGGTGAGTCAGGAGACGCCGAGCTCGTTGTCGATGAAGTCGAAGATCTCGTCGTCGGTGGCGTGGGTGAGCGGCGCTTCCTCGCCGTCGACCCGCTTGAGCAGCCCGCGCAACCGTTCGGCGATCTCGTCCTTGACGGCGCCGGTGGCGTTGATCTCGTCGAAACGGGAGCGCAGCCGGTCGAGCTCCACGATCAGCGGCGCGAACAGGTCGTCCTCGCCCGGCGCGGCCAGTCCGGCCAGATAGTCGATGAGCGCGGCCGGGTTGGGGTGGTCGAAGACGAGCGTGGCCGGCAGGCGCAGCCCGGTCGCGGCGCCGAGCCCGTTGCGCAGCTCGACGGCCATCAGCGAGTCGAAGCCCAGCTCCTTGAACGAGCGCTCGGCATGCACCCGCTCCAGCGACGCGTGCCCGAGCACGGTGCCGATGCAGTCCATCACCAGCTCTCTCACCAGCTCCTGCCGGGCGGCCTCGCTCAGCGGGGCGAGCCGGTGGACCAGCGGCACCTCGTCCGCCGTGCGCGCGCCGCCGGCGTTCGCGGCCGGCGCGACCGCGACGACCTTGCGGAACATCGAGTCCAGCTCGCCGGACCTGGCCCGGGTGCGCAGTGCGCCCAGGTCCAGCCGGACGGGCAGGACGACCGCGTTGTCCACGGCGAGCGCGCCGTCGAAGGCCGCCAGCCCCTGCGCGGCGCTGAACGGCGCGATGCCGGAGGCCGCGAACCTGTCCTTGTCCTTCTCGCTGAGCGCCCCGGCCATGCCCGCGCGCAGCTCCCACAACCCCCAGGCCATCGAGGTGACGGGCAGCCCCTCGGCCCGGCGGATGTCGGCCAGCGCGTCGAGGAAGGAGTTGGCCGCGCCGTAGTTGGCCTGACCGGGGTTGCCGAGCACGGCCGAGGCGGAGGAGTACAACACGAACGCGCACAACCCGAGATCCTTGGTCAGCTCGTGCAGATTCCACGCGGCGTCCACCTTGGGCCGCAGCACCGCGTGCACGCTCTTCCTGGTCAGCGCGCCCACCACGCCGCCGTCCACCACCCCGGCGGTGTGGATCACCGCGCTGAGCGGGTGCTCGGCCGGGATCGTGGCCAGCAGCCCGGCCAGCTCGTCGCGGTCGGCGGCGTCGCAGACGGCGACCGTGACCCGCGCACCCTGCCCGGCGAGCTCGTCGGCCAGGGCCGCGGTGCCCGGGGCCTGCGTCCCCCGGCGGCTCGCCAGCAGCAGATGCCGCACCCCGTGCGCCTCGACGAGGTGCCGCGCGGTCACCTCGGCCAGCGCCCCGCTGCCGCCGGTGATGAGCACGGTGCCGTCGGCGGGGAACATCGGCGGCGCGTCGGCCGGCGCGGCCGACAACCTGGCCAGCCGATGCGCCTGCGCCAGGCCGCCGCGGATGGCCAGTTGCGGCTCTTCCGTGGCGAGCGCGCCGGCCAGCGCCTGCCTGCTCACCTGGGCCCCGTCGAGGTCCAGCAGCGTGATGCGGCCCGGGTGCTCGGCCTGGGCGGTGCGGACCAGTCCCCACACCGCGGCCGCGGCCAGGTCACGCTCGCCGGAGTTCTGCGCGTTCACGGTCGCCACGACCAGGCGGCAGCCCTCGACGCGCGCGTCCGCCAGCCACTCCTGCAGCAGGCCGAGGAAGCCGGTCACGGCCTCGTGGGTGGCGGCCACCGGGTCGGCGGCGCCGGTCGGCGGGCAGGTCAGGAACACCGTGTCGGGCAGGTCGCCGCCGGCGACCAGCTCCGTCAGCCCGGGGTGGGCGGGCAGCGACTCCAGCCCGGGCAGCGGCGTCCCCACGAGTGCCCACGCCTTTCCCGGCACCGGCGGCGCGGACTGCGGGGGCAGCGACGTCCACTCCAGCCGGAACAGCAGATCCTGCTCGGCGGCCGGCAGGCTCTTCAGGTCCACGGGCCGCAGCGCGATCCTGTCGATCGTCAGCACCGTGCGTCCGGCCTCGTCCGTGGCACGCACGCGGACGCCGTCCTGATCGAGCGGGGTGAGCCGCACCCGTACCGCCTTGGCCCCGCGCGTACGCACCTGCACGCCCGACCAGTTGAACGGCATGCGCACCGGCTCGTGCTCGCCACCGGTCATCAGCAGCGGATGCAGGCATGCGTCGAGCAGCGCGGGGTGCACGGCGTGCGCGTCGGCGTCCAGCTCGATCTCGATCTCGGCGGCCAGCTCGTCCCCGGACCGCCGGAACCCGCGCAGGCCCTGGAACTCCGGGCCATAGGCGTAACCGCGCTCGGCGAGCCGTTTGTAGGAGACCTCGGCGGGGGTGCCGTGGGGCAGGGCGGCGGGCGCCCCCTGCTCGGGCTCGGCCGGGGTGAGCACTCCCGTGGCGTACTGGGTCCACTGCTCCGCGCCGGCCGGGCGCGCGTGGACGGCCAGGCCGCGGGCGCCGTGCTCGTCGGGAGGCTCCACGGTGACCTGGGTCTGGAACACCTCGTCCGGGCCCATCGCCAGCGGCCCGAGCAGCGTCAGCTCGGCCAGGCGCGGGCATCCCGTCTGCTCGCCGGCGTACAGCGCCAGATCCACGAACGCGGTGGCCGGCAGCAGGTTCACGCCCGCCACGACGTGCTCGGCCAGCCATGGGTGATCGGCCACCGACCACCGTCCGGTGAACAGCCGCTGCCCGGACACGGCCAGCTCGGCCGAGGCGCCCAGCAGGGCGTGATCGTCGGCCCGCAGCCCGGCGGACTCCGCGTCGGCCGAGCGCCGTACCGGGTTCAGCCAGTAGTGACTGCGCTGGAACGGGTAGGTGGGCAGGCTCACGATGGGCGCGGCGGGCACCACCGTGCTCCAGTCCACGTTCGCGCCGAGCACGTGCGCCCGCGCGAGCGAGGACAGGAACCTGTCCATGCCGCCGTCGCCGCGCCGCAGGGTGCCCACCGCGTTGACGCCCGGGATCTCCGACATGGGCCCGGTCAGCACCGGATGCGGGCTGGCCTCGATGAAGGTGTGGTGTCCGGTGTCGAGGAGTGCGCGGGTGGTCTGTTCGAAGCGGACGGGCTGTCGGAGGTTGTCGTACCAGTAGTGGGTGTCGAGGGTGGTGGGATCGATGGCCTGGCCGGTGACGGTGGAGTAGAAGGTGATGTCTGTCTTCTGGGGCTGGATGTCGGCGAACAGGTCGAGCAGTTCTTCGCGCAGGGATTCCACGTGGGGCGAGTGCGAGGCGTAGTCCACGGAGATGCGGCGCACCCGTTCACCGGCCTCGGCACGCAGCTCGTCCAGCGCGTCCGCGTCCCCGGACACCACCGTCGTCTCGGGCCCGTTGATCGCCGCGACCGACAGCTTGTCACCCCAGCGCTCGATCAGCTCCCGCGTCTCGGACTCCGGCAGCGACACCGAGGCCATGCCACCCCGCCCGGTGATTTTGTGGAGTGCTTTGCTGCGCAGGGTGATGAGGCGGGCGGCGTCGTGGAGGGTGAGGGCGCCGGCGTGGCAGGCGGCGGTGATTTCGCCTTGGGAGTGGCCGATGACGGTGTCGGGTTGCAGGCCGTGGGTGTGCCAGAGGTGGGCGAGGGAGAGCATGGTGGCGAAGAGGGCGGGTTGGATGACGTCGACGCGGTGGAGGGGGGTGGGGTCGTGGAG
>NZ_JABCPZ010000214.1 GCF_013283785.1 Nonomuraea antri
CCCCCGAGGAGCCGTCCAAGGAGCCGTTCGACCGCCCCGGATCCTGATCGCGGCCGACGCGGTCAGATCCGGCCGGAGGCCGCCTCCAGCAGCACGTCGCACAGCGCGTCGGCGGCGTCGACGCGGCCCAGCTTGCGCGCCGCCTCGCCCATCGACGCCCGCAGCCCGGGATCGGCCAGCAACGGCATCAGCTCGGCCAGCAACAGCTGCGCCGTCGGGTTCGGTTCGAGCAGCGCCCTGGCCGCCCCCGCCGAGGCGAGATAGCCGGCGTTCTTGCGCTGCTCGTCACCGCCCGCCGGGATGAGCGGGATCAGCACCGACGGCTTGCCGATCGCGGTCAGCTCCGACACCGTGCCGGCCCCGCTGCGCGAGATCACCACGTCGGCCGCCGCGAACAGGTCGGGCAGCTCGGCGCCCACGTACGGCACCGGGTGGTAGCGCTCGGCCAGGTCGGGCGGCAGCGGCACGGCCCGCATCTGCTCGATCCAGGCCGGCCCGCACTGGTGCACCACCTGCGCGTGCGGCAGCAGCCCGGGCAGGATCTCCGAGATCAGCGTGTTGATCTGCTTGCTGCCCTGCGCGCCGCCCGTCACGTAGATCAACGGCACCTCGAACGTCAGCCCGAACAGGTCGTAGGCCGCCGCCCGGTTGCCCTGCAGCAACTCGGGCCTGACCGGGTTGCCCGTCACCACGGCCCGGCCCCGCGCCTTGGCCGGCAGATACTCCAGCGACGACTCGTGCGACAGCGCGATCCTGGTGGCCAGCCTGGCCAGGATCCGGTTCGCCAGCCCCACCACGGTCGTCTGCTCGTGCATGACCAGCGGCCGGCGGATCAGCTTGGCCGCCACCCCGATCGGCACCGCCACGTAACCCCCGGTCGACAGCACCACGTCGGGCAGGTAGCGCGCCGCGTGCCCCACCGCCTGGAACACCCCGATCGGGATGCGGAACACGTCGGCGATGTTGGTGCCCAGCTCGCGCAGGTTGGGCCGGCGGCGCAGTTTCCCGGTGGTGATCGTCTTGAACGGGATGCCGTGCTCGGCCGTGATCCTGGCCTCGAGGCCGTTGGCGGTGCCCACCCAGAGCACGTCGTGCGGCACCTGACGTCGCTGGACGGCCGTCAGGGTCGTCAGGGCCGGATAGGTGTGACCACCGGTGCCGCCGCCGGTGATCAACAGTCGCAGGGTTCGTGACATGCGATCAGAGTATGGCCGCACAGCGGAAACCGGTGTGCCCGGTCGCGGAGTCGGGCGTGTTCGAGGTGCGGGCGGCGACGCGGTAGCGGTTGCAGTGGGAGTCGTGGCACAGGTAGGAGCCGCCGCGGATCACTTTGGCGGTGCCGTGGGCGGGGCCGGTGGGGTTGTCGGCGTACGGTTGCCAGGTGGTGTCCCACCAGTCGGCGGTCCATTCCCAGACGTTGCCGGCGACGTTGTAGAGGCCGTAGCCGTTGGGCTGGAACGATTTGACGGGCATGGTGCCTTCGCTGGGGGCGGTGGGGAAGCGGCCCTGCCAGATGTTGCAGCGTTGGCGGCCGTTGGGGGCGAGTTGGTCGCCCCAGGGGTATCGGGCTTGTTCGAGGCCGCCGCGGGCGGCCATCTCCCATTCGGCTTCGGTGGGCAGGCGTTTGCCGGCCCAGGTGGCGTAGGTGTGGGCGTCGTTCCAGGAGACGTGGACGACGGGGTGGTTCTGCCGGTGGCCGATGGTGGAGCCGGGGCCTTCGGGGGTGCGCCAGGTGGCGCCTTGGACGCCGGCCCACCAGGGTGCCTGGGGGACGCTCGCGTCCATGACGGGGCCGGTGGCGAAGGGGTGGAAGACGAACGACCAGCCGAGGTGTTCGGCTTCGGTCCGGTAGCCGGTGTCCTTGACGAAGGTGGCGAACTGGGCGTTGGTCACGCAGGCGGGGTCGATCAGGAAGGGGTCGAGCCGTACCTGGCGGACGGGGCCTTCGCCGTCCTGGGGGTGGCCGTCGGGGTCGGCGCCGCCCATCAGGAAGGTGCCGCCGGGCACGCGGACCATGCCTTTGGGCGGTTCACGCCGCACCGGCACGGCCTCGACGATCACCGGTGGAGTCTCGACGGTCACCGGCAGGGCCTCGACGGTCACCGGAGCTGCCGGTGTCGTGGTGGTGTCCCGGCTCGGACCACAGCACGCGCTCACACATCCCCCTCAACGTGTCATGACACCATGGAAGGGTAGTCCCTCCACATGCCCACGATCACGCGGCTGCCTCGGGCCACGGCCGCGCAGACGCTGGCCCTGGCCGCCACCCTGGCGCTGCCGACCGTGGCGCAGGGCGTCATCGTCCGCCGGCCGTTCATGACCCGGCTGGCCGCACGGGCCGGGGCGGAAGCGCGGGCGATCAGGCTGCTCGACCGGCTGCGCGCCGCGCACGGCGGCGATCCGCTGCTCGTGCGGGTCCCGTCGCGGGGCTGGGTGGTGCTGCCGCTCGACTCCAGGGACGTCCGGCGGGTGCTCGAAGACCCCGCGTTCACCCCGGCGAACAAGGAGAAACGCGGCGCGCTCGCGCACTTCGAGCCGGACGCCGTGCTGATCACCGGCGACCCCGGGCTGCGCGGCAAGCGGCGCGTCTTCAACGAGCGGGTGCTCGGCTCCGACGTCGCACCCTACCGGCGGGTGGTGGCCGAGGAGGTCGCCACGCTGCCCAGGCGCGGCACGCTCACCTGGCGGGCCTTCCACACGGTGCACCGGCGGATCGTCCGGCGCATCGTGCTCGGCGACGGCGCGCGGGACGACGTGACGCTCACCGGGCAACTCGACCGGCTGCGCCGCGACGCCAACTGGTCCTACCTGCGCGGCCGGCGCACCGACGTGCGCAACGCCTTCCAGCGCCGGCTCGAAGGCCACCTGCGGCGCGCCGAGCCCGGCAGCCTCGCCGCCGTGCTCGCGGCCACCCCGTCCGAGGCCGACGTGCACGCCGAAGGACAGGTGCCGCACTGGCTGTTCGCCTTCGACGCGGCCGGCATCGCCGCCTACCGGGCGCTCGCCCTGCTGGCCGCCCGCCCCTACTCACTCGACCCGGCCGCACTCGACCCGGCGTATCTGCGCGCGGCCGTGCTGGAGTCGGTGCGGCTCTGGCCCACCACGCTCGTCGTCCTGCGCGACACCACCGGCCCGACCTGCTGGGACGTCCCCGCGGGCAGCATGGTGCTCATCTACAGCCCGTACGTGAACCGGGCAGAACCCGGCGACTCCTTCCGCCCGGAACTGTGGCTCGACGGCGCCCGCCACCGCGGCGAATGGGCCGGAGTGCCGTTCAGCGGCGGCTTCGCCGGCTGCCCCGGCCGCGGCCTGGTGGTGTCGACCGCGGCCATGCTGCTGGAGTCGTTCCTGCGCGAGCGCCGGGTGCGGGCCTCGGTCCGGCTGTCGGGCACACAGTCGGGTTCGCTGCCCGGCCCGCTGCCCGCCTCGCTCGACCACTTCGGCCTCCGCTTCGCCGTCAAAGCCGCAGACCGGTAGCGTTTTGCCATGCGACTCGGCGTGCTGGACATCGGCTCGAACACCGTACATTTACTCGTCGTCGACGCCCACCGGGGCGCGCGGCCGATGCCCGCGTACTCCCACAAGGAGGAGCTGCGCCTCTCCGAGCACCTCGACGACGGCAACCGGCTGGCCGCCAAGGGCGTCGAGCGGCTGTCCGACTTCGTGGCCAAGGCCCGGCACATCGCCGACGACAAGGGCGTTGAAGACTTCCTCGCCTTCGCCACCTCCGCGGTGCGCGAGTCCGCCAACGGCGAGGAGGTGCTCGCCGAGATCGAAGAGCGCTGCGGCGTGCACATCGACGTGCTGTCCGGGCGCGACGAGGCCAGGCTCACGTTCCTGGCCGTGCGCCGCTGGTTCGGCTGGTCGTCCGGGCGGCTGCTGGCCTTCGACATAGGGGGCGGCTCGCTGGAGATCGCCGCCGGGGTGGACGAGGAGCCCGACGTGGCCGTCTCGCTGCCGCTCGGCGCCGGGCGGCTGACCCGCGACTGGTTCACCGCCGACCCGCCGTCCGCCGACGAGGTGCGCAAACTGCGCAAGCACGTACGCGCCGAGATCGCCCGCACGGTCGGCGACATCGCCAAGTACGGCGAGCCCGACCGGGCGGTGGCCACGTCCAAGACGTTCAAGCAGCTGGCCAGGATCGCCGGGGCGGCGCCGTCCAGCGACGGGCCCTACGTGTCGCGGTCGCTGTCGCGCCAGGACATGGCCGACTGGGCGGTCAAACTGACCACCATGGGCTCGGCCGAGCGCGCCGAGCTGTCCGGCGTCTCGGAGGGGCGGGCCATGCAGCTCGCGGCCGGGGCGGTGGTGGCCGACGCGGCGATGGACCTGTTCGAGGTCGACCGGCTGGAGGTGTGCCCGTGGGCGCTGCGCGAGGGCGTGATACTGCGCCGGCTCGACGTGCTGCCCGGACGGCACGACCACTCCAACGGGATGTGACGGTAAGGGCGATCTATCCCCGCGAATCGGGATAGATGGTCAATGGGTGGGCACTTCTCGGCGAATGGTGGCAGTCCTCGGCGCGATCGGCTCCCTGCTGATCGTCTTCGTCCTGATCTCCCTGGCCCTCGTCCTCATCTCGGTGGTCGTGCTGATCGCCCTGGCCCTGATGGCCCGCTCCACGGCCGAATGGCGTACGCTGCGCGCCCGGCTCGCGCGGATGAGACAGGCGGCCCGGCATGGCCCGGGCGCCGCCGATCCCGAAGCCGTGCAGGGCACCGCCGATCCCGAGGACGTTCCGAGCGCCGCCGATCCCGAGCCCGTGCGGGGTGTCGCCGATCCCGAGGCGGCTCCGGGCGTCGCGGACGTGTCCGCCGACGAGAGCGGTGACGCGGGGCGGGGGAGTGGTGACGGCGAGACGGCCGTCGCCGGGCGGTCGGTCGTCGCGCGGCGGCTGGCCGCCGCGCTGCCGCCGGCACGCCGCCTCTGGCGGGCGCTGCAGCGGCTGCCCGAGAGCCGTCACGGGGGTCCGGCGGCGCCGCCGCCGGCCGCGCGCGGGCGCAACCCCGGCCGGCGCTCCGACTCGCCTCTATGGCGTCCCAGATGAGATGGAGTGACCTGCCGGGGCCGGACGGCGGCCCCGGCGTCGCTGTCGACTCGAAGGGGTTCGAGGCCGGGGCGGTCAGGTGTGCATCAGGTCGGATCCGGCCGTTCCCGGCACGAACCGCAACCGTTTCTCAAAACACACCACCGCGCCGTTCTCGTTCTTGTTGGTGAAGCGGATGTCGTCGGCGAGCGCACGCATGATCTGAAGCCCACGGCCGTGCTCGGCGCTGGGATTCGGGTCGTCGACCTTCTTCGGGTCGAAACCACCTCCGGTGTCGACGACCCTGATGACGCACACGCCATCGTGGACCCCGGCGCTGACCGTGTACTCGTCGCTGGGATCGGCGTGTTTGATCACGTTGGAACATGCCTCGGTCAGCATGAGCTCGATGTCGTCGCGTACCTGCGACTCGACGCCGAGCGACCGCAGCGTGCCGTCCAGCATCTGTCTGATCAGCGGGACGCTCGCCGCATCCCTGGGCAGTCGGAGCGCTATCGTGGCCTCCACTGCGCCTCCTCCCGTCTGGATGCGTTCGAGGCACCTGCCCGGAAATCGGTGTCCCAATCGTCCCTATCCGGCGGGGGCGTCCGGAAGTGCTCAGAAGTCGAGCAGCCGGAGCGCGACCTCGCGGGAGGCCTTGGCGATGTCGTCCTCGGACAGGGTGGGGTCCTGGGCCAGCCACTTGCCGCCGTGCAGGGCGAACAGCGCCAGCGAGTTGCCGATGCGCTGGGCGGGGGTGGCGTCGGGGCCGCTCATCTCGCCGGTTAGCTCCATCATCAGCTCACGGATCCTGATGAACTTCGGGTGGTCGCGCAGCGCGGTCTGGTTGCGTTCGAGGAAGCGGGCGATGCCCAGGTAGTTGGGCTTCCTGAGGCACTCGGCGTAACGCTCGACCAGCTCGACGCGCATGTCGTGGCTCTTGGGCTGGGCCTTGGCCCAGGCCAGCAGTTCCTCGATCTCGGCCAGGCGCAGCTCGGCGATGCCGGCCACGATGTCGTCCTTGGTCTTGAAGTGGTAGTAAAGGGCGGCTTTGGTGACTCCGAGCTCCTCCGCGATCTCTCGCAGGGAGGTCGCCTCGTAACCCTGCTCGGTGAAGAGCTTGAGGGCGATCTCCTGAATCCGGGTTCGGGTGTCTTCCCGCACAATGCCACCTATTTCGACTTGACGGTCGGCAAGTAAGTATCTAGCTTATTCTACGCTTGCCGGTCGGCAAGTAAGCAAGATCTCTTCCTGGGGGTGGGCGTGTGGCGGAAGTAGCAGTGGGACGCCGCCGTGAAGTCATGGTGGTCCTGCCGGGGCTGATGCTGACCATGGTGCTGGCGATGCTGGACAACATGATCATCGGCACCGCCCTGCCGCGCATCGTGGAGGATCTCGGCGGCCTGGCCCATCTGTCGTGGGTCGTCACGGCCTACGTCCTGGGCACCACGGTCTCCACCCCGATCTGGGGCAAGATCGGCGACCTCTACGGCCGCAAGAGCATCTTCATGGTGTCCATCGTGATCTTCCTGATCGGCTCCGCGCTGTGCGGCATGGCCGGCTCGTCCATCCTCGGCGCCGAGCCCGGCGAGGGCATGGCCCAGCTGATCGCCTTCCGCGCGATCCAGGGCCTGGGCGCGGGCGGCCTGATGGTGAACGTCATGGCCATCATCGGCGACCTCGTCCCGCCCCGCGAGCGCGGGCAGTACCAGGGCATCATGGCCGGCGTCATGTCGCTGGCGATGATCGCCGGGCCGCTCGTCGGCGGCTTCATCACCGACCACCTCGACTGGCGCTGGGCGTTCTACGTGAACCTGCCGCTCGGCGCCGTCGCGCTGGCGATGATCGCGGTCAAGCTGCACCTGCCCAAGCTGAACAACAAGGTGCGGATCGACTGGCTCGGCGCCGTGCTGCTGTCGGTGAGCATCGTCGCGATGGTGCTCATCACCGCCTGGGGCGGCAGCGAGTACGCGTGGGGCTCGCCGCAGATCCTCGGCCTGGCCGCGCTCGCCGTGGTCACGCTCGGCGTGTTCATCGTCGTCGAGCGCAGGGTCGCCGAGCCGATCATGCCGCTGCAGCTGTTCCGCAACCGCAACTTCACCCTGATCTCGGCCATCGGCTTCCTGCTCGGCTTCGCCATGTTCGGCGCGATCAACTTCCTGCCGCTGTTCCAGCAGACCGTCCAGGGCGCCTCGGCCACGAACTCCGGCCTGCTCCTGCTGCCCATGATGGGCGCGGCGATGGTCGTGTCCCTGTTCGTCGGCAAGGCCATCACCAGCACCGGCAAGTACAAGATCTACCCGGTGATCGGCGGCGTCGGCATGGTGCTGGGCGCGTGGCTGCTGTCCACCATGGGGGTCGGCACGCCGGCCTGGGTGACCGGGGTCTACATCGCCGTACTCGGCCTCGGCATGGGCTTCCTCATGCAGACCACCATGCTCATCGCGCAGAACAGCGTCGAGCAGAAGGACCTCGGCGTGGCCAGCAGCACGTCCACGTTCTTCAGGTCCATCGGCGGCTCGTTCGGCGTCTCGCTGTTCGGCGCGATCTTCAACAACCACTTCCTGTCGGAGCTGACCAAGCACTTCGGCCCGCAGGCCGCCGAGCAGATGGCCAAGGGCGGCACCGGGGGACTGAACGCCGCCGCGCTGGCCGGGATGAAGGAGCCGGCCCGCAGCGGGATGCTGGAGTCGCTGGCGACGTCGATCTCCGGGGTGTTCTGGTGGTCCATCGTGTTCGCGGTCGCGGTGCCGGTGCTGGCGGCGTTCGTCAAGGAGATCCCGCTGCGCGGCGGCGCCCCGGTGGCGCCCCAGGAAGAGGAGACGACGCCCACCTCGATCAAGGGCTGACCCCTGATCGTCCGCCTCCGCGAAAATAGGAGGCGGACGATCAGGGATTATGTGCACAATGTCCCCTCGTGAATACCAACAGCCGACCCACCGCTGACGACGCGGCCCTCATCCATGAGCTCGTCGCCGCATACGACACCGCCATCATCGGTGCCCCCGACATGACCCTCGACGACGTGGCCGACCAGCTCGTCGAGCCCGGCTTCGACCTCGACCAGGACGGCTGGCTGACCTACGACGCCGACGGCCGGCTCATCGCCTGGTCCTGGGCCTGCCGCAACGGCGACAGCGACCTCGTCGACGTCGAAGTGATCGTCCGGCCCGGTGTCGAAGGGCTGGAGAGCGAGCTGTGGCGTACGGTGCTGCAGCGCGCCCGCGAACTCGGCGCCGAGGCCGGGCACGAGAACGTCACCGTCGACATCGGCATCTACCGCGCCGACCAGGCCAAGCAGGACTTCGCCAAGGCGCAGGGCTTCGCGCCGGGCACCAGCTTCCACCGGATGCGCGTCGACCACGACGGCCAGGTCGAGCCGCCCGCGCCGCTGACCGGGCTCACCCTGCACACCGGCGACACCGACGAGGTCCGCCGCGAGGCGCACCGGGTGCACCAGGAGGGGTTCGCCGACCACTTCGGGTTCGTCCCGGCCGACTACGACCACTGGTACGAGCGCAGGCAGGCGCAGAGCACCCACGACTGGAACCAGACCGTCGTGGCCAGGATCGACGGCCGGCCCGCCGCCGTGCTGATCGCCAACAACCAGTTCGTCCCCGACGAGAACTGCGGCTACGTGGCCACGCTCGCCACCCTGCCGGAGTTCCGCGGCCGGGGGCTCGGCCGCTTCCTGCTGCGTCACGCGTTCGTGTCCGACGCGGCACGCGGGCGCAAGGGCACGATCCTGCACGTCGACTTCAACAACACGACGCCGGCGCTGGGTCTGTACGAGTCGGCGGGGATGCGTCAGGTGATGGCGTTCGACGTCTGGCGCCGCAAGCTGTAACCGTCTGACGGCGCAAGCCCTTCGCGGGCTCGTGGCATGACATGGCGCCCGGGACGCTCTTTTCGAAGGTCAGAGGATGGCAGGGGCTGGTGGGTTCACTCACCGGTGGGGGCCCCGCCCTCGACCGGCGCGCGAAGGGGCGGTTCCGCGATCACCTCAGGCAGGAGGCTGTCTGCCGGTCCACCGACGTGACGAGCACACCGCCGGCCGCGTACACGTTGCCGGCCAGCCGGCAGAAACCTCAAGCCGGCACGACATGCTCCCCCGGCTCCAGCACCGTCCGGGGAGCCGCCGCACCGGGGTCGGCGCCCAGCCTGTCCGGCTCCTCCAGCAGCCGCGTGCAGCGGTCGATCATCTCGGACGTGACCGGCTCACGCACGCGCTCCCTCTCGTGGCGACCGGCCACGACAAGTATCGGCGCGCCGTTCGGGGGATTTCCGGCAGGGACGGTCGGGCACCAGAGGTGCAACGGCGATGAGTTTCGCCGTCGTACCCGGTCTGTATCTGCACACCGATCCCGACCAGCCGCACGCGTGCACCTGAGGAGAGCAGCATGAGCGCCACCTACACCTTTGACATCTTCAGCAGCCTCGACGGCTACGGCTCCTACAACAGCAGCGGCGACTGGGGCGGCTACTGGGGCAAGCAGGGCCCCGAACTCCTCGCCCACCGCCTCGCCCTGTACGGCGAGGAGCAGCGCATGGTCTTCGGCGCCACCACCTTCCGGCAATTCGTGCAGATGCTGGCCGAGAGCACCGAGGAGTCCGACGTGCGTGACCCCTGGGTGACCCGGATGAGGAACCTGCCGGCGACGGTGGTGTCGTCCACGCTGGAAGGACCCCTCGACTGGCCGGACGCGACCATCGCGAGCGATGACGCCATCGACGTGGTCGCCAGGCTCAAGAAGGAATCCCCGGTACCGCTGCGCTCGCACGGCAGCCTGTCGATGAACCGGGCGCTGATGGCCGCCGGGCTGGTGGACCGCGTCCAGGTGACGATCTTCCCGGTGATCACCGGCAGGACCGGAACCGACCCGATCTTCCAGGGCGCGGCCGACTTCGACCTCGACCTGATCGAGACGCGGACGCTCGACGGCCGCACCCAAGAGCTCATCTACCGGCCCACCCTGCACACCTGACCGTCCGGTACGCGGACCGGGAATCGAGTCGGCCGGTGCGCGCGACCCGGGCATCGAACCGGTCGGCGCGCGGAGCGGGCACCGCAGAGCCGGTGCGCGGACCGTCGCCGCGGAGAGGCCGGCCCGTCGGGTGGGGCTCGCGTCTGCCATAGTCGGGCAAATGCGTCACCACTCCCGTTCCTGGATCAAGCAGCGGCTTCGCCTGCTGGCGTCGCTCGAACTGTTCAACATCCCGCTTCAGGCGGCGATCTGGTTCGGCATGATCGGGCTGCCGGTGAGCGTGGCGAACGCCCTGGGATTCGCGCTGTTCGCACTCCTCCTGGTGGAAGGCGCGGGTTACTGGTTCGCCAAGCTCCGCCACCTGGGCGCACGCGGCGGCCCCCTGCCCGGAGCCGGAGCCTTCGCGGTCGCCCGCGGGGCCAACGTGGCGGTCCTGACCATCGGGTTGCTGTTCCTCGCCTGGACGGTGGCGACAGATCCCGGATCGGGTAGCGTGCCGGGTCTGCTGTTCGGGTTGTTCGCGGTGCTGGAGCATGTGAACTACTTCCACGTCCAGCTCATGTACGACACCGTCGAGGACCTGCGCTACCTGCGTTCACGCGGGTTGCGCCGCGCACATCTGGCCCGCGACCTCGCCGTCCACGCGAGATCACGGCAGGTCGAGGTCCGTGGAGGCGGCGGGCTGCAGCGTCAGCACTGATTCCGAGGCCTGGCCACCCCGGGACGGCGGCCCCTCCGGTTCGGCGCTGCGAGAACCGTGAACCGCCGTCGTCGGTATGCCTGCGGCAGTCCGAGGCGGGATCGGCCGCCCGATGCGGCAGCTCAAAGGTGTGCGGGCCTGTTTCGCGTGCACCCCGGCCGACCGCTCGCCATTCCCATCAGGCTGCTCATTTCCAGTGATGGCGTGTCTTGTCGTGCATCTGACGCATTCGGTCCTATTCGGCGGGGTGAGCTTGCTTGATCATCGGCTTGTATCTGGCGGACTTCGCCACCGATCTCCGAAAGCGGAGCATTTCGGGAACCCCCCAGAAGCAACAGGAGGAATTGGCCGATGCGCAAAGCACTCGTTGCCCTCACCGCCGGGCTGACGCTGTTAGCGGGTATGTTGTCCGCGGGCCCGGCATTCGCGGACGAGACGCCGATCACGTCCAAGGAAGAGCTTCAGGCGAAGGCACAGCCGGGGAGCAGATCGCCGGACAACGCGAGCAGCGTCGAGGCGGCGGCGGGGATCTCCTGCCACGACGTGAATCTGAAGTCCCGGGCGACCGGGAAGTGGGTCTCGGTTCGCCTCAACAACAACAACCGCCTGCACGCGACCGGGGCTTCGCCGGGCTCGTGGGAGAAGCTCAGGTGGTGCTACGACGACGCCGGCAATGAGTCCTTCTGGTCCTATGCGGCGAACCGCTTCGTCTCCAACCGGCTGAACAACGGCAACCTCATGCAGGCGTACTCGTCCGGCTTCAACGGCTGGGAGGAGTTCTACACGTACGCGCTGGGCAACGGGTACTGGTGCGTCTACTCCTGGGCGTCCAGAACGTACGCGTCCACCAGGGACAACGAGGGTGACGTGCTGCGGGCCAACCGGTCCGAATGCAACGGCTGGGAGCAGTACCAGATCCACTTCCCTCCTTCGTAGCCTCGGCGGCACGGAAGCGAGGGGTCCTGGCCGCACCTGAGCGCGGCCAGGACCTCATCTCGCGGGTAGGAGGCGACGGATGAAGAAGGAAATGTCATTCATTTCGAAAAGGGGGAGTTCACGGCCAGGGAGGAAGTAAGGGCCCTCCCGTCTGGAGCGCGGCGCGCGTGATCCCGGCCGAGCCGCCAGAAGCAGCCTGAAGAAACTCAACGGACGTCAGTCAGCCGGCTGCCGCTGCGCCCGGATGAGCACCGTGGCCGCGTCCGTCTGGTAGTACAGCACCGAACGCCCGGCCCGCCGCCGCTCCGCCAGCCCCGCGTCGAGCAGGATCTTGAGGTGGCGGCCGACGGAACCGAGCGGCTGCCCGGTCAGCGCGACGAGCTGGGTCGTGCTCTTCGGCGTGTCCAGCAACATCAGCACCGTGGCCCGCCCGGCGCCGAGCAGCCGGCCGAGCGAGCGGGGCGCGGGGGTTCGGTCCGTCTCGGCCAGGGCGCCCGAACACGGGTAGATCACCGCGTATCGGTGCGGCTCCTCGGCCGTCACCCACCCCTTGTACGGGGTGACGGGCACGAACATCAGATCCGTCCCCGAGATCCGCATCGGCGGATAGTCGAAGGTGTTGATCTGCAACCGGCTCTCGCCCAGCCAGCGCATCCCGGGCCGCAGCTCGCCCAGGGCCGCCGCCCAGCCGCCCTGGGTGAGCCGGCGAGTGCGTGACACCACGTCCGATTCGAGGATCGTCCTGCGGCGCGGCCAGGTGGGCAGCACCGTCTCCCGCCACACCCACTCCAGTACGGCGGCCAGGCGGTCCGGCAGGTCCGAGCGCTCCAGCGGGGCGGGCAGCGGGCCGCGCAGCGACACCCGCAGGTCGGCCCGGGCGGCCTCGGCGGAGGTACGTCTGATGGCGGCGACCTCCTGCTCGAAGGTGACCCCGTCCGCGCCGGACGGCGTGGGGGTCAGGAAGTCGGCGTGCCAGTTGTGCCTGCCGATGGCGGCCGGGACGAGCAGCGCGGCGATCTCGTCACCCGCCAGCAGCCGCCGGTAACCGGGCAGATGGGCGTCCAGCCACGCCTGCTCGCCCGGATGGGCCCCCGCCCCCTTGTCGAGCAGCATCAGCGCGGCGATCGTCTCGGCCAGCGGGGAGATGACGAAGCGGCCGCTCGCGAGCGTGTCCGCGTTGATCTGCCACCAGCCCATCGTTTCGCCCCCTTGCGAAACATTACTACCGGTACGACCCGGACTCCCAGACTCCGATCATGCGTACGTACCGCGAACTCCTGCGCACCCCGGAGTTCACCCCGTTCTTTTCCACCGTCTCGCTGCAGGTGGCCGCCACCACCGTGAGCGGGCTCGCGCTGAGCACCCAGGTCTACGCGGCCACGGGGTCGCCGTTGTTGTCGGCGCTCAGCATGTTCGGCCCGTCGCTGGCCCAGGTGGTCGGGGCGGCGACGCTGATGTCGGCGGCCGATCGGCTGCCGCCGCGCGCGGCCATGGCGGCCGCGGCCCTGGTCGTCTGCGCCGGCACCGCGGCCCTGGCCATCCCGGGGCTGTCCCTGGCGGCGGTCTTCGCGATCATCGCCGGGCTCGGCCTGGTCGGATCGGTGAGCGGGGGAGTGCGCTACGGGCTGCTCAACGAGATCCTGCCCGCCGAGGGTCACCTGCTCGGCCGGTCTCTGATCAACATGTCGGTCGGGGTGATGCAGATCTGCGGGTTCGCGGCGGGCGGGCTGCTGGTGTCCGTACTGTCGCCCGGGGGCACGCTGCTGGTGGCCGCCGTCTTGAACCTGGCCGCCGCCGGGGTGGCCGTCTTCGGGCTCGCCGAGCGCGCGCCGCGGGCCTCAGGGCGGCCGTCCGTGGCCGCGACGTGGCGCGCGAACGTGCGCCTGCTGTCGTCGCCGCCACACCTGCGCCTGTATCTGGCGCTGTGGGTGCCGAACGGGCTGATCGTCGGCTGCGAGTCGTTGTTCGTGCCGCTCGCGCCCGCGCATGCGGGTACGTACTTCGCCCTGGCCGCGGCCGGCATGCTGGCCGGAGACGTCCTGGTCGGCAGGTTCGTGCCCGCGCCGTGGCGGGACCGGCTGGCTCACCCGTTGCTGCTCCTGCTGGCCGTGCCGTACCTGATCTTCGTCCTGGAGCCGCCGACGCCGGTGGCGCTGGCCGCCGTGACGGTCTCGGCCGTCGGCTACGCGTCCAGCCTGGTGCTGCAGCAGCGGCTGGTCGAGCTGACTCCGGCCGAGCTGAGCGGGCACGCGCTGGGGCTGCACTCCTCGGGCATGCTGGCCCTGCAGGGCGTCGCCGCCGCTCTGGCCGGCACGCTCGCCCAGCTCACCTCGCCGCAGGTCGCGATGGGCGTCATGGCGGCGGCGTCCGTGCTGGTCACGCTGGCGCTGGTGGGCAAGGCCCAGGAGCCGGTGCGCACGGGCGGGCTCTAAAGGTGCTCGATCCGGAGACGGACGAACGTGTCCCTCGTGACGTGGACGCGAGGACCGGGAAAGTTTTTGCAACGAGGGCGACGGCCCGTGCGTCCCTGGGATGTGGAGTTCGAGGAGTTCGTCCGGGCCAGGAGCCATGCGCTGCTGCGCTACGGCCTGGTACTGACCGGCAGCGCCGACGACGCGGCCGACCTGGTCCAGGAGGCGCTGCTCAAGCTGAGCTCCGCGTGGCGGCGGGTCCGCAACAGGGACGACCCCGAGGGATACGTCCGCACGATCATGGCCAGGCAGCATGTGAGCTGGTGGCGCAGGCGGCGGCTGGAACACCTCACGGCCGAGGTGCCCACCCCGGTCCACGAGGACGAACACGAGCTCGGCGAGATCTGGCAGCGCCTGCGGGCCTTGCCGGCCAGACAGCGCGCGGTGCTGGTCATGCGCTACTACGAGGATCTCGCCGACGCGGAGATCGCGGCGAGGCTCGGCATCTCGCAGGCGACCGTCCGCAGCCAGGCGTCGCGGGCGCTGGCCACACTCCGCGTCCGCGCGGACGCACTCACGGGGAGATGGGGATGACGACCGAGGAGAAACTGGCTCAGGCGTTGCGCACCATCGCCGATCGGGCCGAGAACCAGGACGTGCTGCCCGGCGTGCTGGCCGAGCGGCGACGCCGCAGGCGCGGGAAGGCGAAGGGGACGCTCGCGGCGGTCTGCGCGGCGGCACTCGGGTGGGGCGCGGTGGTCGTCTGGCCAGCGGTGGTCGTCCGGCCCGCGCCGCAAGCCGTCGTGGACACCGCCGGGCCGAGTCCGACGCCGCCGGAGGGGAACGCGGTCGAGCGGGTCTGGCCGCATGCGGTGTTCACCATGCCCGCACGGTTCAGGCCGCTGGCGGCGATCAGCGCCACCGAGGTGCTGGCCTGGGACGAGCGGGGAACGCTCGAGGTCTACGACGCCACCACCGAGGATTCGCGAACCGTCGCCGCACTCGCGCGGGCGCCGCGCCGGCTGGCCGTCGACCGGGAGCGGGTGGTCTGGCTGGCCGACGGGCAGGCCTGGGTCGCTCCCCTGCGGGCCGGTGGGCGGGCGCGGAAGGTCGGGCCGGTCCCGGGTGAGAACGTCGACCGTGTGGCCCTCGCCGGCCAGGACGTCGTCTGGTCGGCGCCGCTGGACGGGGTCTGGCGGATGAGGATCGACGGCGGAGTCCCAGAACGGGTGCCCGGGTCCAGGGGCCTGCAACTGGTGGAGTGGCCGTGGGCGACGGACGAGCCTCTGGACGTCCGCACGAATCCGACCAAGCTCGTCAACCTGCGGACGGGAAGCCAGGTCGAGATTCGTCCCGCGTCAGGCGTCGAGGGCCTGCGTTGCGGGCCGACCTGGTGCGCCGGGACGCGCGAAGGCGAGACCGTCGTCCAGCGCAGCGACGGCAGCCGGAGCCTCGGCTACCGAGGGCTGCGCGACTACCCGTATCGGGATCGGTTCTTCATCGGCTCAGGCGTCATCTTCGACGCCCGCACGCGGGTGAGCGTGACCTTCGCGGGCGCCCGGCTGCCGTCGGGCGTCCGTCGATGGTCCTCGGGCGCCGGTGTCGTCTCCTGGACTCAGGACGGTGGCGTCCGCGTGGTGAACCTGGCCGCGCTCGCGCGGTCGTAGGGCCCTTCGCTCCCTCACTCCTTCAGTACGCCGACCGATTCGGCGGAGAGCGTGACCACGACGGTGATACGTGGATTGTCCGGCTGCGGGAGCTGAAGCCGGCGCTTGAACTCCTCGGCGTCGGCCGACATCACCTTCGGCTGAACGGTGACCTTGACCTGGCCGGTCTCGTCGTCCGCGTGCGTCGTCATCGTGTTCACCTCGGGACGGGAGCCGAGCCGGGAGACGACCGCGTCCTGCGCCTGCTGGAGCTCCGCGGCGGAGAATCCCTTGCCGCCGATCAGGGTGACCTCCAGGGGGAGCGTCCTGGCCAGCTCGATCGCGCGAGCCGGGACGGCGCCCTTGAAGCCGATGCGCAGCCCCCGCTGGTCGTCGACGTAGCTGACGCCGGAGATCTCGTCCGGGAACTCGGCACGCAGCCGGTCGATCACCCGGCTGTTGGACGACTGAGAGCCGAAACGGTCGAGGGCCTCCTCGTAGGAGATGCCCTCCGACCTGGCGACGGCCGCGAGGTCGACCAGCTCGGCGTACGGAATGCCGTCGATCATCACGTTCGGCTCGGTCACCGCGGGGTCGTAGCCCTCGAAGTCCGTCGGCCTGGGCGGCGCGGTGGCGGCCATCCGGGCCGCGTACCGCTTGATGACCTCCTCCAGCGGCCGGCCCGTCGCCGCCGCCTCCCGTTTGAGCCGCTCCAGGGTGGGACGGTGCGCTTTGGGCTGATCGGCGCGCGGCAACAGGATCGTCTCGGTCCCGGCCGCGGTGGGCATCGGAGCAGCGGCGGGCCGGCCGCAGGCGCATAACACTCCGAGCGCCGCGAGCACCGCGATGACGGTCATACGCGATCTCTTCATACCGATGGGACGTACCGCCGGGTTGGAGGGTTCAGCCAGAGCGGCGGCGGTACGACGACCCCTGCCGTCCTTCCCGCACGGGCCCGGGCCATCGGGACGGGCGGCAACCGTACACCGGTGAATGTACGGGTGCCGCCCGACCGCATGACCCGGGCCCGACCTGCGCTCCCGGCCTCCGCCCTGGCCGCGCGGGGAGCCGGGCGGAGGCGCGAGAGCCGGCCGGGTCAGCGCAGCAGGACGGTGCCGAAACGGGCGTCGGGCTCGCTGACGCCGATGGGCTGCGCGTGGACGACCTGGGCGGCGCCGGTGCCGACGCCCGTGCCTATACCCGTGGCCGAACCGGGCAGGAGGGCGATCATGCCGCGGCCGCCCTGCTTGCCCGGGGCGCCGATCATCAGTTCGGCCTTGCCGTCGCGGGTGACGTCCAGGAGGGAGACGGCCAGGCCGAAGGCGTCGTTCGTGGCCGACTGCTCGCCGATGGGGTCGGCGGTGGCCGGGGTGCCGGGGGAGGTGACGCCGTCCTGGCTGATGAGACGTGCGCCGGAGAGGTCCCAGCCCGTGACCGTGCCGGGGACCAGCGCGACCGTGCCTGCCTTGGCCTGGCCGGAGACGGTGGCGTTCGGGTCGCCGATGGCCAGTTCGGCCTGGCCGTCGCCGTCGACGTCACCCAGGGCCAGGCTGATCGGGCTGCCCGCCATCGCGCGCAGCCAGGGCACGTCGGTGGCCACCTTGTACGGATACAGCCCGAAACCGTAGGTCGTGCTGCCCCAGCCGTGGATGGTGCCCTCGCTGGGGGTGACCATCACCAGGTCCTCGTGGCCGTCGGAGTTGAAGTCGCCGAGCACCACCTTGGAGTCCGGACGGGTGCAGACCTGGCCCTGCTTGGGGGTGGTGCAGGCGGCCTCCGAGCCCATCACGTAGTGGTCGGGGCCGGTGCGCAGGTTGAAGGTCTGCCACAGGTACGTCCGCGTGTCGGCGCTGTACTTGTCATGACCGACGAACACCCCGCGCAGCCTGCCGAAGGGCCCGGTGCCGATGGCCGCCGAGGTCGGGGTGCGGTACTCGCCGGAACCGATGCCCTTGAACTCCATCGGCCCGTCGTTGTACCAGCCGCCGAAGTAGCTGCGGTTGTAGATGCCCGTCCAGAAGGCGACGATGTCGGGCCTGGGGTCGTCGTCGGTCTGGCCGACGGCGAGTGCGGTGCGGTAGCCGAGGCGGGCGGTGCGCCGGCTGGTGCTGACCCCGGCCGGGGTCCAGGTGTGCACCTGCGCGTCGGAGGCGCCGGCCGACACCAGGTCGGTGCGGCCGTCGCGGTCGACGTCGGCCGCGGTCAGGCCGGAACCCCACTCGCTGCAGGTGGGGTATCCGCTGGAGCAGCCGGGCTGGGGACGGATGAGGGCCGGGCCACCTGCCAGGCCGTTCGGTCCGCCGTACAGGACGGCGATCAGGCCGGTCTGGGCGGGGACCGCCGGGTTGGGGTAGCGCGGGCTGGCGACGGCCAGGTCGTTGTAGCCGTCGCCGTTGACGTCGGTGTCGCGTACCGCCGCCGGGGCGGCCTGCGCGGCTCCCGCGGCTTCCGCGGCTCCCGCGGCTTCCGCGGCTCCCGTGGCTTCCGTGGCTTCCGCGGCGATGGCGGTGTTCGGAGGGACGGTGATGATGACGGTGACGCTCGCGGTCAGGGCGAGTGCGCCGGCCGCGAGCCTGCGCGTGGTGCTGTTCATGTCCGGTCTCTCGTGAAAGGCGTGGATCCGTGGCCCCTGCGCCTGAGGCAGGGGCCACGGAGTGGGAGCCGTTGCCGGGTCAGGTGCAGTGCACCTGGTAGAGGCCCTGCTTGGTCGGCTTGTTGTGGTTCAGGACCTCGACGGCGACGGTCCCGCCGGTTCGTGCCTGGGCTCTCCAGTTGTGCTGGTGAGGGGAGAACCCGCCCTCCCCGACGATGCGGGTCTGCGTCTCGCCGGGCTTGCCGTCGATCACCCACCGGTAGGAGATCTCGGTTCCCGGAGCCGCGTAGAAGCTCGTCCACACGGACTGCTGCGGCAGCCTGGTGCAGTCGCCGTGGTGTGCCGAGGTCTTGAGCCTGCCGATGCGGACCGTGCCCGGGTTGGGGTCCTTGGGTTCGCAGGTCCAGCTGTAGGTCTGCTGCGCGACCGGCTTGTTGTGGTTGAGCACCTCGATCCGGGCCGTGCTGCTGCCGCTGCCGCTCTGCCGGGGCTGGTTCCAGAAGTCGCTGAGGGTGTTCGTGACGCCGGGCTTGAGCGTCCTGGTGAGGATCGGGCCCCTGTGGTCGTCGGCGATCAGGCGGTACTTGACCTCGGCCGGGCGGTCGGTCATGAACAGCGCGCCCATGTTCATGGCGAAGGTGTTGTCGCAGTCGCCCCCGTAATGGGTGATCTGGATGTGGCTGAGGGTCAAGATGGCGTCGTTGGGGCCGTCGTCGCAGGTGAAGGTGTAGGAGCGCGTGTCGGGCTGGGCCGGGCCGCCCTGCACCATGAGGCCGACCGCGTGCGCGCCCGCCGCGTTCCCGTCCAGGCTCCAGCGGCTGTTCATGAGGTAGGCGCGGGGCTGGGTGGCGGCGGGGAAGGGGATGTCGAGCTTGGGTCCGGCGACGCCGTCGATGATCCACCAGGCGGTGACCGTCTGGGCGGCTCCCGCGGGCAGGGTGATGCTGCCGACGGCGTGGTACGGGACCGGCTCGATGCATGAGCCGGCGTAGTCGCCGGGGCTGACCTGGACGATCTGCCGTCCCGGCG